>JBEKTN010000108.1:0-22407 GCA_049516015.1 Isosphaeraceae bacterium | reverse complement strand
CGAAAGACGGGAAAAGCAGCCTATTTTCGAAGATCCTCGCGTCTCCTAATGAATTCGCGATGCTGATTGCTTGTTGCAGTTGACCTTGGAGTTACGTCAAGCATAGCGCTGTAGTACTAAAGCGAGTTCCGCCGCGATCGCCGGTCGCGGTTCGTCCCCGCGCCAGCCAGGCAACATGCTCCGCGCGGACCCTGGACGTGTCCCTGGCGCGGACCGATGCTCCACGACTCTCACGTACGAGACAGGTTTTCCTTACAGATTGATTTATCGCAGCCAGAGTTGAAGCCGGATGGCATAGCGGCGCAGCTCCTGGTCGAGCTGGTCGAGATCTCCCAGGTGAGCCTGGGCGTCCTCGATCCTCCGGTCGGACTTCACTCGCGGCGCGATCGCTTGCAAGTATTGCCGGAACCGGGGCAGCGCCGCCGGCTCCTTGATCAGGTAGTGCACCAGCAGCCAGCTCTGGGCATAGCCCAGCATGATGCGAGCGGCATTGCCGGCGCGGAGGACGGAATCATCGCCGATGAGCTCGCGTACGGGAATCCAGGGCACCCGCCTCTGGATTCTGGCCAGGTCGTCCATCCGCCTCAGGTTGAGCCGTCCGAAATCACTGGGCCCCGTGGTCTTGCGAGGCTCGCCGTGGGTGCCCAGACCCTCGACGATGCAAAGCGGCGTGTCCCCCGCGCGGTTGAGCAAGCCCGTGTTGAAAGAAAGCTGGTGCGTTCCCTCGTGGGCCAGGGTCTCCATGTTGCGGTGCGACGACCGTGACTCCATGGGCACGTTTCTCCAGTCGAAAACGTGCAGCACGTTGCTCGTCTTGTCGTAGATTCCCGCCGGTTGAATGGGTCGTCCGTTCGCGGCGGCGTCGAGCAGCGACGGCAACCGGAAAAACTTCCCAAACGATCGGTCGTCACGAAACATGACCACGATGAGGGGACGGTCCGGCTGGTGCAGGTGGAACCCAAGGGAATCAAAATACCTCTGATAATCCGCGTCAAGCTGTTCGCAGTCGGCGAGGATCGTCGTGATGAATGCTGTGGGGGCGTCCCCGATCGCCACGTAATGTGCCGAGTGGACGGTGCTGAGGGGGCCGATCCTGGCCTGGTCCAGCTTATCTCGGACTGCGGCGAGCTCGGCGTCCGGCGGCGGCGGCGCGGGCGCGGCTTTGTCCTTCGCTGGACTTTGCGTTTCCTTCGCTGGACTTTGCGCCGACCACGCGGTCGCCGTGCCGCCACCGGAGCCGATCATCCCGCCCAGCATCAACCACAGCCAGCCGCGCCGATCCAGAAACGCCGATCTCGATTCGGCTTCGTCGTGGTGGACTCGCATGATCAACCAGCCATTTCGAGCTCGCCCCAGGTCTTCCCGATCCCCCGCAGTTCCAGCATATCCCACGGAGCAGACGCCGGAAACAGGCACATTTCCTTCGCGCCTGGCTCGCGGGATCTGGACTTCCTGGAGGGCGCGACGACTGGCAGCAAGGCCCACTCCATCATCTTCATGCTCGAATCGAACCGCAGGATGCCACCCGGTTCCGAAAAACCTGCACGAAGACGCGAGGACCGCCAGAATTTCGTGGGCCAGTCTCATCGCCCCAGGCCAGCCAGGCGCACTCGCGGCCGCACGAACCCCGGTGTGCGCGGTTGCGCCGGGCCAAGGGTGGTGTTAGAATGGACGGGGACGAAGCCTCCATCTCGATCTGATGATTACCATGACGATCCCGTGGGATCGAAGCGAGGGCTGATGGACGGACAAGGTGGTTCCATCACTCACTGGCTGGGCGACCTCAGAGGCGGCGACCTGGCGGCGGCCCAGCCACTCTGGGAACGCTATTTCGGCAGGCTGGTCGTCCTGGCCCGGGGGAAGCTAGAGCGGCAGCGTCATCCTCGGGCAGAGGCCGACGAGGAGGACGCCGCCTTGAGCGCGTTCAACAGCTTTTGCGTGGGAGTCGCCCAGGGAAGGTTTCCCCAGCTTGCCGATCGCGAGGATCTCTGGCGAATTCTCATGACCATCACCGTGCGCAAGGCCTACGCCCAGGTTCAGCGCCAGAAACGGCTCAAGCGCGGCGGCGGGCGGGTCGTGGAAGAGGCCGCGCTGCGGAGCCCGAAGGGCGACTCGCCGTTTGACGCCGCGTCGGCTGCGGGACTCGAAATGATCGCGGGAGAAGAGCCCACGCCCGAGTTCGCGGCGATGGTGGCCGAGGAATACCGCCGGCTGCTCGACGCCCTCGAAGACGACGGGCTGAGGCAAGTTGCGATCAGCCGGATGGAAGGGTACACCTGTGACGAGATCGCGGCGCAGCTTGGCTGTGCCCGCCGGACCGTGGCGCGGCGGCTGGACCTGATCCGCAAGACCTGGCTAGCTCACGTCGAGGTGGCCTGATGCTCGCCGACCCTCCTCAGCGTGAAGATCTTGACTCGCCACTGGCTCGAGCTCGACGCGTCCACCAAGCGTGTGAGGGCTTCGAGTCCGACTGGAGAAGGGGCGCCCAGCCCCGGCTTGAACACTTTCTGGATGCAGTCTGCCCGGAAGATCGTCCCGCACTCTTCTGCGAGCTGCTCCCTCTGGAGATCGAGCTCCGCCGCGAACGCGGCGACCGCCCCCGCTCCACCGAATACCTAGCGCGGTTCCCGGGCCTGGAGAACGTGATCGTTGAGACTTTTCGCGATGCCGAACTGGCCGCGGGCGATCCGCATGCGACCGCGGCATGGAATTCCGACACCCTCGGCGCCGCCTCGCCAGGCGAGCCCGCGTCGGGACGGCCGGTACCGCCGGGTGAAGAACGCGTGGGCGACTACCTCTTGCTGGAGGAAATTGCCCGGGGCGGCATGGGGATCGTTTACAAGGCCAGGCACCTCGGGCTGAAGCGGCTCGTGGCGCTGAAGATGATTCTCTCGGGCTCGCTGGCGACGCCCGCGGAGCGAGCCCGGTTCCGCCGCGAGGCCGAGCTGGCCGCGAACCTCGATCATCCGAACATCGTGCCGATCTACGAGGTCCGCGATCAGGACGGCATGCTCTTCTTCAGTATGAAGCTGGTGGACGGGGGCAATCTGGCTCAGCATCTTGCCACTTTCGCGCGCGATCCGCGGGCCGCCGCGCGCCTGGTCGTCACCCTGGCGCAGGCCCTGCATTACGCGCATGGCAAGGGATTCATTCACTGCGACCTCAAGCCTTCGAACGTCCTGATCGACCGCGACGGCCAGCCGCAGATCACCGATTTCGGCCTGGCGCGGCGGACCTCCGAGAACAGCTCGCTGACGGCCACCGGGGCCATCCTGGGCACGCCCAGCTACATGGCGCCCGAGCAGGCCGCGGGCCAGCGGCAGTCGATCGGGCCCGCGACGGACGTCTACGGCCTGGGCGCCATCCTTTACGAGCTCCTGACCGGCCGGCCCCCCTTTCGCACCTCGACCATGATGGAGACCGTGCTCCATGTCCTCGAGCGCGACCCGGTTGCCCCGCATGAGCTCGTCCCCGGCCTTCCTCGTGAGCTCGAGACCATCTGCCTGAAATGTCTCGAAAAGATGCCCGAGGACCGCTATTCCACCGCCCAGGAACTGGCCAACGACCTGGAGCGATTCCTTCAGGGCGACGTCGTCGAGGCGACCGGTGTCTTCCAGAAACTCCGCCGCTGGACGCGCCGCGAGCCCGAGGTCGTCTCGCGCATCGGCGGACTCTCGGTCGTGGCCTTGCTGACCGAATTCAATCATCAGTTCCTCGCCGAAAAGGCAGACTACTTCGTTCACTACGGAGTCCAGGGCACGTTGCTGCTCTGGGCACTCTCCGCCCTCTTGTTCCAGTTCCTCTGGCGCAGAGGCTGGCGATCGGACCGCGTGCGCATGCTCTGGTCGTCGGCCGACCTCATCTTCTTGACTCTGTCTCTGAAGCTGCTCAACCGGGTGGAAAGCACGCTGCTGGTGGGCTACCCCCTCATGATCGCCGCGTCCGGGCTCTGGTTCCGGGTCAACATGGTCTGGTTCACCACGGGGCTGGCGGTCGCCTGCTATCTGGCTTTGTATTTCGATACCGCGTTCGACTGGAGCCAGCCCTTCCCGACCTGGGCGAAGCAAGACGATCTGCAATATCCCAACATCTACGTGGCCGGCCTGATGCTCACCGGCTTCGTCGTCGCCCGCCAGGTCAAGCGGACATTGGCCCTGGGGCAATACTACGAGAACCGCCAGGGCGACTGAGCACAACACAAGCGGCATCGACGGCAGACCCCGACGATTCATCGAGGTCGTGCTCAGCGAACAACCTCTGCCGGTAACTTGGCGGTCGCATGATGGGAGTGAATAGTGGCGAGTGGCGAGAGAATAGTGGCCAGTGGCCAGTGACCGGTGGTCAGTGAAGCCGAAGGGAGGGAGATAACGCTCCACGCTCCACGCCTCACGCCTCACGCCCACAGCAGATCTGCCGTGCTCTTTCGATGTCAAAGCGAATCTGGCCCAGCAGGTCGTCAAGGTTGGCGAACGCCCGGGTCGAACGCAGCCGCGTCAGGAAATCGAGCTCCACGGAGCGGCCGTAGAGATCGCCGGCGAAGCCGATGAGGTGGGCTTCGACCTTGCGGATCTGCTCGCCGAAGGTGGGGTTCGGGCCGATGTTGCAGGCGGCCGCCCAGGCTGCGGGCTGCGACTCCGCTCCGGGAACGAAGACTCTGGCGGCATAGACGCCGTCGAGCGGGATCAGGGTATCGATACCGTCGAGGTTGATCGTCGGAATGCCCAGCCCGGCGCCCCGGCCTGCGCCGTGGGTCACCACGCCCCGGATGCGGTGCGGGCGGCCGAGAAATCTCGAGGACTCCTCGACCTTGCCCTCGTGCAGAGCTTGGCGGATTCGCGATGACGAGATGAGCTCGCCATGGTCGCTGATCGGCTCGACCACCTCGAATTCGACGTCGGCCCCGGCACACCAGCCGCCGAGGATTTCCACATTGCCTTGCCGATCATGGCCGAACGCGAAGTTCGGTCCCTCAACCATGCCCCGCGCGGCGAGCTGGCGGCGGATCACCCGGTCGAAGAACTCGCGGGCGGTCAGGTCGAGCAGCCAGCGACCCGTCCGGAAGACGGCGACTTCGGTCGCGCCGGCTTCCTCGAGCAGGGCGATTTCTCGGTCGGGCCATACCAGGGGGACGGGAGCCTTGTCGGGTCGCAGCAGTGCCACCGGGTGCGGGTCGAATGTGACGGCCAGCGCCGGGACGCCCGCGGCGTCGGCCCGGGCGCGCAACCGGCCGATCAGGCGCTGATGGCCGCGATGCACTCCGTCGAAGTTGCCGACCGTCACATAGGCCCCACGGGCCCTCGCGGGGAAGTCCTCGACATTCTCGATCGTGATCACCGACACCCATCCTGCCCGGAAGGCCCGTCTTCGGAAACCGCAGGTCTCCCCTTGATCGATCCCTTGAGGGTCTAAAGCATTATCGCTACCCTGCGACAGATCGGTCAATCCTGCCAGAGCTTCGGGACAGGGCTTGCATGGGCGGCTGGATCGTGGCATCGCGTCGGGGACAGTGGAGCAACCGCGCAACGATGAACGTCTTGATCTTGGGCGATGGAACCGAGGAACGGGCCTGGGCGTCCTGGTTCTCGGCCCATCCGCAGCATCATCTGGAGGCCGTGTATCCCGGGTTCGCCGGAGCCGACTTCGCCGGCACGCACGTGGCCGGCGATCTGGATGAGGCGCTGGCGACGGCGGGGATTGATCTCGCCGTCGTGGGCGGCCCGCTCGCGTTCCGGGGCGAGGCCCTGCGGCGGGCGGCGGCGGAGGGACTTGCGATCCTCTGTATCCATCCTCCGGGAGCCGATTCCGAAGCGTATTACCAGGTCGCTCTGAGCCGGGCGGAGACCGGCGCGGTGGTGGTTCCCGACCTCCCGCTGCGACTCCATCCCGGAGTCGCACGGCTGCAACAGGCCATTTTGACCGGAGAGCTTGGTGCAGTTCGAGGCATCCGCCATGAGTGCCCGGCCAACCCGGCGGACAGAGAGCTTGCCCGAACCGCCTTTCCCCGGATGGTGGACGTCGTCCGCGCGCTACTCGGCGAGATCGAGGCCCTGACCGCCAGTGGCGATCCGCCCGGAGAACACCCCGACATCGAGCTGGTCGTTCAGCTTCGCGGCGCCCAGGGCCGCAGGGCCGAGGTCCGCATCTGGACCGGGCATGCGGAACCGGCTCGCCTGAGTGTGAACGGCTCTGATGGCTCACTGACGCTGGAATACGACCCGAGTTTTCGCGAGCCGGCCCGCTTGATCCACCGCGCCGGGCCTCCCGGCGGCGAACAGATCGACGCGCTGGAGCCCTGGGACTCGCACGCGGCGATCATGGAGACCCTGCTTGGTTGCTTCGAGAGCCGCGGACGGCAATCGGTCACGGAACCGAGCCCCAACCTCAACGACGGCACTCGAGCCATGGAGCTCTCCGAAGCGGTCGTTCGTAGTCTTCGCCGCGGCCGGACCATCGACCTGCACTACGAGGCGATCAGCGAGGATGCCAGTTTCAAGTCAATCATGACGTCAACCGGATGCATGATTCTCATGGCCGTGTTGCTGATCCTGCCCCTGGCTCTCGCGGGCCCGGCCCTGGGCATCAACTGGACCATCTACCTCGCCTACCTGATTCCTCCGGTGCTCGTGCTGTTCGTGGTCTTTCAGGTTCTTCGGATCGGAATCCGCAAGGACGACGGCGTGGATCGGAAACAGCAAGGGATACCACGCGATTGATCGGGAGGTCTCGGGCCCTCGATACTCACGCGAGATGGCTCACACCGCCTTTCCCGTTCCACCAGGCGCGGGGCGAGGCAGGCTTTGAAACTGCTGCGCGACCGGCCGGCCTCAGTCTTCAACATCCTCGATGCGAATACCCTTGCCGCCGCGGATCTGGCGCCTTGCAACGTCGATTCGCTTCAGAAACGCGTGATCCTTCTCCAGCCGGTAATCGAACCAGTCCTCTTCACTCTCGAAACCGATCAATACCCCGGCCGGCTTGCCATGTCGGGTGATCACGATCTCTTCGGTCTGGGCCTGTCGAATGTACTTTGAAAGGTCATCCTTGATCTCGCTCAGGGGGACTTTCTTCATGGGGCTGGCCTGCCTGTAAGAGCCAAGCGTCGGCATCGGCCTTTGCAACGATTGCAAGGACCTGGACTTCACTCTCAGCCACGTCGTAGAAGACCCGCAGTTCACCAACGCGGAGGCGGTATTGTGGGCGAGCAAGTCCGCGAAGTTGTTTGATTCGACTCTTGCTCACCTTGGTCGGCTCGTGTCTCAGATGAATTTCCAATTTCCATCGCGTCCCGAACTGAGGCGCGATCGCGCGCACTCAGGCGGCGAAGATCAGCAACGGCTTCGGGGGCTAGAATAATCTCGAATGCCATTCCAGCTACATGATAGCCAGAAGCGGCTTCTGATCAAAGCAGATCGAGTCGCCAGCGCCAGCCACCCCGAACTCGCTGTACCGTCACATTGGGTCATCACACCGCCTTTCCCGTTCCCCCCGGCGCGGGGCCGGGAAGTTCGCGGAAACTATCGAGGCTCTTGCGGAGAGATGGAGTTCCCAGGCCGTCTTCAGCCGTTCTCCCCGCGCGTCGTTGATGACCCGATTGGACGCGAGCTTGCCGCTGGGCCGGCCATGCTGCCGGGCATTGGAATCGATCCGGGTGCGATAGTCCTCCAGGCTCTCAGGCGCCAGTCCCAGCTCGCAGGCCGCGATCCCGGGCCGATCCGGATCATCCTCGGCAATGACCGCGACGAAGACCCAGTCGTCCTTCTCACGCACCGCCAACGGCCAGCCCTTGGGGATCTGCGTCGTGACACCATACTTGGGTGCCACGAACGGCTCGGTGGAGGGGTGATCGCTCACGGGGTCAGTGCAACTCTTAACAATTGCGAGGAGGGTCAAGAAACCTTTCATCAAAGGTCTAGCCGTCCTGAAAGAGGGGTCGAGAATGAGCGTATAAGTGCACACGACTGCAAAAACTACTTCAAATTCCCGTCGCCGGGACCGTCTCTCGCTCAACCAGAAATCACAAGGCGCCCATGATCTTCACCACGTTCAGAGCGACCTCCAGGGCACGTCGCGCATCGTCCTCGGTGGCGGACTCACCGCGATGAATAATACCGTTGCGTTTGTTGTAGCTATTGGAGAGTCTCTGCCAGAGATCGTCGGGTTCTCGAAAGAGCGATCGTCCGCTGACGAGGTAGAGCGCCGCGCTCATCTTCTTTTTCAAGGGAAAGTCCACTCCCTTGAAGAACTCGCGAGCCTCGGCCCATTCGTTGTCGAGCTTCGAGTCGACCAGCTTGTCATATTCGCGATTGAACGTTGAGTCGATGGTGCTCCAGCAAAAGAGGACAGCCTCCCGGAACCGGCCTTCGTGAATAGCTCTCTCGGCGTCGAGCAGAAACAGATCGGCGACCTCCGGTTCGCTGCCCGAAGCGAGTAAGGTACGAACGCGTTCCGTGATTGTCTCGGACGGTTCCGACAGTACCTTGGGCGGACTTGACTCGAAAGACAATTCCTCTTCCCAAGCCTGTGCTTGGTCGGCCTCAGCCAAGACCCGAAACCGAAAGGGGCTCGCCTCCGCGCGAGACAATTCGGTAATGTCTGAGTTCCGAGTCATAGCTCGGTAGCATCGTAGCAGGCTGTTCGTAAGGCTCAACAGTTGATCCGCTTGCCTGCCGTTTAGTCTGGCCTGCTCTTCCGGGTTCTCAGTCTCTGGCTGATTGTCGACGATTGCGACAACCGTCTTCCGCTGTGATGGCGGCATGGTTGCCTGCCCGACCACCAAAGGGGGGCCCCCGGTGAACGTTCCGCGCGAGGAAAGCAGCGGCGGTGCAGGTTCGTTGATCTCCAGCTCGCGATACTGCGAGCCCGCCCTCACCTGATACAGACCATTGCTGAGCTTCAGCAAGTAGGGCAACGAAATGCTGGCTTGAACTCGGGGCATTGCCGGACCATCAGGAGAAGATCAGGCGAAAACGATCAGCAAAACCCTCACGAGCCGCATACCGGCGGAGTTCGCCAAGGTAGTGGTCCTGAACGTTCGCAGGGCCAAGTCCGGTCGGGAAGGAAACATGAGCGATGACCTCCGAAACCGTGTCGAAGATGTCCGCGCGGACTTCGCCTCGGGCGCTCAGGAAGGTCCCGAGATACTCTCCAAAGGCCGTGCCGACATCTCTCTCCAGGATCTCGTCGTGGATCAGTGGCATGTGTGTCTCTCGAGAATGCTCTTTGACCATTCCTGGGTGTGGACCGTTCAAATTCATTTTATTCCCACAGTGCCTCATTGACCATGGCGCCTGGTGTTCCGTCGGAGCGATGCAAGCAGTTGACACTCTACAAATCCCGGATGTAATCGGCGGCGTAGGATCGCACGTGCTTGCCGTTGAGCACGTGGAACGTACGCAGCCGCTCCAGCAACTGGCCGCTGAATCGTTTGAGCGGCAGGTGCACGATCTTGCGGCCGAACTTCCGGGCCAGCAGGCGCCACGAGGCCTGGGGCAGCCCGGGACTGGCGACCGCGACGTGACGGTCCTTGCTATGCAGGAAACCCGCGGCCAGCAGCCATTCCTCGAGGGTCGTGGCGAACTGGAGCCGGGGATCGGTCCAGATCTCGGGGATCGGCCGGGGCGGGAACAGGAAGAGCGCCCCGCCGTACACCGCCTGGGCAATACCCGGTCCCACCAGGTTCTGCATCGGATCCGTGGCATAAAAAGCCAAGGTCGATTCCTCGGAGTGCTCGGCGAACCAGGTGGCCCGATGAGTGTAAACCTGGGGATCGGCCGGCACCTCGAACAGGAAGACGACGGCCTCGATCGAACCGCGTCCGGGCGGCAGCACCTTGACGTAGAGATCGCCCGTGTGCCAGTTGCGCAAGGTTTCCCGGATGTCGATGCCGTCCCGGATGCTGGTCGTGAACTTCTCGACCCGGGCCAGGTCCGACCCGAGAATGGCTTTGGCCTGGTCGCGAACATGGCGATGAAAACTCTCGATCCGATCGTCTTCGTTTGGCCAGGAACACATGCCAAAGGGGTCCCAGCGCTGCCGCCAACGCTTCTGCTGCCGCTGCACGGGGCGGGGCCGCAGCTCGCAACTCCGCCACACGACCGCCTGTCCCGGCAGGCGGCTGACCATGAAGGCCGTTCCCCAGCCGGGCACTTCGGCGTGGTCGAGCCCCATTCGCAAGCGGCCGCTCTCGCAGTCTGCACCGGGCTCGTGGTCCTCGGCAAGCTCGGCGTAGGGATAGGTGCGGGCAGTCTCGGCGACGGCCAGGGCAAAATCGTCGCCGGCGGTTTGCTTGGCCGCCACGATCAATGAGTACAGGTCCGGAGTCAAACGGCGATCGATCAATGAGAGATTGCGGACGTACCGGAAGTAGATCGAGAGCAATTGGGGAGTAATCCGCTGCGCGTTCCTGGGATGCTGTCTTCTCAAAGCCTCTCTCGCCTCCAGCACCATCTCCTTGACTCCGTCGACCGACAGGTTGTCGTCCGCAGTCAGCTCGCGCCGGCCCCGCTCGTAGAGACCGGTGATAAAGGGGAGTTCACCCAGCGCAAAGAGCAAGGTTCTGGGATCGACGGTGAAGGTCGCCAGTGGCGCGTAGAAGGGCTCGGGCTCGGGCCTTTCCACACGCCGGCAGTAGGCGTCGCGAATCCAGGGCCAGTCCAGCAGCGAGCAGACCAGCAAGATCAGGCGGTGATGGGCTTCCAGGTCGTGCAGGCGTCTGGCCATCCAGGTGATTCGCGCGCTGTGCTGGCCAGGCTGCGGAGGCGGAATCGCCGGCAAGAGCGCGGCCGAGAACAGCTCCGGGGTCACTCGCTTGAGAGCGTACGGGTCGGGAAAGATACCGGTGATCGCCTCGAAACGAGGAGTCTCCATGTCGATGAATTCGCGGACGATCCGTTCGCCGATGGCCGTACGCAAGGCCGCGATCACACCCTGGCAGGGATCGATGGGCACGTAGCTGAAGCCAAGCTCGGCGTCCTCGCGGTCAACGTCGAGCTGGGCGACGACCGAGACGGTTGGCAGCCGCTCGATGCACTCCTCGACGTCGTCCTGAAACGAGGGCGGCAAAGGCACGGCCACACAGTCATAAGGGCGGCTGAGCAGTTCCTCGCGCACCCGGATCGCGAAATCGCCCGAGCCATGAATGATCGGCAGCACCCGGATCCGCGGACTGATCGCCAGAAAATCGCCGGCCGTTCCCCGCGGTTTCTTCATGGAACACTCCCAGCTTCGAGCCCAGATCGACCGCAGCGTGCAGTGTAACTTCTTGCCGGTACCAGGGCGACGTTTCCTGACACAAACGATGCGGATCCTTTTGAGAACCGTTCCGGCCGTTCTCGAACCCTGAGAGCCGCGGGGAGATTCGAAATCCTTCAAAGGGATTCCAAACAAAAGAGTCTGTGATTCAGTACTCGTCGTCTTCGTCCTCTTTCTCGTCCTGGGCGTCAGGGTGCAACGGATCATCAGGATCGAAAAAAAGGTCGCCCAGTCCGAGCGGAGCATGCTGCCCGCCGAGGGCCCTGCGACGACGGCGGGCGAGATCCTCCAGGTCACCGGCCTCCTGACCCAGGACGCAGTAGAGGGCCTCGCGCCATGCGGCGTCGCGGCCCATCGGATGTGCGGAGTCCTGGGCCATGCGCTTGATCGCGAACCGCAAGATGTTGATGCCGTCCCGGGGCGAGAAATCGAGCTTGAGCTTGTGGGCCTCTTGCAAGAACTCGACCGTCAGGGCCAGCAATTCGGTCTCGGCGAACGGCAGATGGTACTTGAGAATGGCCATCTCGTCGTCCCGACATGGAAAACCCAGCGACAGAGTGGGTTGCAGGCGAGAGAGGATGTAGTCGGGCACTTCGTAGGTGGATTCGTCCTCGTTCATCGTCACGCAGGCGCGAAAATCGGCATGCGCGGGAATCGTGATTCCGGCCACCACGCTCTCCACGTAGCGGCGGTGGTCAAGCAAGGGTGCCAGGCTGGCCCACGATTTCTCGTTCATCCGGTTGCCCTCGTCGAGCACGCAGATGCCGCCGATGATCATCGCCGTGGCCAGGGGCGAGGCATGATAGGCAATCTTTCCATTCTCGGCCAGTACAGGAGTGACGATCAGATCCTCGGGACGCGTGTCCGCCGTGCACTGGTTGATAAAAAGCGGCTGCTTGCGAAGCCGGGCCGCGGCCGTGGCCAGCGTCGTCTTACCGATGCCCGGCAAGCCGGTCAGCCGGGGCGAGAGAGGGCGATCCCGAGGATCGACGACCAGCCAGCACGCGAGCACTTGCCGCAAGATTTCGTCTTGACCGACCCAGCTTTGTTCGGTCACGTCGGGGTCGCTCAGGTGCAGCGTGACACCGCCGATCTCTACTTGCTTCTTGACGAATTCCATGGTCGATCGCTTCCGTCAACTGGCGACGGCCGGTCCGCCCTCGAGAGTCGTGTTCCCAAGGCCAGCCGCCGTTCGGTTCCTGATGCCAAGACTCACCAGTGTAGCCGTCATTCGCTGGGCGGCCTACGGGCACGTGCCCAAGGGCCTGCCGTGGCACGTCGTGCCGGATCTGGTGGTGGAAATCAGCCGCGAATCAGCACAGACCGAGCCGATCAGCGCGTGGCTCGACAGCTATTTTCATGCCGGAGTCAATCGCGTGTGGGTGATCTATCCGGATCAGCTCAAGATTCACGACCACGACTCGCTCTCGTCGTCCCGATTGCTCGATCGCAATCAGTCGCTGGACGGGGGATCGATCCTGCCAGGAGAACTCTCGGGCGCCCCGTCGATCGTGCTCGTGCGAATGGTACCGATCAGTAGCTATCCTCCTACACGCCGTGGCCAGCGGGGTCGTGGCCGTACGTCGGCGGGATGGTATACTGATGATAGCGCGTCTGGAACAAGCGATCGGGGCTGGAGATTCCGCCATGGCAACCGTCTCGACCGAGATGCCATCCCAAGCGTCGGTGACTCAACCTACCACCTCATGGCTGGAACCAGCCGACGACATCCTCTACGAGATCGTGGATCAGCAGATCAGGGAGCTGCCTCCAATGGGTGCCCGAGAGGTCCACCTCGCATCGACCTTATCCCGGATTCTCAGCAGTTTTGCCTGGAACAACAAATTGGGGCACGTCGAATCCGAAATGCTCTTCTTGCTGGATCGCGCCAAGAATCTCCAGCGGCGCCCAGACCTGGCGTTTGTTTCCTATGAGCGCTGGGCTCACGACCGTGCAATTCCCGCCGAACCGGCGTGGGAGGTCGTTCCCAACCTTGCGATCGAAGTCATCAGCCCCAAAAACTTCGCCAACGACGTGGTTCAAAAAATCGAGGATTACTTCGTGTCGGGCGTGGAGCGGGTCTGGGTCATCTACCCTTTGGTGGCAAAAGTCTACGATTATGAGTCGCCGAGTTCGGTTCGAATCCTCGCACCCAGGGACCCGATGCGAGCGGAAGCCGTCTTGCCGGGTCTGGAAATCCCTTTGACAGATCTTTTCGATACCGGGACAAAGCCGAAGTGAGCCCCGGCGCAAAAAGAGAGAGCCGAAGAGCTCGGCTCTCTGGAGAATACACCTCGAGTCCAGATCGCGCACAGCGTTTGTGCGCGATGGGGTCTCAATACATGTCTTCATATCCGCCGTGACCGGCGGCGCCCTTCTTTTCTTCGTCCTTCGGCATGTCGGCGATGAGAGCGTCGGAGGTCAACAGCAGGATGCTGACGCTGGCGGCGTTCTGGAGAGCCGAGCGGGTGACCTTGGTCGGGTCGATGATGCCGGCCTTGACCAGGTCGGTGTACTCATCCTTCAAGGCGTCGTAGCCGAAGTTGCCTTTGCCCTCGGCGACCTTGGAAACGACCACGCCGCCGTCCTGGCCGGCGTTCTCGGCGATCTGGTCGAGCGGGGCCGCACAGGCGCGGAGGACGATCTGGTAACCGATCTCCTCGTCGTGAGTCAGGCCCTTGGGCTTCACGGTCGCGGCCGACCGCAAGAGTGCCACGCCGCCGCCGGGAAGGATGCCCTCCTCGAGTGCCGCGCGGGTGGCGTGCAGGGCGTCCTCGACGCGCGCCTTCTTCTCCTTCATCTCGCTCTCGGTCGCGGCGCCGACGTTGATCTTGGCCACGCCGCCGGCGAGCTTGGCGAGCCGCTCTTCGAGCTTCTCGCGGTCGTAGTCGCTCTTGGTGTCCTTGATCTCGCGGCGGATCGCCTCGATCCGGCCCTTGATCGCATCGTGGCTGCCGCTGCCCTCGATGATGGTGGTGTTATCCTTGTCGATGAGCACCTTCTTGGCCTGTCCCAGGTCACGCAGGCCGACATTCTCCAGTTCGATGCCCAGCGCCTCGAAGATCGGCTTGCCGCCGGTCAGAACCGCGATGTCCTCGAGCATGGCCTTGCGGCGATCACCATAGCCGGGAGCCTTGACCGCGGCACAGCGGAACGTGCCGCGCAGCTTGTTGATCACCAGGGTGGCCAGCGCTTCACCCTCGATGTCTTCGGAGACGATCAACAGCGGCTTGCCCGTCTGGGCCACCTTCTCGAGGACCGGAACCAAATCCTTGACCACCGAGATCTTCTTCTCGTGAATCAGGATGTAGGCGTCTTCGAGAACCGCCTCCATGGTCGTCGGGTTGGTGACGAAGTAGGGGCTCAGGTAGCCGCGGTCGAACTGCATGCCCTCGACCCACTCGACCTCGGTCTTCAGGGTCTTGCCCTCCTCGACCGTGATCACGCCGTCCTTGCCGACCTTCTCGGTGGCCTCGGCGATCATCTTGCCGATCTCGGAGTCGAAGTTGGATGCCACGGTCGCGACCTGCTCGGTCTCGGTCTTGGTCGTGACCTTGATGCTCAGCCTGTGGAGCTCTTCGACAATGTCGGCAACCGCCTTGTCCAGGCCCCGCTTCATGAGCATCGGGTTGACGCCCGCAACCACGGCCTTCAGGCCTTCGTTGTAAATCGACTCGGCCAGCACGGTTGCCGTGGTCGTGCCATCACCCGCCACATCGGAGGTCTTGCTGGCCACCTCCTTGACCATCTTGGCGCCCATGTCTTCATACTTGTCGTCAAGCTCGATCTCCTTGGCGACGGTCACGCCGTCCTTGGTCACCGTCGGTGAGCCGAACGACTTCTGAATGATGACGTTACGGCCGCGCGGGCCGAGCGTCACCTTGACGGCCCGGGCCAGCTTCGCAATGCCGCGCTGCATGGCCTGGCGGGCGTCCTGATCGAACGCGATCATCTTGGCTGCCATTGGCTGTGAACTCCCCATCCCAGTGAGTGAATGTCAATCAATATCGTCGTCAGATTGTCCGCTGCAAACGTTGGCTCATCCCAGGACCGCAAGGATGTCGTCCTCGCGCATCAAGAGCACTTTCCCTTCGCCGCCCAGCTTGAACTCCTCACCGGCGTAAGAGGTGAACAGGACAACGTCGCCGACCTTGACCTGGAGCTCGCGGCGCTTGCCATCCTTCGTGACCCGGCCCTCACCGACCGCGACCACCTTGCCCTTCTGCGGCTTGTCCTTGGCGGTGTCGGGCAGAACGATCCCACCAGCCGTCGTTCCCTTGGCCTCTTCCCGTTCAACGACGACGCGATCGCCCAGTGGCTTGAGATTCATCGACCCTGTCTCCCTGAAGATGTCCATCGTGACCTAACTTCCATGCCCGCAATCACTTTTCCCATGGCGGCTCGAAACCCGCAACGCCATGCCGAAACACGCGGGCGCCCAATCACGCCCCCTTAGTATGCAACCGCTGTGCCTACCGGATGATCATCCTCAAACCGAATGGCATCAATCTGTTAAGTCTCCGAGTTCCAATTCTCGCGAGTCTTGCTCCTGCCGATCGAGGCAAACAACCGGCGACCTCTGCCATTTCGGCAGTCAAGCGAAGTGCATCCCTTCCGGGCGAGCAGCTCTGTGCCCTCATGTGCGCGGAAGGGCCGAGTCCCGTGAATCAGCACCGAGAGATCCCGGCAGTTCGCAGAGCGGTCCGGGACCAGGTGCGGTCTGGTCATTCAATAGCGACGCGATGGTCGTCTGCTTGAAGTAACTCTCCACCATCGCGATGGCATCATCGAGCCGCTGATGAAGCGCACATAGACGTTCGGTGTGCGCGCTCAATTGAAGTGGGCAACTGTGGATTCGCCTCAGCGGGTCGACGGCATGGACAACGTCGTAGACGGTAAGCTCATCGAGTGCACGGCTGAGCACATAGCCGCCGCGGAGGCCGCGGCGCGCCTCAACCAGGCCGGCTCGCCCGAGCGCCTGGAGCACCTTGGAAAGATAATCCCCCGGAACCCGCGACACGCGGGCCACGTCCTGGGTGGTCATTGGCCGGCCGGGCTGGCTTCTCAGCACCACCACAGCGCGAAGCGCATACTCGGCCGTTTGAGAAATCATGGATGTCCTCGACGGATGATTCTGGATCTCAAGATCCAGAATAAGGATTATGCCCGGATGGCGAGGACAATTCCAGTCTTTCGTCTCTACTAACTGGGGCCGAAATGAGATGGATATGAAGGTTTGTCGAAGTCTACCGCGGTACCGCGTAGGTCTTGAGAGGATCAGGGATCTATCAGCCTGTCGGCGCCCTTGAGGTAAGATGGAACCTCCCCTGCCGCGTGAACCAGGAGTGCGCAGGCGTTGGCTCGGATGAGGCTTGTGGCGACGTCCGGGGTGAAGTTTGCCGCCAGCCACTCGGTCAGCCGCGACACGTTCTCGATGTGGGGAAGGGACTCTTCCAGGTTCAGGAAGTCGGTTCCGATGCCGATTCCCATGTAGCCGGCGAGGCCAAGGAAAGGGACCGCGGCAATCGCCTCGATGCCATCGCGGAACCCTTCGGGAGAATCGAAGAAAGGGAGGCCGGGACTCAAGCCGACAAAGCCGCCCAGGGCGCGAAAGCGCTGGAGGTTCTCCGCCGATAGGCCAGTCACGACCGGACGGCGCGGGGTCTCGATCGTGCCATGTGAGCGTACCAGGAGCAGGCGTTGGAGCCGCGTCGGGTCGTTCTCGAACCAGGCAAGGACCTCGGCGGTGGCCCGGGAGTTGAGATCGGCCAGGTCGACCACGGGACATGGTCCCGACGGGCCGGAGGATCGAGAGAGTCCGTCCAGCCGATCGAGGAACGCCTGTCCCAGCTCGGTCAGGCCCCGATCGTCGCCCGGGACCGCCGCGCCGCCGAGGGCACTGGCCTCGGTCTCAACGAGCTGGAAGACCCGAACGCCCCGCCTGAACAAGCCAGGCAGCCGGTCCAGATCATCGGGCTGGCGCACCAAGGCATCAAAACCCTCGATCCCCAGGATTCCCCAGCCGATCCCGTCCGGCGGCTCGGCATTCCATCGCGTGACGTCCTCCGGACCGATCAGCAGGCGGCCGGAAAACTCGGCTTCGTAACGGGCAATCATCTCACCCAAGGTTTTCCATGCATCGGGCTGCTGCGCCCAATCCCCGGCGCGGCGGCCGCAGGTGAGCACCGCGATGCCCGTCCCTGTCAAGTAACCCTCCACCTGGTCCAGCCGCGTGCGCACGTCCGCGTAAGCCGCGGCGTCGTAGTGGCATGTCTCGCCTGCGTACTGCAGCGCCCAGTTGCAATGCAGATCGATGAGTCGCATCGGCTGCTTTCTTGCCGGAGCCCCCCGGCTCAGTGGGCGGTCGCCGGATCGAGTGGAATCGCCGCGAGGAAGCGCCGGACCAGACCGTGGAGGTCGTGCCAGCGGACGCGGTCACGTGCGTTGCCATCAAGATTCCAGCCCGTCCAGACGATCGGAGGGCCCTCGGCGAGGCATTGAACGAGTGGTGTCGGGCCGTCGAGCCCCTTGACCGGAAGCCGCATCCGTCCCGGCCAGAACGCCCCGAGGCGTGCCAGCGGTTCCCGAGCGGGCCCCGCGCCGGCCGCCCCGATCAAGGGCATGACCGATTGCTCCGGATGATCGGCAGCCCGGAACATGGTCTCGAGCGCCTGATCGCCCCAGCCGACGAGCACCGTCCGGCCGCGCGCGGCGGCGTCGAGCGGACGTCCGCCGGGACGTCCCAGGGATCGTGTCACGGCGGAAACGCCAGCCGCGACGCGAACAGCGTCTGGGGGTTGCGGTTGCCCCGGCCTGGTTTCGACCTTGGCCCTTCTCCAAAGAGCGGCCAGGCGCGGCAGCACATCCGCAACCAGATGCTGGGCGGCTCTATCCTCATCCATCTGCAACACGGCTACAGCGCGGCCCGACTGCTCGGGCTTATCGGGGTTGGCCAGCCAGGCGACGGTGACGCCCCGGAGATGGGGCCAGAGGTCGGCCTCGAGCCGAGCCCCGGCCGCGCTGGCCAGAAGATTGATCCGGGTCCTCAAGGGCGCGAGGTTGGCCCGCGCCGGGTCGGCCCGATCGACCCGATCGGCCAGGGCGAAGGCTCTCTCCCAGTAGGCAGCGCCGCGGCCTGCCGCGAGGGATGCCACGGCCACGGCCTCGCCAGCCGGTATCCACTTCAACCACTCCGTGTCGATCGCCAGATTCCCAGCACTCCCCGGCGCGAATGGCCGAGCCGGATCGAGCTCGGACGTGATTTCCAGGCCCACCTGGTCGCCAACGAGCCCCAGTCTGCCGTCGACCGTCCGGCATCCCAGCCCGCGAGCCAGCTCGATCGCGCGACGAGTCGCGACGGACCCCCGTGCCGGCACGGTCATCCGCCCGGGCTCGATCCGGAAGACCAGTCCCGAATCGGGGTCCGCGGCCGGCACTCCCGAGTCGTCTTTGAGTCCCACTGCCTCCAGGCGAGCCGACGGGCCCGAGATACCCGGCGGCAAGCCCCGCTCGAGCTCGGCCCGCGAGCTTGCCAGAACAACGCCCCCCGCGCTGCGGGCCGCAACCGCTGCACCCGGGCCGCCCAGACGGTTGACGGCGATCGTACCGTTCCCGACCGGCGCCTCGTTGCTTCCCCCGGAGAGCCGCAAGGCCGTGATCAGCGCGGCGAGGGTGCCGTCATCACCGGGCACCGTGAGTCGCCATTGCCTCGTGCCCGTCTCCGGATCGAACCCGAGCTGGAACCGGGCCTCGTGGAAGACACTCCACTCCCGGACCATTTCGGGGTTGAAGAACGAGATCACCGCTTCAAGAGGCTTGCCAAGCTGGTCGGGGTCGCGCGTTGACCGCTTCCAGGCCGCGAGCGCCGCCGCGGGGTGTGGCGCGGCACATCCCTCAAACAGGTGCAGCACCGCGGCGGCCTGCCGATCGGGATGAATAAGTCGAACGACGATGGGTTCGCCGGACGTCGCCTGCTCGGGCCCGATCGCATTTGCCCGCGGCTGCATCACGAGCAATCCCGCGATCAGTGCGAGGCAGACTGCGATGAACCCGAGGAATTTCTGCATGAACTGTACGATAGCCGCGTTCCCTCGCCCGATCCAGCTCGAGCCAACGACCCGAAGGGTGATTTTGCCGTCTCCCACGATAACTCCAAGGCGAATCCACGAGAAAGTCATTCTGCGAATTGAGCCGAGCGACAACAAGGCGGATTCGCCGCCTGCGTGTTCACGATCGGCCTCGGGCGATCGAAGTGGTGGTAAACGACTGTCGCGGAAGCGTAGAATCTCGAACAATCCGCGGACAAGCGATCGCACGCAACGCGAGATTCGCGTCGATGACGAGCCGACCCGTGCAAAGACTTTTGTTGACCCTCGCTGCTCAAACGATCTTCTGCCTGTTCGAGACCTCGGCCCCCGGTCAAGCGACCGCCGGTGGCTCCCGGCAGCAGGCCAATCCGCCAGGCAGCTCGTCGGCCGCTGAACCGCCCGGAACGGGCGCGCCCCGCACGGTCGCGCTGATCGGCAAGTTCGAGATCCTGGCCACCTACACCTACGCGAAGGCCTTGCGTGACGGCCTGCCCGAGCCTGAGGCCAGGCAGCGTGGCATTGTGGCGGCCGTGATGGGCGCCCGGTCCCGAGGCGTGAGCCGGGGAGGCCCGCGAGCCCCAGCCGATTCCAACGCATCGAAGCAAGGCGCGGCAACCAGAAAGCAGACGCTCACCACCGCGACGTTCGACAAACAGGTCGCCGCCAAGATGCAACCGTTCTACGGCTCGGTCTTCCTGCCAACGATGAAGCAACTGGTCGACGCCCGCCTGACCTATGAGCAGGTCAAGGACATCCTCAAGATCCCGCCCGCCGTCGGCGCGAAGATCACCGCCAAACAGTTTGAAGAGCGGACGGCTGCCTATTGGAAAGCATCGCGAAAACCGGGCCCTCGTTGATGCGCAGGCAGGCCGTCCACGGAAACGGCCGTTCGATTGCTCGGGCGAGCGATATAGAGACTCGGGGAAGCACCAACTCAGCGATCATCGTCTGGGGCCTCAACGTGGCCCGTGGCGGCTGGCCAGTCCCACCGATTCGAACGGGTTTGAGGGCGACGTGGACGGGCCATGACGGTTTCCGGCGGGTACTGGCGTCTCCGGACAATGGCGGACGTTCACGAAAAGCCACGCGAAGAATCAGTCAACATTGCTGGGAAACGCCCATTCCATCATTTCTTGTTTGCTAGCAAGTTTTTTTCTTGACACGTCGCCTTCGAAGAGTTCAAGTGTGCGCAATTCGGTGATTTTAGGCTCATCGGTAGGTGATGCGCGGGGCAAAGGGAGATCTGAAGCGTGAAAGAAGTTCCGCAGCCTCGGCTGGTCGTTCCGGATCGCCTCCAACACTCCAAGGACTTCCTCGTTGAGTTGGTGAGCGGCCTCTGGCGCGAAATTGCACAGCCGATCATCCTTCAGCCCCTTCCACAACGGCTCCACCGGCATCAACTCCTGGGGGTGGGCGGGCAAGGGCTCGATGTCCGGCCGCACCCGGGACTGTTCCACCCGTTCGCGGATCGGGTCGCCGTGTGGTCAGAACCTCGAGTTGAACATCGGGCGATTCGCCGCGACGCAGAGAGCCCAGTTCGAGCCGGTCAAAATGCGGGGTTTGCCGACGGCAACGGTCGCCGCCGGTCTTTTTGAGCGTCGTATTTGCTTAAAATTGCGGAAGAAGTTGCGTCCCGAGCGGCCGCCGGGAGGCCGGTGGGGTTTCCGGTCGACGGTGCGCGCGGCGCACGCTCGGCCAGGGTTACCGCTTCAGGGAGAGCCACGCGAGGCGGGCAGTTCATCTTGCGTCTGTTGCACATCTTTGAAGGACTACGAGCATGTCATTGCACCCGCGGTTCAGCAGGAAAGAGCATGACCGGAAGGCATCCAGCCCGAGGAGTGCGCAACGGCGATCGAACCGCGTCAGGTCCAGGTCTTTCTTGCCGCGCTACGAGCTGATGGAAGATCGGACGCTGTTGTCGACGGTGAACTGGGTCGGCAGCAACACCGGCGGCAACTGGGATGTCGCCACCAACTGGTTAGACGCCACCACGGGCCTCAACCACGTGCCGACCGCGTCCGACGACGCCGTCATCGACCTGACCAGTAGCGGCGTAGTGACGCATACCACTAATGCAAGCGACGCCGTCACAACCCTGACCACCAACGCCTCCACCCAGGTGAGCTTGACCGGAGGCTCGATCGCCTTGGGCAGTGGCACCTCCACGATCGGCAATACCCTTACGGTAAGCGGAGCCGGTACGCTCCAGCTCAGCGGGACCACCCTGAACGGCACTGGGACCCTGACCAACGGGGCCAGCCTGGCGTTGTCGGGCAACGACACGGTCAACACCACCCTGGCCAACGCCGGCTCCGTCGAGGTCACCGGCGGCAACACGGTGGCGACGCTGACCACCACCGCCGGCTCCTCGATCCAGGTGCTCTCCTCCAACTACAGCTCCACCCTGTCGGTGACCAACCCGTTCACCAACGCCGGCACCATCGACCTGACCAACAACAACAGCACCAACTACGGCGTCTCCTCGACGCTCACCGTCGGCGGCGGCACCGGCACGCTCACCAACGCCAGCGGCGGCCTGATCACCTCCTCGTCGATCTCCGGCGGGGCCAACTACCGGGCGCTCAACGCGGTCCTGGTCAACCACCACCTACCCGCTGACGATCACCGACACCTCCGGCGCCGCCTCCAACGCCGGCACGATCAACGCCAACGCCAACATCGCCTTCACCCTCACCGGCACCGCACCCTCGCTCACCAACACCGGCACCGTGGCGATCGGCTCGGGGGCCACCTTCACCGTCAGCGGCGGCACGTTCAACTACACCGGCGGCTCCGTCGGCAGCGTCACCACCGGCGGCACGCTGTCGCTCCAGTCCACCACCGCCAACCTGGCCTCCGACTTCTCCGACGCCGCCACGGCGCTGCTGCTGGGGGCCAGCACCGTCAACGGCCCCGGCAAGCTGATCAACGTCGCCGGGGTGAGCCTGGCCCTGGGCTGATGAAAAAGGGCCGGCGAATTATGAGCGGACTTCTGCCAGTTTTTGTTGCGCCGTTCCGGCGATGGCGAAGGCCTCCTTTCTCTGTGAGAAGAGAGTTGGTCCGATGTGTT
>JBEKTN010000107.1:0-22158 GCA_049516015.1 Isosphaeraceae bacterium | reverse complement strand
CCTCGACCTTGTCCATGATCGCCTGGTCCAGCTCCAGTTGGACCAAAGCTTGCAAGAGGTCGTTTTTCTTGGATCCCACGTCCACACTGTAGAAGACCCCCAGGAGATCGCCCTTGGAGACACTGTCACCCGGCCTCAGCTCGCGGTATTCCGTTTGTCCATTCTTGCGGGAGTAATCCCAGACCTGGGCCAGGCTCACCACTCGGGCTGGAGCGAAGCGAGCGCGGATGCGGGCAAGGCGAGTGGGATCAAGCGCCGTGGAACCGGGAAGCACGAGCGGCCGCATCGTCTTAGGCAGCCACGCGACCGCGACCGCGTCCTGTTCGCCCTTGCGGATTCCCAGGGCGGCGCAAACTTCCTCCGGGACCTTGAGAGTATGGGCTTGACCCGAGACCAGCGTAACGCTTGGAAGGGCAGCAGAGTCCACGGCCTTTTCGGCTTCCTTGCTGGACGCCAGGAGGTGCAGAGGGATGCCGGAAAAGTAGCTGTAGAACCCCGCCAGCGGCGGGACCAGAACGACCGTCAGAAGAAGCACGACGCCGGCCTTCTGCCCGTAGCCCATTTTGCGCTGCGCTGGGCTGGCCCCCGGCGTCGCCGTCCCGGGGGTGTGACCCGGGATGAGATGGGCCTCACCCTGGGCGATCAGCAACTGTTCATGTTCGTCGTTGAGATTCATTCTGCGTCCTCGTGGTAGGATGGGGTTCGCCTTTGGGTTTCGTGGCTGGCTAAGTCATTGAGGGCGCAACCCGCCGGCGCGGCGGGTTTGTCCCGGTCGATGGATGAACGGGCGAAAAGTTAGGCCTGGGGCGACCCGAAATGCCGTGAGCGTACTCGCACTTCAGGTGGCCCGACCGATGATGTCGATGCTGCTGAGGCTGATGAACGAGGTAGACCGCTGCTTGCGGAACAACCACGTTGAAGATGTCGTCCGCCGCGGCGGGCAGGGCCCGCCAGGAAGGGCTAACAGCGGAGCCGTTGCAGCGTCAGGAAGGATGTGAAGTGGAAGGGTTCATACCAGAGAGGTTCGGATTGAGTTTCGAGGTCGCTGTGGAAGCAACCTACCTCCTGAAACCAGGCTGAGACCGGCACTTCGGTTTCACCGAGAGCCTTGAGACCCTCCCACCCGTCGTCGTCATCAGCGGGGTCGTCGGACGTCTCGTCGTCGTTGGGGTCGTCCCAGCAGACGGTCGTGAAAAACACGCGGGGCAATTTGCCCCACCGTAAAATCCATCCACTATGCAGTCGAACATCACCAACGAGGGGGTCGCACGAGGCCTGGACGGGCGTCGTGGCCCGATTAACGTCCTGGGGCGGGTTCATGTCCCGCGCCGCGAGGCTGCCGGCGGTCGACGCTCGTCCCAGCAACAGAGCACAGGCCAATGCCATCAGGCCGACTTGAAGTAAGGTGCGCCGGTGCAGGGCCGGGTTGCCCGAACCACGTTTATCAAGCCTGGCGTCAGGGCCAGTCGGGACAGACACCCTGTAAAACTGCCACGAGGCCCATCCGGCCAAACTTCGAACCAGATCGGCAGGTCTAAGGGCCAATGAGTTGCCCCTGAAGGTATGCTCGATACGTGGCAGAGTCTGGTTCATGACACTGTGTCAGGTTGGTGGTAACGACCGCCGGAACCATGCATCCATGGACCGTAGGGGTGACAATTGCAAGAAAGGCTCTTAAATTAATACTAATGCGGTCGCGTCATGCCGTCAAGGGTTGCTTGCCGTGTCCTTGAGCGCTGTCACAAGTGTTCAGCCCTTGACTTGCACGGGAACCTATAAGGCTTTCAATCCCTTCTGCTCTCTGGGGAGGCAAAAAGGGGGGATGCAAAAAGGGACATCACAGAATAGCACTTGCTTAACCCCTAAGCTGCTTGCATCAAGCGATTACGTGCATGAGGCTCCTTCCCCTCGCAAACGGGCGATATCAGTCACGTCCCTTTTTCCCTCCCCCATTTTGATTCAAGCCGAGGGCGCGTGCGGTCGATCATTATGATACGCAGCGAACCGCACGTCGCCTGTGAAGCTCGCAAATCCTTCTGATTTCAGGGTTTCTGGCGAATTTCTGGTGCGCTTTGACGCTCCGATGACGCTGATGGGGGCAGGATGCCCATCAAATCGCGTGGGTGAACGACAATCCTCGGAAGAATGGAGTCGATCCGATGAAACCTGTGCAGAGACTGTGGGCGGCTACCCTCACGGCAGCCGGAGTCTCGTCCAGCCAGATCAACACGATCACCACTGACTACCAGAACCTGAAGAACGCGTATACCACCACCGACCCGACCCTCCAGGCCAAGATCGCCGCCGACGAGGCGGCCATCGTCAAGGACGGCGGGCCCTCCTTGTCCGCCAATAGCCACGGCATCGGGCTGCCGGGCACCTTCTCAACTGACGATGGATGGGTCGTTCATTGCTCCTTGCAGTGAACCCCTGGGAATGGAGTCCGTTCTGACGAGGCCCCATTCCCCTGGGTGGACCGGGAAGACAGCCTGGGGAGCTAGTCTTCCCGGCTCTCACTTCGCCAGAAACCTCCCTGATGGCAGGCTGCGATGAACAGAGCCCGGGGGCGGCGCACGGTCGCCCCCGCAATGTCCATCTGGGTACCGGCTCCCTCCAGTGACTACGGCGTCACTTCTGGCTCTCTCGACTCGCTCGATCCAGACGAGCGGACAGGAAGGAATCGATCGGATGCTGCGCCAGATCATCCAGTCCCTGATCGTTCGAGGTGGATCCCTCTTGCCGGTCTCCATTTTCTTGTTGACCAGCGCATGGATCGCGCCGGAGTCGCGTGTGGTCAAGATGCTTCTGGGACGCTCCAGCATCGAAAAAGAGCTGGGGCAAGCGGAAACCCGCGGCTATTACGAGAGCATCCTGGATGCCTCCAAGCTCCTGCATCGCGACCCGAGCGGCAACCTGGACGACGATACGCAGCCTCCCCCTCCCGGTTGGATTCCCTTCTGCGCAGCGGGCCTCGTCGAATCAAAACAAACGCACCTGCTGTGGAGGCTCAGGCCCAATCTTGACGCCCGCTGGAACGGAACCAGCTTCCATTCCAATAGCCTGGGATACCGGACCCCGGAAGTCACGCTCAAGAAACCGCCTCACGTCTACAGGATCCTCGTCTTCGGATCATCCAACACCATGGGCCACGGCGTGGACGACGGCGCTCTTTACCCGCGACTCCTGGAACAGTGGCTGAATGAGCGGGTTAGTACCGGGCTTCGAGTGGAAGTCGTCAATCTATCTGTCGCGGGCGAGTCGCCGTCGCGCCGGCTACAGCGACTTCGTGAAGAGGGAGGGCGCTACCAAGCCGACTGGATCCTCTGTGATGCCTCGCCGCTGGACCATGCTCTGGAAGAAGATCACCTCGAGGCGATTGTCCGCGCCAGCCCTCCCATCGAGATGCCGTTCGAATATGTCCGGGAGGCCTTGCTGCGAGCCGGAGTCACGGCTGCCGATAGCCCCGATTCGTTCCGGCGGAAGCTGAGGGGCGAACATGAAGCCCTGCTCGATGGAGCCTATGCGGGCTGGAGCGAGGAATCAAACAGGCTCGGAATTCCGCTCAGCCTGGTGATCCTTCCCCGAGCGGACCGAAAGCGCCAGAGCCCCGTGATCGCCGAACTGATTCGCTCGCTGGCGCGACGTCACGGTCTTGACTTCCTCGACCTGTCCGGTGCCTTCGACGGCCTCGAGCTCGAACAGTTTCGGGTCTCCGCGTGGGACAGGCATCCCAGCGCCCTGGGGCACCGCGCCCTCTTCCATGCGTTACGATCCGAGCTCTTGCGTCGAGGCACGCTTCCGGGCTTGCCGCTGGGAGGCGCGGCGGCTGATCCAGGTGATGGTAACTTGCCGGAGGCGGTTCTTTCCCGAGGACGCTCAATCCTGCAGCGAATGAGCGGTGACGGGGGCTTTCGCTTGCAAGAGCCGATCGAGATCTGTCCGGATCTGATCGAGGATCGACTGGACCTGCGGCAGACCGGCGAGGTTGCGCGATTGCATCGGGTCGGCTTCCACGTCGAACAGCTCCTCCCGGCCGTCGCCGTTGCGAACATAGACATGTTTCCCAACGGCGACGGCCTTCATCGGGCCACGAAACACCGGTGAGCGGCCCTGGTTGGGCGCACTCATCACCGGGGCATCGACCTCGCTCAGCGAAGGCTCGGGCTGCGGCGACGCATCGGCAGCCCAGTGACGGGCGAGCGACCGCCCTGGAAAGGGAGAACCGCCCAGGCCAGTCACGTCGGCAACCGTGGCCGCGAGATCGCGCAGGCTGACCTGCGCGGTGACGACCTGCCCCGCGTGCGCTTCATCGGGGAGAAGAATCAGGAGCGGGACGTGGATCTCTGCGTCGTAGAGGCTGCTGGCATGTCCGTAGAGCTGGTGCTCGCCCAGGTGTTCCCCGTGGTCGGCCGTCACAATCACCAGGGTGCTGGCAAGCAGGCCGAGCCAATCGAGATCGTCGACGAGCTCGCCGAGTTGCTCGTCGAGGTAGGCAATGCCATCATCGTAAGCGTCGAGGACCGACTGGATTTCCTCCGGTGTGAGCTTCTTCTTATCGTGGATGAACCACCGTTCCAGGATCGCCAAGTCGGCGGCGGACCGGGGCCTGACGCCGAAGTGACGGTCGAAGCCTGTCGGTGGCATGTACGGATCGTGGGCGTCGTAAAGATTGAGGAACGCGAAGAAGGGCCGGCCTTTCTGGCCCTCAACCCAGGCGAGCATGTCACGGCGGACCTGGGCCGCATCCTTGCGGTGGTAGTCGTTGGGGGTTCCCCCGGTTCGCCGCTCGGGACGGAACATGCCCTGAAGCAGAATCCGCTGACCGAGGGCCGATGTCCAAAGGATATCCGCGACCGAGAGCTCGTGATCCTCGAAATGAGCAAAGCCGCGACCGAGGCCGGTCTCGATGCCGCAATAGGTGGCGTTGCCGACGAAGCCGGCCGTGGCGTAACCGTTGGCGGCGAGGTACTCGGCGAGTGTCTCATGCGTTCCATCGAGCGGGTGGTTGATGCCGGTCGAAAGTTCATGGGGCCAGCGGCCGGTCATCATGCTGGCGTGAGAAGGCAGAGTCCACGGAGCCGTCGACCGCGCCTGCTTGAACGTGATTCCTCGCCGGGCCAGTCGCGACAGATTGGGGGACGTATCGCGGCGGTAGCCATAATGACTCAGATGGTCAGCTCGCACCGTGTCGAGTACGACCAGAAGGACATTCGGACCTGGAGCGTCCTGACCACCCGCTGATACCGCGGGCGTGGGAGCGGCCGCCTGGCGTACGCCGGGAATCTGCCCGCCGAGCGACAACCCGATCACGACGGCCACCAGCCCCGCCATCGCTGGCAGCGTGCGCCTGACCAGCCGCCGGAAGGCGGGGAAACTGGCCTCGATTCGCCTCGTCAGCCGGAAGGCGAACAAGAACGCCAGTACCAGGCAGGCCAGCACGTGCAGCCACCGGCAGGAAAGGAGTAGTGTCAGCGTGGCCAGGAACACGAGCGGGCCAACGGCGACCCGGACCCCCAGGCGCGGGCGAACCCGAAGCACAAGAGCCGCCACGAGCCCGCAGAATCCGAAAACGACAAGATTGACGGTCGGGATGGTCCACATGATGTGCCGATTCATCCGGAACAAACCCGGGGACGGATCGGTCAGAGGTTTCTGGACCCGTGTCAGCACCAGCTCGGCCAGACCGATGATCAGCCCCAACCAGAGCGCAATCCCCAGCACGCACAACGGACGGAAGGAGGTTTCCTGTCCCAGACGCGGGCGCATCGCCAATTCGCGCCGATCGCGCCGCAGCTTCGTGAGTCGCCAGCCCCGGACCGTCTGCTGAAAGTCGATCATCGTTTCGAGAGTTCTCGCTGAACTCCACCGTGATTCGTTGTATCCCATGATGGGGAAAGACGCTTGGGTGGCTGGGGCTGACCGTAGGGAAGCCCCAGGGCCGAAGCCTGTGCGTCTGGGGCGTCGCCTCCGGTTCCGCCGCCAGCCACCCGGATCCTGACAGCTCTGGAATGGTGGCGTTCAGCGAGAAGTCTCGAATAGTCCAGATCAATTAAAGCTGAGGAACGAGTTGCGAAATGGACATCTAGCGTCCCTGGCACGAAGAAGCGCCCGAAATTCGGGACGCCGGCTTAACTATTATTCCAGGGCCGTTCCCGATCAGGGGGTCGCCCCATGCGTGGTCGGAAACCGTGCCCCCTGTCGATCGGCGCTCACACCGCGGCGATCAGGAGAAGCGCGGCAGGCACTCGCCGGAAGGGTCGTGCCCTCAGGCGGCGACCTTACGTTCCATGTAGGAGATGATCTTGCGGGGTGTTGCCCACTCCTCGCGGTCGACTTCTGCAGGCGAGATCTCGACGCCGAACTCGGACGAGAGCGCGACCATCAGCCTGACGGTCTGCATCGAATCCAGGATCTGGAGGTCGTACAGACGAACGTCGGGGTCGTGCCGTACCCCCTCGATCTCGGATACGTCGACAAGCACGTCCAGGACGCGATCAGAAATCGTCATCGGAAGAATCCCTCCAGCACCGTCGTCTCCCATTCCATCGTAAGTGCGGCAGGACGGCAAGTCGTTGGGAGCACTCGCCGGGGCCGTTCACTCGTGCTATATATCACGCGTGGTCGGGGTCTAATTCCTTCCTGAGAAAGCCGGGCTCAGAGTAATTGAGCGCGGCATATTCTGCAAGTCAATGTCTGTCCCAGCAAGTTGGACTAGGATCAGGTGCTTGCCCCCGTCCTTCAATTCCGCGGGGATGGAGTAGCTGAAGCCACGTCTCCCGTTGCCCCGGCCGGCCTGCTGAATGTCGGCGCGGAACCCGTCGGCCAAGACGCCGGCCAGGAGACGGTTTCCATCAAGAATCGCCACCTTGACGGGGAGATCCGGCCGGCTGGC
The DNA here is from genome assembly GCA_049516015.1 of Isosphaeraceae bacterium. Classification (GTDB taxonomy): domain Bacteria; phylum Planctomycetota; class Planctomycetia; order Isosphaerales; family Isosphaeraceae; genus Aquisphaera. The sequence goes on along the minus strand of JBEKTN010000107.1, from coordinate 15,266 downwards.
ATCCCGCGCCCAACCCCTTATGGTCTGGCCATCGCTCGACTCGTGGGGACCCACATGGGCAAGCGCAGCCCCCTGGGTCACCGGCGGGACGGAGTTGGCCGGCTTCCACGTGGGACCGATCCTTCCGGAGAAGAGGAGGAAGCCCAGGCAGACCATGTGGAACGTGACCACGGTCCCCGTCGCCCGCCACAGCGGCCCGTTCCGCCATACCTGCCGTGGTTTGTTCCAACGGGTAAAGAGGTCATGCCCCACCAAGAGCGTCCCGTGGTACAGGCCATAAAGCAGGTAGTAGGGCTCGATTCCGTGCCACAGCCCCATCAGCCCGAACGTGAGGAAGTAGCCGAGGTATGAGGCCGTGTACTTGCCGGTGAACCAGTGGCCCTTGCCAGCGGCTAACATGAATCTCATGTACACATGATCGCGGAGCCAGGTGGAGAGGCTGATGTGCCAGCGGTTCCAGAAGTCCTTGATGTTGCCGGCCAGGAAGGGGCGGTTGAAGTTCTCGGGCGTGTGAATCCCCAGCAGGTAGCTGACCCCGACGGCGAAGGCGCTGTAGCCGGCGAAGTCGAAGTACAGATAGAGACTGTACCCGTACATGTACGACAGGGTGTTGAGGAATCCGCCTTCGGCGAGGCGGTCGATCCAGTAGGTCTTGATCGTGGCCGCTAGGATGAACTTGTACAGGAAGCCCGTGAAGACGCGGTGGACAGCGCCATCCAGGTCCTTCCAGAATTCCGCGGCGGGACGGGGACGATTCCAGTCTTGACTGAACCGGCGGTAGCGGTCGATGGGTCCCGACGAAATCGTCGGGAAGAAGAAGAGGAAGGCCAAGAACTGGTCGGCGGGGAGCGAAACGATCAGCCGGTCCCGGATGCCGAAGATGACGTCCAGGCTGCGGAACGTGACGTACGAGATCCCCAGGAACCCGAATTGGGCGCCTGGCATTGCCATCGGCAGGAATCGGGCCCCCACCAGGGGGAGCAGTGTCAACAACATCGCCGCGGGGAAGGGCCAGTACCAGGAGGTGCGCGTCCTCATCCAGAGGAAAGCTTGGGCCAGGCTCCACTGGAAGAGGCCGCAGGCGATCACCACCCAGATATCCCGGACCTCCGCGAGCCCGCCGGAGACTGGGGAGCCGCCGGTGACCCGAAGTCCCGCGGGAGCGATTACCGGCAGGAGATGTGCGGTGGTCCCGTACTGTGCGATCAGCATCGCCGCGGTGGCCAACAAGACCCACGCGCGAGAGAAGCCGAGCCACCGCCGGATCAGCAAGGTCGGCAGGGCCATGTACAGGAGGATGCCGAAATAGAAGAAATCCGCGTACGGGATCATGTCAGGGCCTCGGCCAGCCTGCGCCGGTCTGCCTTACCGTTGGCGTTCATCGGAAAGCTCTCCATGAAGGAGAACTTCCGAGGGATCATGTACGCGGGCAGACGCTCGATCATCTGGGCTTTCAGCTCGCAGGCGAGTTGGAAGTCCGAGCGTGGGGGCTGCTCATTCAGTATCACGAAGGCGGCGAGGGAATCGACGGCCCCCTGCCTGAGCACTGGTAGGACCACGGCATCGCGGACCCCCGCCAGGGCCCGCAGGTTCGCTTCCACATCCGCGGGCTCGATGCGGTGGCCGTGCAGCTTGACCTGGTTGTCGATCCGGCCCTCGAAGAAGAGCATACCGTCGCGGTAACGGCCCCAGTCGCCGGTCCGGTAGGCCCGCTGGCCGTCCAGGTGAAAGAACGCGGTTTCGTTCAACTCGGGCCGGTTCAGGTACCCAGGGCTGACGTTGGGGCCGGAGATGACGATCTCCCCCCGCTCACCCGCCGGCAGCTCGCGCCGCTGCTCGTCCATCACCACGACGCGGCCGCCCAGCATCGGGTAACCGATCGGCAACGGGGAGTACCGGTCGAGGATCGCGCGGGTGATCTGGATCGAGGTAGTGGCCACGGTCGCCTCCGTGGGGCCGTAGGTGTTCCAGACCTCCGCGGCCGGGAAGCGGTCCAGAAGCTGGGATGCGACTTCCGGGGCCAGCGTCTCGCCGCAGAACAGGAACCGCCTGAGCCGCGGCAGCATGCCCTGGTTGAACGTGGGTTCGACCAGGCACATCTGACCGAATGAAGGGGTGGACACCCAGGTTGTCAATGCCGAGGTAGCCAGGAGCTGATAGAGTTGCCTCGGGTTCGCGATCTCTGCCTTGGTGACGCTAGTCACCGTCCCTCCCGTCACCAGGGCGGGGTAGGTATCCATCAGGGAAACGTCGAACGAGTAGGGGACGACGTTCAAGAAGACCTCCCGGCCCTCTTCGAAGGCGTGCTCTGCAAGGGTCCACCGGAGGAAATTTTGCAGGCAACCGTAGGTGATTGGCACCCCTTTGGGCTCTCCGGTGCTGCCCGAAGTAAACATGATGTAATAATGATCGTCTGTTCCCAGCCGCCACGGGGGGGCCGGTTCTCGTCCGCTGGTGAGCTCGGCGACCTTCTCCGGGGACAGGATGACCGGGGCGCCACTGGCCGCCGCGATGCGTTCGATCCGCTGCGGGGGCACGGCGGTGTCCACCGGCACATACGCATGGCCCGATTTGGTGACGCCCAGGTAGGCGATGATCAGTTCCGGCTCCTTGTGTCCCAGAACGACCACAGGCGCCTTCTCCGCGAGCGACCGGGCGAGGTGGGCGGCCAGGACGTCGGACCTGCGGCACAATTCCCCGTAGTTGAGGGTACGACCCCCACTGATGTAGGCAGGGCGATCCGGGGTCGTTCTGCCCCAGTGATCGATGCACTCGATGATTTTCATGTAAGGTTCCCTAGAAATTCTGGTAGATGAAAGGGGGTGTGGAGAAGTCCCCTGCACCGTAGAGTGCGACCAGCCCCACCAAGATTCCCAGGTAGTAAATCGTCAGGGCCACGAACCGGACCCATGGCCGCGCGAACCATTCGCTTAACAGGACAAAATCTTTGCCACGTTGATCTCCAAGACTCATGGCTTTCCTTTTCGTCCCTGGAGGGTTGGTTCGGGGTTCGTCCACGACGCCCTGTCTTCTATCGCCGTCGCGGCGGACGGTTCGTGGAAACGCTCGGACGGTGGTGGTCGGGACCCGGGAGCCAGCCGGGACGGGAGACCAGCTCCGGTCCCTCTGCTCGACACGGGTGCAGGGGCGGGGAGTTCGGGCTGGCGGGGGATCTTATCGTGGAAGAAACCGTCGAGGACCTGGCTGTAATACACCAATCCACTGGGAGCCAGGTGCCCCATGTTGTCGTGGCAGAAGGACTGATCGGCGTCGTGATCGGCGAAATCGACAACCGGAGTGTGATAGCGGGCACCGGTCTCGCGTAATTTTTGGTAGTAGGCGCTTCGGGCGGCGTACGTGATCCCAAGCTGATCATACCAGCCGCCGTGGAGCGGCATGCTCAGCAGGAGCGGCCGGGCACCGAGTTCGGTCAACTCGCGCAGTAGAAGCTCCAGATCGACCCATTCCTGGTTGATTTGGAGCGTGCGGAGAAAAGACTCCTTCGACCGGATGTTTTTTTGCCTGACCAGTTCCTGGCGAAGTTTGCGGTCCCACTGTTCGTTATCCAGCCCGAACTCGTTGTTGTTGGAATGAGCACGGTACAATGCGTCCGCCTGCCGGTGCAACTTCGGCCAATCCAACGGCTGGCCGCTGCGCGGCGAAATCGGGGACGAGGTCCTCATGGGGTGTTTCCAGAGATAATACACCACTTTCCAGTGATCCGCGTTGCGGAGGATCGCGTTGTGCACGATTCCCAAGGGGAGAACCGCTTCATAGCAGGCGAGGCTCAAGGGGGAGCCGTCGGCCATGTTCTCCAGGGCGAACCTGAGGAGCGGTCGATTCGCCAGGGTCTCTGGGTACTGGAGCATCCGGCGCGCCGCATCCTGCCTGAGCTGGAGGCTCAAGCGCGTATTGAAGGCCAATTCTCCGGCATGCAAGGGGGAGAAATTGCCAGCGTAGCCGTCCGCCCAAGCCATAACCCTATCGGAAAACCATGCATGCGACAGGGAAACCGCCACTTTCCGCCCTTCTAGCGTGGGGCCGATCGCGGCCAGCTTTTGCAGGATGATCAAGCAAGTTGTTTGCGCCTTGCCCACTGGAAAGACCGTGAACCCCGTGGGCTGATCGCGGAACAAGTTGGTCGCATGAAAAGGTCGATTGTAAGCCGCGTGCAGGACCAGCTCCGAGCTGCCGTAAATCGGCAGCAAGCAGTCGGTTTCCAGGGCCGCCTGTTGCAAGGCCGTGCCTTGGTTCTTGACCGGGGCCAGTTTGCCATCTCGTTCGATCATCGCCTCATCCGCCGCGAGCGCCGTGATCGAGCGATATTCCAAAGACCGGGCATAGAACCCGAACACCACCGGCACGACAATGCCCAGAATCATCGCCGTCAGCGCAGGGGCGAGGTGGGGGGTTTGCGCCAAGGGCTGGTGCTGACAATCCGTCATCGTCTCTCTCGACCGTCCGTAGGATTACGGGAATCGCGTCCAGTCGCAGCCACTTCGAGGTGATCGCCAGCTCCTTCTATGCGGGACGGGCCGGCGCTCCGAGGATTTCGAGCTCGACCAACCCATCAACCTCGGAGACCTGGCGAGAGCTTGGCCGATCGATGCGAGGGCTGCCTGGATCCGATGCTTTTTCCTATTTATCGGATTCTCCGTCCCCGAGAGTTCAGAGTCCGTGACAGTCCTTGCCTTTCCCCGGTCGGAGGAAGTCTTGGCGGAGAAGATTGGCCTTCACGGTGGCCATGGTATGGTTACCATCGAAAAGATCAACCTCAATTGACAGATCCGGCTCGGCCGTGTCCCAGCCTCAACCGCGCATGGCCCCCGTGGACGACACAGACGAGTGAATTGCGCGCAATGGAAAAGAGCCTCACGTGGCCCGTTAAGAGGTGTTGGTCAGGTCACGGTCTTCTTTCCAGCCTGGACGCCGTAACTTCAAACAGGCTAGTCGCTTCGAACATTGATCAGGATTCTGGAAAAACCTCGCTGATTTCATTTCTTAACGTTTGACCGGACAGAAGGTTAAGTTCTGTATGAACGCCCCTGTTCTCCTGGTTTTCGCTCAAGAGGTTACATATTGACGGCCGAATTTATCGTTAATGTCCGCCTAAGGGATAATGTTCAGTAATCTGGGCGGTAACATGCATTCCGAGACAGGGGCGGGCCTGTCGGCGGATCACCGGCTCATCGCGCGGGACCCGGTTCGCGGCTGCCACCAAATCGCTCAAGGAATGCACCGGATCCGCCCGGCGACCGATTCCTCGTCGCCCATCTTTGCGTCCCCGCCCGGTCGCTGCTGGGGGTTCCCCATCGATAGACAGTCGCTTCGGATGGCGCACGAGCAGCCCTCGGCCTCAACGACTTCAAGAGGACAAGCATGATGCGTCTCTTCGCGCGTCGGAAGGATTCACGCTCTTCGCCCGAGCCCCAGACCGGATCGGCCCCGCGCCGGGCGGCCGATCGGTCCGGACGGCGCGCACGAAGGCGGACGCGGCCCGAGGCCGAGGCGCTCGATTCGCGCCTGCTCATGGCCTCGGGCAACCTTGGTATGGCCGACGCGACCGCGCCGCCCGACCTGTCCGACCGCGTCGCGCGGGCCCTGCAACCCTACTTTGCTCAGGACCGGTTCCCCGGCATTTCCGTGGCGATAGTCACCGACGGGCAGGTCGCCCTGGCGCAAGGATACGGCATCAGCAACGTGGCGACCGGCTCGCACGTCCAGGCCAACACACGGTTCGACATCGGTTCGGTGACGAAGACGTTCACCGCTCTCGGCGTCCTGCTCCTCTACCAGGAGAGCCAGGGCACGTCCCACCCGCTCAACCTCGACGCCCCTATCAGTCAATATTTGCACGATAATAAATCTTTCAGGCTGCCCCCCAAGTGGTCCCAAGTCACCACGAGAGAGCTGCTCGCCATGACCAGCGGCATCAGGGATGTCGGAAGCGCCCGGCCCTGGCAGGCCCAGCTCGAGTCGATCGCGAAAGACCCCCTCCTCTACGCTCCTGGGACGGAGTCCTCGTACAGCAACACCAACTACGACCTGCTCGGCCAGCTCATCGAGCAGTGGACCGGTGAAACTTACGGCACCTTCCTCGAGGACCAGATCCTGGAACCACTCGGGATGTCCGAAACCCAGGAGCTGGGCCAGTCCGCTACGGTCCCGAACCAGGCAGTCGGCTACGACGCGCCCAGGCACGGGAGGTGGCCGAGGGCCGAGGTCCAGAACGGACCGGCGCTGTACGCCGCCGCCGGAATGGTCTCGACAGCCCAGGATATGGCCAACTATATGACGGCACTCCTGAGCGAACGCATCCTCAAACCCGCGACCTACGCGTTGATGTGGACCTCGGTACCGACGCCGCAATACGGGGTGAAACCCTCGTCCAGCGCTGAGCGCGGGCTGGGATGGGATACGGTGATCCACAGGAGCGACGGGTCCGAGGAGGTCACCAAGGGGGGGCAGGTCCCCGGATACTCTTCCGAGCTCGTCCTCGATCCCACCTCGGACAGTGGAGTCTTCGTCTCATTTAACACCAATTTTACAGGCAGTCGGAATCCGAACGGCGTCACCGCCTTGCAGGTCGCTCGGTCGGTGTACAAGGCGACCAAGACAAGTTCCTCAACGGGAGGGTGAATTCGGACGCTGGCGAGGGACCATATCGGCCAGCAGAAGCTGTCTTTATAAATCGTGAAGAACGTGACAGCCCGATGAGTCCGTCAGTCCTTCGAGAAGCAGTACGTCTTGAAGCGAGGCTGACGGTTCACAGATGACCGGGTGTGCGCCGGAGAGTTGCCAAGGTGCATCGCATGCGTTCCAGGCGCGACCGTTGTACGGGTTGGTCGGCCAGATTCCACTGCTGTTTCCGATCCTCGATGGCATAGAGTTCCGGGGGATTGCCGCCGGACTCGATGAGGATGTAATTCTCATCGATCACGGAATTGATCGTGACCATCTGATCGGCCGCAAAGTCTTCGCCGACGAGGCGAGGCTGCTCCAGTTGGGAGAGGACGGGATCGGCCAGGACGGGCCCACTGTCGCTCCAGGTGCGCGCCAGGCTGCGACCGGGGAAGGGGTTCTCGGCGCCGGGGATGAGCAGTCCGGTCAGCGTCCTGGGCAAGTCACGATGTGAGACGGGAACGGCGACCCGTCGACCACGGAGCCGCGCCGCACAGTCAGTGCCGGTCTCTTCGGCACCAAGCGGAGGGATGAGGACGAGGGGAACATGAGTCTGCTCGTTGTAGAGGCTCGCCCCATGGCCGAAGAGGTCATGCTCGCCAAAGTGTTCCCCATGGTCGGCGGTGATGACGACCCAGGTGTTTGCCAAGCGGCCCTCTGCGCGTAACTCGCGGAGGAAGCGGCCGAGCTCGGCGTCCAAGCCATAAAGGCATTCGTCGTAGAGATCAGTGAGCCGGCGGCGGACATCCTCCAGTTCCCGCTGGCGTAGTCCGCGTTGCTCCGGCGGCGCGGCGTCGCGGGCTCGCAGAGCGTTCCAGCCACTTGCCGTTGTGGCGAGCGGCTTCGAGGGGATCGGGCCGACCCAGAAGCGGCGAGCCGCGTCGGGAGAAGGCAGATAAGGGTCATGCACATCCATCAAGTTCAGGAAAAGGAAAAACGGCCGGCGCGAGCCGGGAGTCTCGCTCGGGTTGCTTTGGGAGACTCCATTCAGCCAGGCGCGTCCGTCGGCCGTGATCTCGCGTGCGGTGCGCTGCAAGCCGAAAGGGGCTGGCCCGGTGATTGGCAGCCCCATCCGCCGGAACAGCTTCATCACCACACTTCCCAGCGCCGAGTTATACATCATCGCTCTCAGGCTGATCTCCTGGTTGCCGGGTTCGTCGAGGTAATAGTCGAACCCACGCCCCACGCCATAGGCGGTGTTGCACATCCTGACGTTGGCTACGATGCCGGCCGTCTGATAGCCTTGGGCACGGAGATGCTCGGCCAGGGTCGGAGAAGGCCCGCAGTAGGCTCGGTCGACCCGCGCGTCGTGCTCGAAGGGCCACAGCCCGGTGAACATGGTTACGTGCGAAGGTAATGTCCAGGGCGCGGCCGAGCGCGCCATCTCGAAGGTGATTCCCTCCTTCGCCCACTCCTCGAGCTCGGGCGTCGTTCGCCGCCTATACCCATATATGCTCATGTGATCCGCTCTAAGGGTGTCCACAACAATCCAGAGCAGATTGGCTGAGCCGGCGACGGGTCGGGACCAGGTTGGCTCCGGCGTGCGGACGACCGCGCTCCACTGGGTAAATAGGCAAGCCGGCAGTGCCAGGATCACGATTCCCGCGCCAAAGTAGGAGAGGCGACGCCAGCCGGCTATCGGGCGAACCATCCAGTGCCAGAGTCGAAAACCGAGGCCTAGCGCCAAGGCGGCCGCCGCCGCCAAGTGGACACCGCGCATGGCGAAAAGTGGGCCGAGAAGCAAGAGCATGCCCAGGACCGTTCCCGCCCAGCCCCAGGCCCACTCCACCGCCAAGGGTGGCGCTGGCCTCCCTCGCCGGCTTCGCCACGCCATCAGGGCAAGTGCCGGCCACACCAAGATTACGGCCAGGGGGACGATCACCAAGGGCGCACTCACGGGGACCATCCAGGTGATGTGCCGGCTGACCCTCAGGGAGTGCCAACCGACGACTCGGTGCAAGACATGGGCCTGGATCTGCAGTACGGCCAGCTCGAGGAATCCGGAGGCGACACTGAGGAGAAACGCGACTCCGAGGAACGTTAGGAGTCCCGGGGCTCGCCTGGCCATCGCAGGGCGGGGTGAGGACTCAACCAGCACAGCCCCCGTGCTCTTCCGAACCCGGGCCGACCGGTTCAGGAGTTCACGAAGCACCGACGTCGGGTGGTAGATCGTGGATTCGAATGCGGTGCGACGTGATCTCGGACGCGCGGGGTCGCCCGTCGTGGGATGGAGACGAGTCGGACCATGGGATTTATCCTGGCTGCTGGTCATCACGGCGCGAGCACTCCGTCCGGACTTTGGAAGTGCGGCTTACTCGCCCCGGCCGTCCGTTGCGGACGCCGGAGTGCGCCTCGAAAGCAACGAACAAGGAGCCGAATCAACCGCCGGGTGAGGAGCATCGATCCGCCTGCGATAGCCGCCACGATCGACGTCACGGGCAGGACCGTCTCCGGGGAGAGGTAAGCCAGAAGGATATTCGGCGCGCTCATGGAATCTCCCTCCTTGGACAAATCATGCGGAACAACTTCAGAGACGCAAGATCCTGGGGGTCGGGCGTGATGGCCCGGATCGCCGCGGCAATCAGGATGATGCACCGCCAGAAGTGCGGGAATCGCCTTCCCTGGCCCATGATCACGCCCCATTTCGATGAGATCAAAGAAAGGAACCCCGAAAGCGATCGGCATTATCGAGAGTTATCGGCGGATTCGGCTGGAGGATCGACCCATTTTGGCAAATCGGACTGTAAAGTTTTGTGTCCGTCCGGTGGACTCCACCTGCCGCTGATTTGGCCGGGGGGGGGCGGTCTGACCCCATGACACAGTAGGACAGGATGCGGATCGGGTGTCGTTGGTGCGCCTCGATCATGACCCGCTGGAACGCCTCGAAGTCGGCGTTCTTGCCAAGAGAGGTGCATCCTGCCGAACGATCGGTTCAAGACATGGTACACCTGCCCGCCCGGTGCTTTTCGCGCTGCTCTTGGTTTGGGCAGGAAACCTAGCAGAAAGCCGTGAGCCCTGTCAATACTAGCTGCGTCCCTGTTTCAGTCTGCGAAAACGACAAGATTGACCGTCGGGATGGTCCACAGGATGTGCCGATTCATCCGGAACAAGCCCGGGGATGGATCGGTCAGAGGTTTCTGAACCCGTGTCAGCACCAGCTCGGCCAGGCCGACGATCAGCCCCAACCAGAGCGCGATTCCCAGCGCGCACAACGGACGGAAGGAGGTTTGCTGTCCCAGACGCGGGCGCATCGCCAATTTGCGCCGATCGCGCCGCAGCTTCGCAAAGCGCAAGCCCCGGTCCGCCTGCTGAAAGTCGATCATCGCTCCTCCAAGATCAGGGCAAGTGTGGCCCGGTGACATGCAACCCGCGGGCCTTGAACGGCGCAGGGCCCCAGGTTCGCGTCCGGCCAGCCTGGTGAGATGCTCGGCGTCATCATGAGATCAGCGAACGTCCCTCCATGGCGCCTCCCTTTTGAACCCCGAATGCGTCGAGAATCGTCGGGGCAAGGTCCGCCAGACCCGGATCGGACCGCCGCATGGGCCAGTTCATCAAGAGGATGCCAGGTACCAGCATTGGATCAATGATATGATCTCCACTCCATTTTTTGGTGTTGTCCTCGAAATGCCCCTCCGGGGCACCGCCCAGCGACGTTCCCCACGAGGCCCGGTAGCCCGGTGCGAAGTTCACCAGCAGGTCGGGAGCCTCGCTGACGAAGGGACCCGCGTAAACGGCCTCGCGGGGCCGCACGCGGCGGACCGCGACCGTGCCGTGCGAGGGGTCGACCAGACCGCTCAGTCGCCCTGCGATCGCAGATTTCAGCGCGTCGGCCGAACCGGCCTTGACCGTGCCTTGTGACTCGCGCCCCTCCAGGTTGAGGTAAATCCCGCCCAGGCCCAGCGCATAGGCGCTCGTACGAGACCAGTCCACGTCCAGCAGCAGGTCACGGCAACCCTGGCCCGGTCTCGCACCGTCGCGCAGGGCCAGCAGGCCGAGGTCCAGGAGCAGCGTGTTCAGATTGACGCCGCGTCGGAAGCTGCCGAAGCCATGATCGCTCAGGACGATCACCAGGGTCTGGTCATCGGCGAACTGAAGGGCCTTGCCCACGACCTCGTCCCCTCGCCGGTACTGATTCTCGATGACCCCCGCCAGCTCGCGCGGGGGCTTCCGGCCGCGGTTGGCCGGGTGATCGGGTTCCCGGTATCGCCAGAACAGATGCTGCACGCGGTCGGGCGTGTCAAACAGACAGTAGAACAGGCCTTCGTCGAACTGCTCCAGCTCGTGCAGCATCATGGCCTCCCGTTCACGCCAGGCCAGGTTGCACTGGTCGATGAACGCCTCCTCGCCGATGCGCTCGTTGTTGATCCCGGTGTGGTCCTCGACCATCCCCGTGGTGTGAAACGTGCCGATGGCCGCGGCCAGCTCGCCGGCATAATCGGCGGGATGGCTGATCGGGAAAATGGGACTCTCGGCGTCGAAGTTCACGGGGGACGCGTAGAGCTCGAAGGTCGGCTCGAGGCGGACCAAGTGGAACCGGACGAGCCCACGGATGGACTGCAGGACCCCGACCTTGAACCGCACTCGCAGCCAGTCGCTCCACTCTCCTTCGCCGATTTCCAGCTCCGAGGGCAAGCCCGCCGAGCGCAGGACCGCGCGCTTCGAGCCCGGGTGAGTGTGAACGGTGAGGTTGAACCGAAGGTCCGAGCGGTCTCTCGGCTGGCGCGGGCCGATCAGGTACGTCTCGATCGTCCCGTCAGCCCTCGGTTGAACCCGGACGAGGTTCTCGCTCTCTCTTGACTTCATGTCGTGATTCGATGTGTAAAACGTGGGCGTGCCAAGTCCTCCGCGCAGGTCGGGTACGCCCATGCCCGAGAGCATCTTGCCGCGAAACACGTCTGGTGGATAGGTCACCGGGCAGCGTAGGATGGTCGAAGGGATCCCGGCGGCGCTCAACAGTTCCCACACCGGCGTTCCGTGCCGCATGTTGACGGCCCTGGGCGGCAGGAACGCGCCGCGCGACTCGTAGCGGTTGAGGGAGAGATCCGGCAGATAGGTCAGGGGATCGCGGCGGATGAAGTCGAAGATGCCGTGCCCACCCGGGTTCGTGCCCGTGGCGAAGGTGGACCACGCCACGGGCGTCTGCGCGGGGGTTGTCGTGGCGACCCGGGAGAACGCCCCCTCCGCGCGCAGCCGCTCCAGGTTCGGCAGTTCTCCCGCGGCGAGCATTGTCTGGACGATCGTCGGCTCAAGCCCGTCAAGCGCGATCACGATCACCTTCTTCAAGGCTACTCCCTCCAGGGATGAGCCGTCTCTGCCCAGGCAACACACGCCAGTAATCCGTCATTCGTTCACTTGACGTGCTCGACCCGCGGCTTTGGCTTCACTCGGCTTGCGCCGACGCCGCTGGCCAAGCCCAAAATGAGGCCCGGATGGCGTTTGGCCGCGACGCCCGCGGAGCGACGCCCTGCGGACCCAGCCGGCAACAAGCCGGAGCATGGTCTTGCCAAACATCAGGACCACAGCCGCGATGGTGGCGAGGATAGATGTCACGGGCAAGACCGTTTCCGGGCCAAAGTACGCGAGAATCAGATGAAGTTGAAGCATCTCACTTGCCTCCCTGCAAACGAGGATCGAATAAAAATGAGTAGCCGGTTAGCCATGCGGATATCTTCGTTCCGCCTGGCCCGAAAGAGACCGGCGCCCGGATGGAAATGTGTTTGCACTCGAGAACTGGCACGCTCAGAGCTGCTGCGATGAGCCTCGAGCGGTCGTTCCCGCCACACGGACCACGTGCGAATGCTCGCTTTGGTGTGGCGAATGATTGACCATTGCGATGGGGAGGGGTCGGGAAGAAGACTCAGCAGGTCATGCGGCAGAGCGAGTGAAACAGCGCACAGCCCCGCGGAATAGGGTCGGAGACGTACGATGAGCCTAGCCGACCCGATTGCACCGAGAGCAAATCGAGATCGAACGGGACATGTTGCGACTTATGAGAATTTCCCGCCTCGTTGACCGTAAGCTGGGATGCCAGTTGGTAAGACGCAAGACAGGCCTCGTCAGGCGCGCTTTCCTCGTTCCTGTCCTCGAACGGAATTGAACCGTTGGGCGGAGGGAATTTTTCGTTGTGAGTCGTGAGGCGATCCACGTGCAGAGGAGCGATTACCCGGGACTCTTCGCGTTCGGCGATAGCTTCGATGATCTGAAAGAGCCTGGTGGATGCGAGGCTGTCGGTGTCTGGAGTGACCGCCTGGGTTACCTCCGCTATCAGCAGAGCAACCATGCAAAACGACTTGAAGTTGCTCCCTCTGACCATGCCAGCACCGCCATCCGTGACAAGCTCGACGGCATGCATCCTTCACGACTGGAAGGTACCGTCCCTATCAACTATTCGCTCATTCTTGTCAAGCGATAATCGTTTGAGAGCGGTCCCCTTTTTTTTGGAGGCGTCTGTTTCCTTCCACGTTTTTTGCGGGGAAGGCCCGAATTTTTTTCACATTACCAGAAGACACGTTGCTACGGTTGTCTGCCACGTGAGTGCAAACCGTGCTAGGAGATGTACCCCAAACCACTTAATCGGCTTCGGATGATCTCTTCTTCATCGAAAAGAGGCGGTCCGTCGCTTTCCGAGGGCACGAGCTGTCCGGCCGCGAGCGAACGTCCTTGCATCGTCGGGGGTACATCATAACCGCCCAGTTCCAGCAGGGTCGGCGCGATATCCAGGAGGTGGGCCCCCTCGACGAGTCCCTGGAGGGGAATGTTCAACCCGGCGAGGACGAAGGCGCCATGCTGAGCGTGGTTGCAGTCATCCGGGCCGGTGTCATTTTCCCTGACATGGATGGTCGGATAGCCGACGCCGCCGATCGACCGCCACGAGAGCCCGCCGAAGTGGACGATCAGATCGGGCGCCACGTTGCGAACATCGTTGTAGATCTCCTCAGGCTTGTAGACCAGCGTGCCGAGTGCGCTGCCGAGAGGATCCCTGGTGGCCTCGAACCGGGCCTTGATCTCGTCGCGGAACCGCTCGTAATCCTGAGCGTCGATCACGCCTCGGGGCTCGCGTCCGCGCACGTTGAAGAAGACGCGGGCATAATATCCCCCTTCGCTCCAAACCCGGGTCCTGTCCCAGTTCACGTCGAGTTTGGCGAAGGGTGTGACCTCGTCCGGGTAATGGTTGAGCACCAGGAGTCCCTCGCGGATGAGCCACTCGTTGACGCAGAAGCCTCCGTCCAGCTTCCGTGCACCGTGATCGGAGACGACGAGCACCAGCGTATCGTCGCTGAGCAATTCCAGCAGGCTGCCGATCTCCTCATCGAGGTAGCGATAGTAGTCGCGGATGACCGTTTTGTACGGGCTGTCAGGCTCGTGCAGGACATGCTCGGGGTCGTGGTACTTCCAGAAACCGTGCTGGAGGCGGTCCAGACCGATCTCGACGAACTGGAGATAATCCCAGTCGGCCGTTCGAAGCAGGTGCCGCACCACGGCGAAATGCTTGCGGCTCATCGCATAGATCTCTTCTTTGAGCCACGACTTGTTGTGCGTCCGGAAGTTCTTGACATCGACCGGATAGGGGCCGACCAGATCACTGATTTCCCGGCCCAATTCGGCGGGATGCGTGAAGGCGTTGCGCGTCGTGTCGGGCGTCAGAAAGCAGCCGACCGAGAGCCCGTTGACCTTGCGGGGAGGATAGCAGGGAGGCACGCCGACGATCACCGACCGTTTCCCCTCGCGGGCAACCTGGTCCCAGAGGGCCAGGGCGTCGATCGACCGGGAGTTGACGATCCCCAGGCCGTCGTAGGAGTGATCGACCCGGTTGCGGAAGCCGTATACGCCGAGCGACCCGGGGTCCTGGCTGGTTACCATGCACATCCACGCCGGCACGGTGATGGGAGGGATGATGCTCTCCAGGCGCCCGTAGCAACCACTGTCCATCAGGCACCGGACGTTCTCCAGCCCCTCTTCGCCCAGGAGCAGTTCCGGAGTGGCACAGTCGAGACCGATTACAAGGATTTTCATGGCGAGATCGAACCACCTTCCTTGGCGGAGTCTGCATGAACATCCAGGCTGCCCTGGATCGCCGTGGCCGAGGTCACCATCCCCGTAGCCAGAGGCCGGAGCGACCGGATCACGAGCCAGCCCGAGAGACATGCGTGCCTGGACTTGGCGTAAGTTGATCGACGTGGAGGCTGACATGAAACCTGCCAGCGTGGATCAAGTCAAGCCGAGTTCACGTAACGAGGCGCCCGGGCCGGTCCTGATCGATCCTGACCAGCCGAGGGACCACACGCGACCTACTTCCGTGCATCCGGGATACACGGATCGTGTCGGTTCCGCGGCCTTGGCCGGGGAAGATTTCGCCCGCCGCCAGAGTTTCTGAAATCTCTCCCAAGCAGATTCACGGAAGCCGAAGTGGGTTCTAGGTTTGAATCGACCTTACAGTAAACCTTCGGGCATGGTTCAAACGCAAGGTCACAGCTCAGGGGTGGCTGGGGTCGACGCCCGAAGGGCGACGCCCCCAGATCCGAGGCTGGCGCGCTGGGGGCTCGCTGGCGGTCGCCAGCTCGACCCCAGCCACCCCGCTCTTGTCA
>JBEKTN010000106.1:0-22285 GCA_049516015.1 Isosphaeraceae bacterium | reverse complement strand
GACGCCATTACCCCGCACGAAAGAAAGGCATTGTAGGTCAAGCTGGAAAGCCTGACCTACTCCCTTGCCGGGGTAATGGTTTTCGAGCAATTCGACGACGTTTCACTCATGGCCGCGTAAGGTATAGCAGGCTGACTCTCACCAGGAGTGCGCCACCAGCTCGCTGATCGACCGGAACGATTCGCGGAGATCGCGATAGAGTTTCTGGTAGACCACGTACGACTTGTCGTAGAACGCCTTGACCTTGGGGTCGACCGCGGTCGATTCCACGGTCCGGATGGTGGCGTCGCAGGCTTCGGGAACCGAGCGAAAGGCGCCGGTTCCCACCTGGGCCAGCAAGGCCGCGCCAAAGGCCGGTCCTTCGTTCGAATTCAGGGTGTGCACGTCACCGCCATAGATATCGGCCTGGATCTGCCGCCAGAGCGCATTGCGGGCACCGCCCCCGGAGAGGCGAATCTGATCGATGCCGACGCCCATCTCGCGGATCTGCTCGAGGCTGTCGCGCATCGCGAACGTGGCTCCCTCGAGCAAGGCGCGGATCAGGTGCGGACGGCCGTGCCGGATGGTCAGGCCAATCCAACCTCCCTTGGCGTCGGGATCGAAGTGCGGCGTCCGCTCACCGGTCAAGTAGGGCAGGAAGAAGAGGCCCTCCGCGCCCGGGCCCGCCAGGGCCGCCTCCGCGGTCAGGACGTAGTAAGGATCGATTCCCTGCTCCTTGGCCCTGGCGACCTCGGCCTTGCCCAGCTCGTTGCGGAACCACCGGAAGCTGCCGCCGGCCGAGAGCACGACGCCCATCACGTGCCAGGCGCCCGGCACCGCGTGGCAACCCCGCTGGAGGCGGCCCAGCGGGTCGAATCCCGGCTGGTCGGCGTGTGCGAAGACCACTCCCGAGGTCCCCATGGTCGCCGAGACCACCCCCTGGCGGACGATCCCATTGCCCACCGCTCCAGCCGGCTGGTCCCCACCTCCCCCGACCACCGGCGTCCCCTTGGGAACTCCGGTCGCCGTCGATCCGGTCTCGCTCACCACGCCCGATACCTCGGGACTCTCGTAACAGGGCGGCAAGAGCGCCGGATCGATCTCGAGCTTGCCCAGCAGCTCGCGACTCCAGCGCCGGTTGACGACGTCCAGCAACAAGGTCCCGGAGGCGTCGCTCACCTCGGTTGCAAACGTGCCGGTCAGCCGGTAACGGACGTAATCCTTGGGAAGAAGGACCTGTCGCACCCGATCCCAGTTCGCCGGCTCATGGTTGCGGACCCAGAACAGTTTGGGGGCGGTGAACCCGGTGAGCGCCGGGTTGGCCACCAGCTTCACCAGCGCGGCGCGGCCTCCGGCTTTCTCCTCGATTTCGCGGCACTCGGCCGCGGTTCGCTGGTCGTTCCACAAGAGCGCGGGACGAATCACCGAGCCGGTTTCATCGAGGAAGACCGAGCCGTGCATCTGCCCGGAGAGACCAATGCCCTTGACATCGGCCGGCGTGAACGCCCCCGCGGCCAGTACCGCATGCAGGGTCTGGACCGTCGCGTCCCACCAGAGCTCGGGGTCCTGTTCCGACCAGCCCGGGTGGGGGTGGGAGCAGGGATACTCGGCCGACGCCGATGCAAGGATCGTCCCCCGCTCGTCGATGGCCAGTGTCTTGGTTCCCGATGTGCCGATATCGATGCCCAGAGTCACGCTCACTTCTTGATCTCCCAGCGCTCGCCGCATTGCAAGGTTCGCGGCTCGACTCCCGCCGGCAGCCGGCGGGCCTCGGCCTCGAACACCTCGACGGCAATGGTGTTGAACGTAAACATGTCGTAATGGTGTGGTACCAGGTAACGGGGACGGACCAGCGCGGCGAGGTCCACCGCCTCGGCCGCCGTCATGTTCCCCGGCACGCCCCGCGCCGGGTCCCGGCCGTTGATCGGCAGGAAGAGCATGTCGAACGGCTTCTGTCCTTCTGTCCCAGCTCCACGGCCAGCCCGTTATACGCCAGGCTGTCTCCACTATGATACAGTCTGAACCCTGCGGTCTCGATGACGTACCCCAGGTAAAGATGACGGCCCCTCTCATCACGGTCGATCTGCTCGTGTGCCGAGGGGACAGCCCGCACCCGAAACCCGGCTCGCTCGACCACTTCGCCCGCGTCGGTTCCGGAGTAGCGATGGGACGGCAGGCCGATTGCCTTGGCGTGGTCGATCAAGCTTTTCGGCAGCACGAGTCGCGCGTCGGCCGACGCCGCCAGCAGCCCGGTCAGCGTCTCCGGGTCGAGGTGATCAGAGTGCTTGTGCGAGGCCAGGACCAGGTCGACTGTCTCCAGGTCGGCCCCGCGCAGCGGAGCGCGGGTCATGCGGACGTGGGGGCGAGAGGTGCCCTCGTATTTCCTGGTGAGGTGCTCGGATCGGAAAGGGAGGGATCAATCACCAGAATCCCGCCGTCAGTCTTGATCAGAACCCCGCTCTGCCCCAACCACCAGATCGCCAGCGACCCATGGAACGGGTGCGTCTCGAGAATCTCTTCGATCAACTCCGGTCCCTGGCGAAAAGGCTCGATCATGGCAGTTTGCGATCCTGCTGGGTACGCCGACCGACCACATAGGGAACGAAAACGCTTCTCTGGGTCGTGAACGCCTTGCTCCTTGTGCGACATTCATCGCGGCTCATGGCATTCTTGACTCGGGCGTAAGCTGCAAGCAAGGACCCTGGCCTCCGGGAGCACCGCCATGTGATTGCTCTCGGTTGGCGGGGTAAAACGCTGTATCATGATGACGGAGATCCTCCTCAGCGTGTGCACAATACCCGTCTGGCTCGTTTTCCCGGGGGGAACCCGCCATGGCCGCCCACGAGTGCAAGAAATGCGGTAAGCCGCTCACTCTGGTTCAGTCCGGCTTGCCCTGTCCGATTTGCGGCAGCTTTGACAGGATCGTCACGGATGTGGATCAGGCGGTTGCCATGGAGCGGGCGGCTGTGGCAAGAGAACTGGCGAGAAAGCATTACGAGGTGGAAGCTGGTCTGACTCAGGTCTTTCTCATTGCCGACCAAGCTCAAGCCGAAGGCGTTCGCTCCGAGCCAATCAAACTGCTCGAAGTCAATGCGGACACGGTCGCGTCGGGCATCATGCCCTTGCATTTCGGACCGGCACCGGCGGGCGGCATCCCCTACCCCTCGATCATCATCGAGGTAACTCCGGACGAATTCGACAAGATCCAGTCGAATGAAATGAAGTTGCCGGAAGGCTGGAAGATCGGCGAGGAACTTCCCAGGCCGTGAGATCAGAGCGGGACGCAGCGGGCCAATATCGCGACCAACCTCGCATCTGGGTGCCGATGACGTGACGGCCTGGCGGGAAGCAGAGACCTCGAGCGAGCAGGCCGGACTCGTGACGGCTCATCCCTCCAGCTCTCCCCGCACGATTCTGGCCCCCTCGACCAGTGCCTTGGACTTGGCCACCGCGATGTGTCGGGCGGTCTGCGAAAATCCACAATCGGGCGTGACCGAGAGACGCTCGGGAGAAACATGCTTCAGAACGGCCTTGATCCGGGAGGCGACCAGCTCGGGGGGTTCGATCCAGGTGTTCTTGACATCGACCAGTCCCACGGCGACATCCATCGTCTCGGGCAGTTCCGCCAGCAGTTCGACCTCAGCCAGCTCGCGACTGGCGAACTCGAGCGCGAGCTGGTTCACGGCAACCCGGCCGATGTGGGGAAAGAGCGGTCGGTACGACCGTTGCCCAACGGCACGACCGCGGTAATTGCCGAAGCACATGTGCATGCTGATGTAAGCATGCACACCCCGAACGGTGCGGGCGACCACATCGAGAAAATGGTCGGCCGCGTCGGGATGGCAGGAGAAACTCGGCTCATCAAGCTGGACGAAATCGACGCCCGCCGCAACGAGGGCCTTGAGCTCGGCGCTGACGATCGGAATCAGGGCCTCGGTCACAATGTTGCTCGGGGTAGACCTCGCCCCCGTCGATGCGGCCAGCCAGTGTGAACGGCCCGGGAACCGGCATCTTTACCGGCCCCCGGGCATACTCGCTGAGCCGGTGGTATTCCGTGACAGTTCCCAGACCGTCGGGAGCAGACAGCGGAACCTCTCACGCTGGTCGTGCGCAGGGGCACCCCAGTGGCGGGCACGACGAATTGGCGTCCGCCCAGGTACTCGTAAAAGCCGAGGTTGAAATCGACCCGCTGCATCTCGCCATCGGAGATGCGATCGAGCCCCGCCCGCAACTGGTCGTCAATGGCCAGCCGGACGGCGTCGCGAACCGCCTCCTCCCGATCTACCGGGCCGAAAAGGTCGGGATGCGAGCCCACATCGCCGATGAACTTTTCATACCAGCCCGGCAATGACCAACTGCCGATTACCGTGGCCGCAAGCAGGGATTCACCCATCGCCGGGCTCCTTTCGCCGTGATGCCAGGATCTATACCCTGCTCGAATCTAACGCCCCGCTGCCGCGTACACTAGTAGTAGGGAAATGGACTGTCCCCTGTTGGGAAAGAACAACGCAATGCGGCAACGGGCACGAGTGCACGCTTTATCTCACAGACTTTCCAATTATAATCTAGACAAATCCCACCTTCCCGCGGGGTCGAATAGATAAACAGGGAGATCAGTGCGGGCTCCCTCCTCCCTCCTCTCTCCGGAGGCCAAGCAATGAACCGAGCCTTCCTATCGAGGTTGATCGTCCTCGGTCTTGCTCTTGTAGTAGTTTTGTTCGGGTCGCGCTCATTCGCGTGGGGATCTCCGGGGATGCGACTGTCGCGGTTGAGCCCGGATGAACGAGCCGAGCTGCTGCGTTACGCGAACGACACTTGGCGTTCTTTCGAGCGGCTCACGCAACCCAGCGGCCTGCCCGCCGATAGTCTGCCCCACGATGGCGCTGGGTGGGGCAATCCATCGCGGTTGACGACGCCGGCTGACATTGCCGCCTATCTCTGGAGCGTGCTGGCCGCGGAACGGTTGAAGTTGATCGGCCCGCAGGAATATCGTTCGCGGCTGCAGCGCACGTTGTCGACGCTGGCGAGCATGGAGCGCCACAACGGCTTTTACCTGAACGACCTCGACCCTCGCACCGGCGCCACTCTGAAGATTTCTCCCTTCGACGCCAGCCCGCGCCGGCCCCTGGTTTCGTCCCTGGACAACGCCTGGCTAGCAACCGCCTTGGTGATGGTCACCAACGTCGAGCCGGCGCTTCGGTCTCAGGCCTCTAAGCTCCTAGAGGCTATGAACTTCCGCTTCTTTTACGATCCCTATAACTCGGTCGACCCGATCAACCACCCGGGCCAGCTTCATGTCGGCTACTGGGTTGATGACCGCTCGTTCTACGGTCATTATGGAATGCTTAATTCAGAAGCACGCATTGCCAGTTATCTGGGCATTTCCCGTAGCCAGCTTCCGCCCGAGCACTATTACCGGCTTTACCGAACGCTGCCTGAGTTGCTGGGGCCTCAGGAACAGAAGCCCCCCGGCCAGACACGCGACTACCTGGGCGTCAAGGTCTACGAGGGTTCCTACTCGTACCGGGGGATGCGCATCGTACCGAGCTGGGGCGGCAGCATGTTCGAGGCGCTCATGGTCACTCTTTTCGTTCCCGAGGGCACCTGGGCCCCGCGCAGTTGGGGGGTGAACCACCCACTCTATGTCCGGGCCCAGATCGAGCACGGTCTCGAAGAGGCGCATTACGGCTTCTGGGGTTTCTCTCCGGCGGCGAGTCCACTTGGCGGTTATGAGGTTTATGGAGTCAAGGCACTAGGGACTAACCCCATGGGCTACCTGTCCTACGAGATCGGCGGCCCGATCAATCACAGTTTGCCGCAAAACCCCGGCGGCAAGTACAATCATGGGATCGTAACCCCCCACGCATCATTCCTCGCGCTTCGCTACGCTCCGCGCGAGGCGGTCGCCAATCTACGGGCCCTCACGACGCGGTTCCCCGTCTACAGCCAGTTCGGATTCCATGATTCCGTGGATGTGGCGGCGGGGGTGGTCACGGGGTGCATCCTGGCCGTCGACCAAGGCATGATCATGGCCGCGATCGCCAACGAGCTGGCCGATGATGCCATGCAACATGCCTTCAGCGACGGCCCAGTCGAAAAGATCATCCGCCCTTTGGTCACCATGGAAGAGTTCTCCGCTGGGCCTATTGGCCCGATCGCCGGCGGCGGGTCCATGCTCAGAATCCTCGACGATTTGAAGACCAGAGCGAAATGAGCGGAAACGCGAGCTCCGGGAAAGACTGGGGCGGGTCCCGTTGGCGCACCCTCAGCGCCGCTTCGTGATCGGGGACTCCAGAAAAGGCGCCCACGCGGCCATTGCAGTCGGCGTACTAGTAAAGGATGGAGCGGTGTTTGATATTCTTTGTGCAAATGTCGATCAACACGCCTCCGCGACCCCGCTTTGCTCCCCCAGATGTTTTCGTGAGCGCGCCGGTCATGCCTTCTGCGGTCGACCTAGTTTCTTTTGTAGCACTAACTTGAATCGATCCAGCCGGCCCGGAGCACTAGGGCGTTCGCGGGGTTGTTCCCACTTCGCGTCCAGTTGGATAGACTGGTACAGCTCTTGCATTCTGAACGTCAAGCAAGAAATCGTCGCGTGGCCATCGGTGGGGACCGTGACCCGTTGACTGTGTCCTTGCCGAGAGACTGGGAGACTTCGAAATGCCGACTGGCTTCCATAAACCGATCAGCCGCCGCGGCTTCTTGACGGTCGGGACGATCGGACTGGGGGGACTGACCTTGGCCGATCTGCTCCGGATCCAGGCGCGAGCCGACCTCAAGAATTACGCGCCGATCGCCGCCAAAGCCGATTCGGTCATTCACATTTACCTCCCCGGCGGCATCGCCCATCAGGAGACGTTCGACCCCAAGCCCTACGCCCCGATCGAGTATCGCGGTGAAATGGGATCGATCCCGACCAAGATCGATGGAGAGCGATTCAGCGAGACGCTCCCCCAGACGGCGCAGGTCGCCGACAAGCTGACGGTGATTCGGGCCATGACCCACGGCGAGGCGGCCCACGAGCGCGGCACGCACAACATGTTCACGGGCTATCGTCCCAGCCCTGCTCTCCAGTACCCGAGTTTTGGCAGTGTGATCTCGCACGAATACGGTCCCAAGAACAACCTGCCGCCCTATGTCTGCATCCCCGGTCAGCCGAACGGCTATGCCGGCACGGGCTACCTCAGTTCGTCGTTCTCCCCGTTTAGCCTGGGTGGCGACCCGGCCGACCCGGGGTTCCGCGTTCAAGACCTGAACCTTCCCGGCGATATCACGGAGCCGCGATTCGTGGCCCGGCGCAACGTGCTCGATGCCGTCAATGCCCACTTCGCCAAGAAGGAAAAGAGTGACAACATCGGCGCGATGGATACGTTCTACCAGCGTGCCTACAGCCTGATCAGCTCGCAGAAGGCGCGGGAGGCTTTCAACATCGCCGCCGAGCCGGCCAAGATCCGCGATGAGTACGCCCGCAACCCCGCCGGCCAGCGCATGCTCATGGCCCGGCGCCTGGTGGCGGCGGGGGTGCGCATGGTCACCCTTCAATATGGCGGCTGGGACCTGCACACGCAGATCGTCCCGGGCATGAAAAGCCAGATGCCGGCGTTCGATCAGGCGCTCGCGACCCTGGTTCGGGATCTCGAACGGAACGGCTTGCTCGACCGCACGCTGGTGATGATTTCCAGCGAGTTTGGCCGGACGCCGAAGATCAACAAGGACGCCGGCCGCGACCACTGGCCCAAGGTCTTCAGCGTCGTCCTGGCTGGCGGCGGCGTCAAGAAAGGCTACGTCCACGGTGCCTCGAACGCGACGGCCTCTGAGCCGGACCACGACCCGATCGGTCCCGAGGACCTTGCCAGCACGGTCTATCACCTGATGGGCATCGTGGCCGACAAGGAGCTGATGGCGCCAGGCAACCGGCCCATCGAGATCGTTGACAACGGCAAGGTGGTCAAGGAACTGCTGGCTTGACGATGGCCGATCGCTGGCCGATCGTAAAAGACGACGGACATCCCCGCTCTCTCACCACGCCCGGAGCCTCCCGCGATGGCGCTGCTCAGTGTCAACCCCGTCGACCTCGCCCACCTGATCCGCGAACGTCGCGAATCCGGTGGCGATCGTTATGACGAGGTCTGGGACGGGGTATATGTGATGTCTCCGCTGGCTGACAACGAGCATCAGAGACTTGGACTTGCCTTATCCAGCGCGATCCACACCGCTCTCGGCTCCAGGGAGGACATACAGGTCTTCCCAGGCTGCAACGTGAGCAGCCGATCGCAGCGCTGGAAGCGTAACTACCGCTGCCCGGATGTGGCGGTCTTCCTGCCCGGCAACCCGGCGGAGGACCGCAACACCCACTGGTATGGCGGGCCCGATTTCGCCGTCGAGATCCAGAGCCCCTATGATCGCTCGCGAGAGAAGTTCGGTTTTTACGCCAAGGTCGGGGTGCGCGAGTTGATGTTCGTGGCACGCCGCCCTTGGTCCCTGGAACTTTACCGCCGAGCCGGCCTGGAGTGGCAGCTCGTCGGCAAGTCCGAGCCCGCCATGGAATCCCTCCTCCTGAAGAGCGCGGTTTTTCCCCTGGGATTCCGCCTCGTGCCGGGGACCAACCGTCCCCGGATTGAAGTGAGCCAGATCGAGAGCAGTCTCTGCTGGCTTGCCTGAGTCGTCTGCGACCCACCCGTTGAGTACCCCACCATGCCCGCCGCGATCTTTGCACGCTTGAAAAATGCATTACTGGTACTACTTGTGCTCTGGGTTTCCACAACGCTCGCCACGGCAGCCTCGCCCAGCCTGGGCGCGATCCCGTCCGGTCGGTGCCCAGCGCGGCACTGAGATCGAGGTCACGCTCTCGGGCGCCCGCCTGGGCGACGCCAAGGAGATCTTCTATTACCAGCCCGGTATCACGACCGTGTCGCTAGCCCGGGTTGACGACAACACCGTCAAGGCAAAGCTCAAGATCGCCGCCGCCGGAGCCGCCACTGCGAACCTGGCCAACCCCAAGAAGAACCTTGACCAGGCCAGTGCCGCCAAGGCCGCCGCCGAAAAAACTCTCGCTGAAAAACGTGCCCCGATTGACGCCGCACTCGCGCGGGCCCAAGCTCTGAAGATCGAACTCGACGCCATCTCGGCCGAGAGCAAGCGGGCATCGGCCAAGGGAGGCCTCGCCACGGCAAGCTCCGCGCCGGCTCAGACCACTCGTTAAGCCCTCAATCCCGGGGTGTCGCGGCGGACTCAAAGGAACGGTTGCACTCGCCATGTCTGACCTCGGACCCCGCCGCTACCGGATCGTCAACGGGGTGGCCTCGCCAATCGAGACGGAGCCCCAATGGCCAGTGTCGCGCATCGCCCGGGTCATCATCCTAGTCCTTTGCTGGGTCTATGCGGCAACCCTCCTCGGATTTTATCTGGCGGCAAGCTTCTCATCCGCTGAATTCTGGCCGGTGCACCTGGTTCTCTTTGGCCCGCGCTGGATTGCTGCCCTGCCAGCAATTCTCCTCGTTCCCCTGGCCGCGTGGCTGAGAGTGCGGTGGTCGACGCTTCCCTTGGGCGTGGCATTAATGTCGTTCCTCGGGTTCTGGGAATTCAACGTCCCCTGGGAGAATCTGCTGACCACGTCAGGGGAGTCCGGCCAGACGCTGCGTGTACTAACGTGCAATGTTAAGGGCCGAACTCTCAAGATTCGGAACCTGGCCGACTTTGTCGAGGCGACGCGGCCCGACGTCGTTTGCCTCCAGGAGTGCAGCCTGACCGATCCTCTCGTCGTTCTGGGCGGGGAAGGCTGGCACTGCCGATCTGCCGGCGAGTTTTGCCTGGCCAGTCGCTACCCGATTCTCGATTTCGAGGAGTTGCGTCGACCGGACATCCCCTATCGGATCATCGCCGTCCGTGCCCGTTTGTCGCGATCGGGAAAGGCGATTCCCGTCATCTCGGTGCATCTGATGACACCGCGCCGCGGATTGCAACCCATCCTCGACCGGCAAGAGGAAGGCATCGACTCGTTCCGCGCGATCGCTTCGGTTCAACGATTCGAATCGGAGCAACTCCGGCGCTGGGTCGAAGGAGCCCCCGACACGATCGTGCTTGCCGGCGACTTCAACCTGACTGCCGAGCACTCGCTGTTTCGCCGCGACTGGTCAGGCTATAGAGACGCGTTCTCCTGGGCGAGCTGGGGGCTGGGTTACACGAGGTCCACGCGCCACACGGGGCTCAGGATCGATCACATTCTCTGCGGACCAGCATGGCGGCCACGACGGTGCGACGTTGGCCCTGACGTGGGCTCGGCCCACCTGCCCGTTGTGGCCGACCTGGTTGAGAGTCCGTAGTTCAGCACGTGTTCCGCTTGACTCGTTCCGGAGATTCAGTGCAATTCCTGTCCGTCCGGCCTCTTGACAGGTCATGACATCATGGCCAAGCCTACGGAGGGCTTCTACCACCGGAAGCCGAAAGTTTTCGTCAGCGTAGAAGGCGGCCATGATTGGTCAGGCATCCCGTCACCCCCGTTTGATTCGAAACCGGGAGGTTGTTGGATGATGGCGCTATTCGCCGTGTCCATCATAGCGCCTTGCGGCAAGACTCCTCAACCGCGTTGTCCAGGCGCTCAAGGCCGAGGATGGCACCCTGTCCGGCCTTCGGGCAGAGCGCCGATCCGAGGAGAGTACGGCCTGTCCCGTCCCGGCGCCCCCGGTCATTCCAGGTCCGCCTCGAAGCCGAAAACGCCCATCTCGGGGCCAAGTTGCTCCTCGACTGCTCGGAGATCACCCTCCGCCTCCGCGATCGGTCGCATTTCCTGCATCGCCATCTCGGGGATGAATGATCCGAGCAGACGTCCCGACTCGTCGCAGAGATCCAGCGGCTTGTCAAGGTTTTCGAGCGACGCGATGATTTCCTGACTCACGCAGATCGTGGTCATTCTGGTACCCTCCCTTTCTCTGGTCAGGTTGGCCTCGAAGCTCAACAGAAGGGTCGCCGGTCCGGGACGCGGGCGCCTGGCCAACGCCGCGTCACCAGCTCCGAGCCCTCGATTGCGGTACCAAGCCCCGCACTACAATCCGTCGGTCGCGAACATCCACCATGCCGGCCGAACCAGGATCGCAGATCGCCGGCCGAGCCGCCTCCTATATCATAATGAATCACATCCTTTGACTCAAGTGACCATGGAACCGACGCCTCCCCATTCTTCTGCTCACGCCGTCTGGATCGCCGCCACCTCGCCCAGGCCGAGCTCGGCGATAGCTTGGGCCTTGAGGACGTGCTTGCGCACCTTGCCGGTGACGGTGCGGGGAAGAGACTGCACGATCGCAATGTGCTGGGGGATCTTGAAGTGAGTGATCTGGCCCCTGCAATAGGTCTGGATGGCTTCGGGCGACAGTGCAGCCCCGGCGCGGGGGACGATCCAGGCGGCCACGACCTCGCCGAATTTCGCGTCGGGCAAGCCGAGCACGGCGACTTCCGCGACGTCGGGGTGATGGTGGAGGAACTCCTCCACCTCGGCGGGATGGATCTTCTCGCCGCCGCGGTTGATCTGCTCCTTGCAACGGCCGACGATGCGGTAGTTGCCGTCGTCGCGGCGGCGGGCAAGGTCGCCGGTATACAGCCAGCCTTCACGATCGATGGCACGCGCAGTGGCCGCGGGGTTCTTGTAATAACCGGCCATCACGTCGTGGCCGCGGGCGGCGAGCTCGCCGGGTTCGCCCGGCGGAGAGTCGGCCCGGGTTGCCGGGTCCACCAACTTCACCTCGACTCCGGGGATTGGCCGGCCGGCGGTCCCGCAGCGTACTTCGATCAGGTCGTCGGCCGAGGTGAATGTGATGATCGGCGACGCCTCGGTCTGGCCGTAGCCGATGCAGATCTCGCGCGCTCCCATCACGCTCACCACCTTTTCCATCAACGGCAGCGGACAGGGTGCTCCCGACATGATGCCGGTCCACAAGCTGGAGAGGTTGCAACGCGGGAAGTCGGGATGCTCGAGCATCCCCACGAACATCGTGGGCACGCCGTAAACCGAGGTGCATCGCTCGGCCGCCATTGCCGCGAGTGTGGCACCCGGGTCGAAAGCCGGCGCGGGGACGACAATCGTCGCGCCGTACACGGCGCAGACCATGTTGCCCACCACACAGCCGAAGCAATGGTACAACGGGACCGGAACACAGACCCGGTCTGCCGCCGTGTACCGCAACCGCTGGCCCACGTAGAAGGCGTTCATCAGTGAATTGGCGTGGGTGAGCATCGCCCCCTTGGGCAGCCCCGTCGTGCCGGAGGTGAACTGTACGTTGACGACGTCGCTTGCAGCCAGTTGTCCTTGCCGGCAGTTCAGATCCTCCAGGGCGCACGCTGGGCCTGCTTCGAGATCGTTCCAGCTCAACCAGCCCGCTCCGGGTCGGTCGCCCAGGGCGATCAGCCGCTTGAGACCCGGAAGCCGTTCCGAAGACCAGTCACGATCGCTCGCCGCGGCGACCTCGGGACAGACGGAATGAACCATGCCGACGAAATCCGAGCTCTTGAATGCACTACCCACGACGAGCGTCGCCACATCGGCCAAGCGTAAGGCGTCCTCGAGCTCGAAGAGTCGATAGGCCGGGTTGACGTTGACCATGACGGCGCCGAGGCGGGCCGCCGCGAACTGCGTCACGACCCACTCCGGCGCGTTCATCGACCAGATTCCGACGTGCTCGCCCCGCGCGACTCCCAGCGCGAAGAGCACCCGGGCAACCCGCTCGACACGCCGGCTGAACTCGGCTCAGGACCACCGCAGCCCGAGCGCCGGGAAGACCAGGGCATCGCGGTCCGGATGGGCCGATACCGTTTGCTCGAGGGCATTGCCGATCGTCCGGCCGGATACCCAGGAAAGCGGTCCAGGGTTGGGGATGGGCATCGCTCAACTCCAAGCGTGCGTTTCTCTGCGCGGACCTGTCTGGCCGTCGAACTTGTCCTCATCTCGTCCTCACAAATGCGTCTCCACCCAGCGCGGCGGCCGCTTCTCCAGGAAGGCGCGGATGCCTTCCTGGGCCTCTTCAGAGACGCGAATCGCCGCGCTCGCGGCGGCGGCACCGCGCAGGCTTCTGGGCCGGCCCTGGGTCTCGTCAAGCAGCCGCTTGATGGCGGCGACTG
Source organism: Isosphaeraceae bacterium (assembly GCA_049516015.1). Taxonomy (GTDB): domain Bacteria; phylum Planctomycetota; class Planctomycetia; order Isosphaerales; family Isosphaeraceae; genus Aquisphaera. The sequence goes on along the minus strand of JBEKTN010000106.1, from coordinate 9,199 downwards.
CTTGGGGTGCCGACTTGATCATGTCCTTGCCCACGCGGATGGCCTCCTTAAGGCAGCGATCCGGTGTGGTGACCTGGTTGACAAGGCCCCAATGGTACGCCTGCGTGGCCATGATCAACTCACCGGCCAGCAGCAATTGCCGCACGCGGCGGTCGCCGATCAGCCGGGTCAGGTCGTACATGACGACGGCGGGAACGAGTCCGCGAAACACCTCGGGACAGCCGATCCGGGCGGTCTCGGAGGCGACCGCGAAGTCGCAGGCGGCCATCAGCCCGGCTCCTCCGGCCAGGGCATCCCCGTTGATCGCCGCGATCGTCGGTTTGGGTAGCGTGTGCAGCTTCTGCACCAGGTCGGCATACTCCTGGAGGGTGGCCACCGCGTGCTGTTCGCCCTCGGCATCGTCTCGCTCCCTGGCGGCGTCTTTCAGGTCCATGCCCGAGCAGAAGACCGTGCCCGCCCCGGTCAACACGACCGCTCGCACTTGAGGATCGTGACCGGCTCGGCCGAGCTGATCCTCGAGTTCCCTCATCAGGGCCCTGGAAAGGGCGTTACGCCGATCGGGACGGTCAAGCGTGAGAATGGCGATTCCTTCAACACATCGTCGCCGGTGACGATGCCGATCTCGAGCTCGCCCAGCCCGGCTCGATTGAGAAGCTTGCCGCACTCGACGGCGCACGACCGCGGGTTGAGCCCCCCGGCGTTGGTGACGATCCGCAGCGTCTCTTGCTGGTGAAGGATGGGAACCAACCTGTCCAGCGTATCGGGAAAGTCGGTGACGAAGCCTGCCGCCGGGTCTTTGGCCCGCTGGTGGCTCAGAATCGCCAGGGTCAGCTCGGCGAGGTACTCGAGCGTCAGCACGTCGAGCCTGCCGTCCCTGGCCAGCAGGTATGGAGCGTCCAGGTTGTCGCCCCAGAACCCCGCACCCTTGCCGATCGCGATAGGAGGGTTCGCGCCCGCCGGCATGACTGGCTCCGGAGAGAAAGACGAGTGTGTCCGCTAGTGTGCCTCGTGCACGAGAGGCTTTACGGGAAGTAAGACAAGTAGTTCTGCAACAGGTTTTCAACAAAGATCTTCAGGCGCCGCCCGGATGTTGTTTCGTTCCAGTCCAGCCATTCGGGAAAGTTGTAGCTCAACGGCCCGTTTGTCGGCATGTTTGGTGGCCACGGACATTCCGGATTGGGGCCAATGTTCCCTCCTGCAGGGGCGAGATTCTGAAGCCGCTGGGCCAGATCGAAGATGGAGGCTTTTTGAAGGTCGAATCTACGCCGGTCTACATAGCCGAACATTTGATGAAAATCCGGGCGGAGGTCCAGATCCCGAAGAAACGGTACGAAGACGAAATGATTTGTACCATGAAAGCGGCCATCCCTCCAGACATGGACCTTGGCCAGCTTCTCCGGGCACATCTGGAGATAATGAAGGCGATGGCAGTTATTCCGGCGGCTGAGGTGAGCATAAATCTCATAATCGGATCGTGCCTGGTCGAGAAAGAGCTGCTGTGGTGTATTGAGCGGCACGCCTAGCCCCTTGTATAGACCTGATTACCCTCCATTTGCCAGCCTAAATGCGCGAGAAGGTGGGGTTCACGTTGAATTCGCTCCCACTGGTCTTGAGTGATATCGGCCACGAACACGCGGAAGGGTAGATCCGCGACGTCGGGAGAGAAGTCGAGAGGTTCAATCACATCATTGTCCGGAGGATAAAGGAACCGGTTGACTTCCAGCAGTCGGATTTCATTATTCGGAGCACCTGTCGGAAGGTACACAACCCTCTCGATGGCCGCGTCCGTTTCCATGTGCCGCTGTGCAAGCCAGCGAGCGAACGGACCTGGCCCCTCCTCGGAGTCTGGCCTTGCCGGACGGGCCGGGTCGCGACGGCGGTTGTACGCCGTGTTGATCACGTTCTCCAGCGTGGCCGGGTCGAGTTCGGCGAGCGCCTGGATAAGCTCTTCGGGATTCGGCATGAACTGGTCTCCGACATCTTTGAATCAATCGAAACCGCACATAGGAAAAAGGCGGCCTGAGCTACATCATTAAGCCGGCACGAGCACCAGCCTGGCGACTGAGAGGCAGCCCATCATGTCCCCCGCTAATTTCATCATGGGAGAACCACCTTGAACCGGTCAAGTGCGAGAACCACCTTCCATCTCAGCCATTCAGACCTGAAACACTCCCGTCGCGATGGGAGTCACGTCGCGGCAGCGGGTGGCGAGATCGAACGCCTGGATCAAGACCTCGCGGGTCCGCGCCGGCTCGACGAGCGCGTCGATCCAGAGCCGGGCAGCGGCGTGGCGGATGTCGGTCTCGCCGTCGTACCGCTGTCGCAGCTCGTCGGTGAGTCGGTCGAGCTCGGCCTGGTCGATCGCTTTCCCCTGTTGTTTCAAGGTCGCCACGTTCACGTCGAGCATGGTCCGGGCCGCTTGCTGGGCGCCCATGACGGCGTAGCGAGCCCCCGGCCACGCGAACAGGAATCGGCGGTCGAAGGCCTTGCCGCAGAGGGCATAATGGCCCGCGCCAAAGGAGTGACCCACGATGAGAGTAATCCTGGTCGAGCAGGATTGCGATCCGCTCGCGGGCCGTCTTTCGCTCCTTCTCATGCTGCCGCGCAATGGCCTCGGGCCCGCCGCCCAGACGCAACAGATCCTCCTGCACGAGAATCTCCGAAGTCTGCGCAAGCAGCCGAGCTGGTTCCTGGTTCTTGAGCTGGGGCGACATTTCGGTGCGGGTCACAGGAGAACTCGACGAAAGCGGTTTGGTGGGCCGCACCACGTTCGACCCACCTTACGGTCTATTCCGGCGGACCACGCCGCAATCCCCTCAATGCAGCCGCGGGTCGGTCGCCGCGATGATGGCGCTGACGGCTTGCTGGTTGAAGCCCTTGTAACCCTCGCGGCGCTCCAGGTTCTCGAGATGGCTGCCGATGGCACCCTCCCTCAAGAACCGTGCATGTTGTCCCGCGTCAATCCAGCCCAGGGCCAGTGCCCGGTCGGCGCGATGCTGCGCGACAGGCCACCGCTCGCCCGCCGTGAATGCCTGACGCAGGAACGGGAAATCCGAGAACGGAGCCATCGTCTCGATGCCGGCCTCGGTTTTCAGGCCTTCGCGCAGTGCGTCGAAGTCGAACTGGGCCTCGAGATGATGCATCCCGGCCTCGAGAATCGACTCGCCGTGCAGCGCGACCCAGAGCCCGACCGTCCCCGGCCGGGGCAGGTCGGCAAGGGCCTGATGGGCGAAATCCTGGGTGGCTTCGTCGTCGGCCAGGTCCATGTCGGCAAAGATCACGACTCCGGTCGTGGGATGCTCGAGCACCTGGGCGCCCCAACCGGCGTGGGCCCCGGCGTGAAACCGTTCGCGAAGCTGGAAGCCGAGCGTGGTGAACATCCCGATCACGCGGGGAAAGAACCGGCGCGAGCAGCGAAACGTGTGATGGTCGTGGTTGGCCCAGCCCAGTCCCAGGCGATCCTGCCGCGCCTTCTGCACCTGGGCCGCCCGGTTGCGCGACTGCCAGTACTCACGCTCGACCTCGAAGATCAGGTGGCAAGCCAGGTCGCGTGAGCCCGCCAGCTCGATCACGCGAAGGAGTGTGGACTCGGTCACGTCGAACCCTTCGGCGTCATCGTCGAACCGGCGGCGTCGGGCCAGCCAGAGATCGCGCGCGGCCAGGGCATCGCGGGCCGCATGCGGGCGCATCCGGCCCTCACGCGCCAGCTCACCGGGAAATGGCTCGAACCCGAGATAGCCCCGGCGCTCGACCACGATCAGGTCGGTCCGGTCGCCGCTCACCCGAGCGGTCCGGTAGGGTCCCTGGGGGTAGCCCAGTATGTCCAGTCCCAGGTCGTGAGCCCGCGAAAACGCGGCAATCGATTCCACCTTGATGGCGAGATTGTCCACGCCGGCGACCCCGTATTCATCGCCCTGGGCCGATGATGAAACCAGCGCGATACGGGGAAAAATTCCGCCCGGATGGGCGTGGACCGGGACCCCGACGGAGTAGCCCATCGGCTGCCGCTGGTATCCCAGAGCGGCCATCGTCCCCGCCAGCTCGCCTGAACCCGAAACCACCAGGTGATCGACCCAGACCTTCAAGGGCGTGCCGGTCTCCCGGATCATCCGGCCGGCCAAGTCCACGGCAAACCCGTTCCCTGCGAGCCCCCGGTCGATCAACCGATCGATGAACGCTTCGGTCCGGGGCCAGCGCTTCCAGTCGGATCGAGAAGTGACAGCCGGAGCCGCGGCAACTGACATGGTCCATCTCCTTCGGAGGGTGCTTACGCCCTTCTCCTGCCATCCCGCCTTCAGACGATCGCCTCGGCGATGCCGTCCGCCTCGGCGATAACGTCCTCGAGCACGGTGGTACAAGCCTCGGACTCGGACTCGGCCGCAGCCACGGTGCCGCAATGCTTCGATTCAGACTCGAACTCGGCCGCGGCCATGGCGGCGGCAAAGAGCTCAAGACCGATCTCGACCTGGCGGGCGGTCAGGCAGAGTGGAGGGCAGAATCGGACGGTGCTCGCGCCGCAGGGGAGCAAGAGCAATCCACGGTGAAAGGCCATGTCGATGATCCGGTCGCGCAGCAAGGGGGCCGGATGGCCCGAGCGGTCCTGCACCTCCAACCCGATCATCAACCCTTTTCCCCTGACCTCGCGAACGCACGAGAAGCGATGTCCCAGGGCCTCCAGCCCGGCGCGAAGCTGGGCCCCGCGGACCTCGGCATTGACGCGGTAGCGCCGCTCGATCAACCGCAAGGTCGCCAGCGCCGCTGCGCATGCGACGGGGTTACCGCCGAATGTCGAAGCATGGCTGCCGCTAGGCCAGTCCATCACCGCAGCTCGCGCCACGATCGCCCCCAGGGGCAGACCATTGGCAATCCCCTTGGCCAGGCACATGATATCGCCCTCGACCTCCCAGTGCTCGCACGCAAAGTTCTTGCCGGTCCGGCCAAATCCGCTCTGCACCTCGTCGAGCACCAGCAGCACCCCGTGCTCGTCGCAAATCTGGCGCAGACCGGGCAGGAAATTGTCCGGGGGTACAATGTAGCCGCCCTCACCCTGGATCGGCTCGACGAAGATCGCCGCCAGCTCATCGGCCGGACAGATGGTCCGCAGCAGGGCGTGCACGCTGTCGAGATCGCCAAAGCGCGCGTGGTGGATTTCCGGAACCAGGGGCGCAAAGCCTCGCCGCTGCATGGGCTTGGAGCCGGAAAGCGACATCGCCCCGTAGGTTCGCCCGTGAAATGCTCCCAGGAAGGCCAAGGCCCGATTCCTGCCGGTGTGCCGCCGCGCCAGCTTGAGCGCGGCCTCGATCGCTTCGGCCCCGCTGTTGGTGAAGAAGACGCGCTTCGGGTCCGGCCCGGGCGCCAGTCTCGCCAGTTGCTCGGCCAGCCGAACCTGGGGTGCATAGTAGAAATCGGTCCCCGACATGTGGATCAGCCGCCGGCTCTGCCGCTCGATGGCCGCCACCACCCGGGGATGCGAGTGCCCCACGTTGGTGACCGCGATTCCGGCGGTGAAATCAAGGAACCGGTTGCGATCCATGTCTTCGATCATCGCCCCGCGCGCGCGACGGACCACCAGCGGATAAACTCGGGTGTATGACGGCGACATCACCCGGTGGTCGCGCTCCAGCCAGACCGCACTCCGGGGGCCCGGCAACCGACCCAGAATTCGAGGATCGTCGCGATGAAGTGGAGCCATGGCGGTGAAACTCCTTTTTTCGAGGACCGAACTCCTGCCCTATTGCTGGGACCTCGACCGTTCCGGGATCTGCCGGTTCCTTACAGGGAAGGATGACCCCGGAACATTCCAGACCACGATGGGCGATCGCGGGCGGTCCAGCCCTGGACAATTAAGTCAACGAGGTGCTATCCCCATATTGTGCGATAGATCTATCCCAGAATTCAAATCCATCTGCAAAAAAACCGCGGCTCAACTGGCCTGCGCTGCCTTCGCAGGACAGAACAGAGGCGTCACCGGCGCGCATTCGCTAAGATGACGGGGTCGCGGAAAGGTTCAAGGCAATCCGACTTCGCGCCAGGGCCAGATCACGACGAGAGGACGAGTCATGGGTGATCCCGAGGCGGTGGTCGCCATCCTGGAACCAGCGAGTGACAGTGCGATCGGGACTCCCGGGCCCGCGCCGCATGAGCGAGCCCCTGGCCGAACCTCGGCAGTTGCCAGTCCTTACCATAACTGGCGCAGTCCCAAGGTGTTCACGTCGGCGGTCTCGGCGTCGCTCTTGCTGCTGGGCTGGCTGATCCGCTCGGCGGGCGGATCGCCCCGCCTGGTCGAGGCCTGCGCTATCGCGGCGATCCTTTCCGGCGCCTTCTATTTCGGCCGCAGGGCGCTTATGGACCTCATCGTCCATCGGTCCGTCGGCTTCTACTTCCTGATGAGCGCCGCGGCGGTCGTCTCGGCCTTGATCGGTCACGCACAGGAAGGCGCCATCCTCGTCTTCCTCACATCGATCTCCGAGGCGGCCCAGGATTTTACCGAGTGGAAGACACGATCAGCCATCCATGCGCTCATGAATCTCGCGCCCAAGACAGCGCTTGTCCAGCGCGGCGAGCGGACGGTGGAGATCCCGGTCGAACAACTGGTCGTGGGCGACCTCTTCATCGTCAAGCCGGGCACGGCGATCGCCACCGACGGACTGGTGGTCGAGGGAACCACCGATGTCAACCAGGCGCCGATCACCGGGGAGAGCCAGCCAGTCACGAAGGAGCCTGGCGATTCGGTCTTCGCCGCCAGCATCAATGGACCTGCCGCCCTCAAGGTCCGCGCCACCAAGACGTTTGCAGACAACACGGTGGCCCGGATCATCCAGATGGTCGAGGAGGCCCAAGAAAAAAAAGGGACCAGCCAGCGACTCATCGAGAAGTTCGGGTCAAGGTACAGTCCGATCGTGGTGCTGGCCGCGATCCTGGTCGCCGTGCTCCCTCCGTTGCTGTCGCATGCCGGCTGGACGACCTGGATCACCCGGGCAACCGTGTTGATGGTTGCTGCATCGCCGTGTGCCGTCATGATCTCGATCCCGGTCACGCTGGTTGCCGCCCTGGGTACGGGTGCGAGGAAGGGCGTGCTGATCAAGGGGGGAGTCTTCCTCGAGCAGATGGCGGGGATCAAGGTGGTCGCGTTCGACAAAACGGGCACATTGACCTTTGGCGATCCCGAGGTCACCGACATCATTCTCAACCCCGCGCGTCCGGCCAGTTCTCCCGCGACCGCCGAGGAGCTGATCGCCATCACCGCCGCGATCGAGCAGCACAGCGAGCACCCGCTGGGCCGAGCGATCATCCGCCACGTCCGGACCCTGGGCTTGCAGCTCCGCGAGATCGACGAGTTTCACGCCCTGGTGGGATCGGGCGCGTCGGCCCGAATGAGCGGAACCGTCGCCTATGTGGCCCGACCGGCCTTCTTCTGGACGCAGTTCGGTCACAGTCTGGCCAGTCTCGACGCAGACCTCGAGGGCTGCTTGCTCCAGGGCAAGACCGTGGTGATGGTCGGCGACGCGGCCGGCGTCTGGGGCCTGATCGCGCTGCGAGATCGCATCCGGCCCGACGTCAAGCGAATTGTGGCGGAACTTCGCGAGCTCGGCATCGAGCGGGTCGTGATGTTGACCGGCGACAGCGACCGGACGGCCCAGAGCATCGCTACTCTGGCCGGCGTTGACCAGGTCGACTCGGACCTGAAGCCCGAACAAAAGGTCGAGCGGATCGTCGAGCTGGCGCAGAAGTACGGTCCGGTACTGATGGTCGGCGACGGCGTCAACGATGCCCCGGCCCTGGCCGCGGCCAGCGTCGGCGTCGCCATGGGCGCCGCGGGCACCGATGTGGCACTCGAAACGGCCGACGTCGCCCTCATGGCCGACGACCTCGAGAAGCTGGTGGACGCCCTCCGCCTGGCCAGGCGCAACCAGACCGTGGTCCGTCAAAACCTGGCGCTCTCGACGCTGGTCATCACGGGCCTGGTCCTCGGGGCATTGACCGGTCTCTTCTCGCTCACGACCGCCGTGATCGGCCATGAGATCAGCGAATTCCTGGTCATCGCCAGCGGCCTGCGGATGCTCCGGGATTGAAACACTGACCGGGTTTAGCCTCAATACCGTTTAACGAAGCATAACCATAGACTCCTTAAAGGTTTTCTTCAAGGGTGGAGTAAGGCTTCGCCCGGAGATAAGGGGTCGGCCCGGAGATAAGGGGTCGGGAGTCGTTTTTGGGTTCTTCGTCCGGGCTGAGGATAGCGAAAGTCCCTCCGACAGTCTAGTAAACGACTCCCGTCCCCTTATTGGTCTCGGACAGGGACAATGCGGTTTGAAGCGGAGGGATAGATCCAGCGGCGACGAACGCGTGTCCGGGCTCGTTCAAATGCCCATCGCGGGGAAACAACAGGAGCCAGGGCATGGGAGTCGCCTGGGCCACGATGGCGATGTCGATGACCGGGACGCCAATCTGCCAGTTGGCGACGATCTGGCCGAGGGGGCTTTTGCCGTCCTTCGCGCAGTAATAAGGCGCCACCGGCCCAACCACGAGGATGCAGAGCTTGGTCCCGCGTTGCCGGCATTCCGCAGCGATCGCCTGGAAGAGGGCCCGCGACCGCCGAATCACGGGAACGTCCGCGGCGCGTGCGGTGACGTCCGGGTTGGCCCACCACTGCCAGGGCGCCTGGTGCGGGGTCCGCACCATCCGCCTCCAGGCCAGGACCACCCTCCGCTGGACGTAAAAGGCGAACTTCGATTTGAGATTCAACCACGTCGAGAGGTGCATGACCCAGCCCGGTTCCTTGTAATACTCGCGCCGGGGACGGCCATCAGCATCGAACCCGCCATCCGGCAACTCGCCGGTGAAGTCGTTCCCGGGGAAGATGCACAAGACCAGCGCATCGGGCGGAGGGGGCCGCAAGACGTCGTGCGTGATCCGGTGCCAGTACTCGAAGAGGTCCGTCGCGGCCACGCCATAGTTCTCGCAGACCACCGCGCGCCCCGGTACGGAGCCGGCCAGCCCGCGCTCGATGAGCGCGCAAAACGTCTTGTCGTAATCGACCTGCATCCCCTCGGTGAAGGAGTCGCCCACAAACGCGATCCGATAAGGGAATCCCCGCAGAATAGTCTCGGCATGATTCGAGTTTTCTGTTCTACTCCCCTCCGTTGTGGTTTCGGATTCGAGAACTGGTCCCAGGGAGGGGATGATGAAAGTTCTCACGGAC
>JBEKTN010000105.1:0-22350 GCA_049516015.1 Isosphaeraceae bacterium | reverse complement strand
CTTGGCCCGCAAATTCCCCTCATCCGGCCGTTCCGGCCCGACCCCGCAAGCGGGGTTCCCCCCGCTCCCCGCGGGAGAAGGAGAGGACGTCCCGCCGCGTCTGCAACTCAACGGTAAAACGCCCTAAGCGTTTCCATCCAAAGGAGATTCCCATGCCAACCAAAGTCCACATCGTCTTCCACAGCCTGTACACGCACGTCTACCAACTGGCCGAGGCGGTGGCCGCGGGCGCGCGCGAGGTCCCCGACACGGAGGTCGTGCTCGCGCAGGTTGCCGAGACGCTTCCCCACGAGGTGTTGGTGAAGATGCACGCCGTCGAGGCCAAGAAGTCGTTCGCCCACGTGCCCGTGGCCGACCCGCACGCCCTGGCCGACGCGGACGCCGTGATCCTCGGGACCCCCACGCGCTATGGATCCGCCAGCGCCTCGATGCAGGCGTTCCTCGACGCGACCGGCGGCCTCTGGATGCAGGGGGCGCTCGTCGGCAAGGTCGGCAGCGCCTTCACGTCCACCGCCAGTCAACACGGCGGCCAGGAGACGACCCTCGTCCACCTGCACACCTTCTTCTACCACCAGGGAATGGTGGTTGCCGGCGTCCCTTACACCGCCCGGGAGCTGCTGAACCTCGACGAGATCTCGGGCGGGACACCCTACGGCGCCACGACCATCGCCGGCCCGAGGGGCGAGCGATCTCCGACGGCCAACGAGCTCGCCATCGCGCGCTTCCAGGGGCGACACGTCGCCGGGCTCGCCGCCAAGCTGCGTGGCTGAGCAGGTAAAAGGAGCAGGCATTGCGTCGTTCGTACCGAGCGAAACGACGTCACGCCTCGTCGAGCGTCGGGATGGAGAGGAGTCCTGCCGATCTCTTCACCTGGGCAAGTCCAAGCAGTTCTTGGCCCGAACTGGTAGTGGCAGTCGAAGCCAGTGACGCTCAGGGGGGGAATCTCTCTTTCTCGCCTCGGTTGGGGGAGGACCACGGAGACCTTGGCGCAACACAACAGGCATCTCGGCGTCGCGGCGGCAGGAGCGGTCAAGGCCAACTTTGCAGCATGCCAGCGTCCTGGTCACATGCCCGTGTTTGTCAAATTCCATGGACCAGCGCTGCCTCTTCGACCACGACGAGCGGCTGATTGTAACTTCCGTCAGGAAGGAACATCGGGTTGTTGTACCGGAGCCGCACCCGGTTCTTGCAGCGCGGACAACGGAACAGGTCGCCGGAGATGCGGATATACGACTGCCTCGAAACCTCTTCCTTGCATAACGGGCACGGGGTTATATCCCGGAACTGACAGTTCGGACAGACGGTTGGTCGTACTGGACTTGCCACATTCCCGCAGTTCGCGCATGCCTCGCCGGGCAATGTCGGCGTTTCGGTCAGTTCCACTTTGCCCGTGTATTTGTACTCCTCGATTACCCGACGAACCTCCCGGGGGAACTCGGTGGCGAGCTCAAAGTACGCCCGTCCTTCCTCGTCGCGGTGAGTGCCGTGCAGCGGGTGGTCGAGGTCAACTTCGACCGGCGAGTGGGCCCACAAGTCCCGGTGGACGTCCGCAGCGGTTCTTAACTCGCTGGCACGATCACCTTGTGCTTTGATCGTAACTCGCATACGGACCGACATGAGTGGACCTCCTGTTGCTCTCCGCCCGCCTGATGCCGCTCCCCGGCTCGCCAAACATCGCGGAGGGCCAGGTCGTTTCCCACGCTCGTTACGGCGAGCCAGCTCTTGCTTTCCGTGATCCGGAATAGGAATCAGGATCTGCGTATTGATAGAGCGCGGCGGCACCGCAGAAGAACCTCGAGGCCTTCGGCGGATTGTTTGGCGATTGTTTGGCCATGCACTCGCGCCTGGGATAGATAGGGCGAATGGGACCCCGAAGACGTTGGGTTGCCACGCACTCACCCATTCCTTCGGCCTGTTCGATCCACGGCTTGACAGGCCGGATGGTTACGTTAGACTTGTATTTTCGGCTCTGAAGAGACCGCGTGTGTAGTCAATCGGGCCGCGCGAGCGGGAGCGATCAACCCGACCTTGATCGCCGGCTGGATGTCGGCGAATCTTAACGCCGCATGCAGCCCACGGCATCGCCGCGAGGCCCGGTTTCCGGATTGCCTGTAAGCTCAAGAAAAAAAGATGGTTGCCCCGGCCCGGAATGGATGAGGGACAGGAGCCAGGATGTGCCGGCTCTGGGGTAAGGGAAACGACTGACTCATGCCCACGATCAACCAGCTCGTTCGTAAGCCGCGCCGGCCGGTCAAGTACAAGACCAAGGCCCCGGTGCTCGAGTCTTGCCCGTTCAAACGGGGGGTTTGCCTCCAGGTCAAGACAATGACCCCCAAGAAGCCGAACTCCGCCCTCCGCAAGGTGGCGAGGGTGCGTTTGTCCAACGGCAAGGAGATCACAGCCTACATCGGTGGCGAGGGGCATAACCTCCAGGAACACTCGATCGTCCTGGTGCGCGGCGGCCGTGTCCGCGACCTGCCCGGTGTGCGCTACCATATTGTCCGGGGCGTGCTCGACTGCCAGGGCGTTGCCGAGCGGAAACAGGCCCGCTCCAAGTACGGCGCCCAGCGCAAGAAGGCCGCGGCCCCGGCCAAGAAGAAATGAGCTCACACCCATTCGGCGGAGTCACCCCGCAGCCGTACAAACAGCCGATACTCCGGCTCACTGTGTAGGCTGGACACTGGCCGATTGCCACCGGATTGGTAGGCGGTGCTCATCCGCTCTCCTCAGATATCTTACCGAACACCACCGCAGGACCGATTTTCATGGCCCGTAAGTTCACCGCCAGCAAGACACACCTTCGCCCTGACCCCCGGTTCGGCTCGAAGCTGGCCGGCAAGTTCATCAACTGCGTCATGCACAACGGCAAAAAGAGCGTTGCCCAGCGCATCTTCTACGACGCGATGGAGCTGATTCACAAGCGGCTGCCCAACGAGGAGCCGATCGACGTCTTCACTCGAGCCGTCGAGAACGTCAAGCCGCTGATCGAGGTTCGCTCGAAGCGCGTCGGTGGCGCCACCTACCAGGTACCCATGCAGGTCAACAAGACCCGCCAGCAGACCCTCTCGATTCGCTGGCTGCTGATGGCGGCCCGCGAGAAGAAGGGGCGGCCCATGGCCGTCAAGCTTGCCGACGAGTTGATCGCCGCGTTCAACCGCGAAGGCGCCGCGATCACCCGGCGCGAGAACGTGCACCGCATGGCCGACGCCAACAAGGCGTTTGCCCACTTCGCTTGGTGAGATCGGATCACGCGGTGCTCTCCTTGCGACTTGCTCGCCTGCCATGGCCCAAGATCCGCTTCATGTGCTCTGGGTTGAGCCCCACTTTCCCGGCCGGCTCGGGGCCGTTGCCGACTGGCTGGTGCGGCGGCGTGGCTATCGCTGCTGGTTCTATTGCCACACCGCACTGGCCCGCGAGCACTGGCCGGCCTCGGTTGGTCACGGGCTCGAGTTGCAGGTTTTCGGCGTCGGCGGCGCGGCACGCGAGCAGGCCGTGGCCTGGTCGCGGACGCTCGAGCGAAGTCTCTGCTACGCTTACGGCTGCTGGGAAGTCCTGGAGGCGCGCCGGCCCCGGCCGATCGACCTGATCGTCGGCCGCTCCGCCGGGCTCGGTTCCACGCTTTTCGCCCCGGTCTACGCGCCCGCTCCTGCCCGGGTCAACCTGTTCGACTATTACTTCCACCCCCGCCAGAACGATCTCGCCGCCGAGATCGCCGCCGACACTCCGGCCGCGTACGTTCACTGGAGACGCTCGGCCAACTCCATCGAGTTGCTCGATCTCGAGCAGTGCGACCTGGCGTGGACTGCGACCAACTGGCAGCGCCATCTCTTCCCCGTCGAGTACCGCGACGACCTCTGGGTCCAGCACGATGGCATCGCCACGGCCGGCCCGTGTGATGTCGCCTCGCGCGATCGGCGGACGGCCCGGCGATCGCTGGCCGGCCGACTCGTGCCCGAGGGGACGCGCGTTGTCAGTTTCGTGGCCCGGTCGCTCGAGCGGTTGCGCGGGTTTGATCGGTTCTGGCACGCGGCCAATGCCTTGCTCCGCGCCTGCGCTGACGTGGTCTGCGTGATCGTGGGCGACCCGGTCGTCCAGAGAGGGCTGGATGTTCAGCACAACAACCGGAATTACCCTGACCAACTTCGCGATGCTGTCCCGCCGGTCGATCCCGAGCGCCTCTGGTTCCTGGGGCGGGCGACACCGGGCGCCGTCGCGGAGGTTCTGGCCGCAAGCGACCTGCATCTGGCTCCCGGCCGGCCCTATCCCGTGGCTCGATCACTGCTGGAGGCGATGGCCGCGGGATGCATCGTGCTGGCCTCCGACACGGTGCCTCACCGCGAGGTCATCAGCCACGGCCAGACCGGACTTCTGGCGGACGTCGCTGATCCCGATGCGCTCTATCGCCTGGCGCTTGCGGTGCTGAGCAACCTGGACGAGCACCGCCCTCTGGGTGACGCGGCTGCCGAGCTGGTCCGGTCCCGCTATGCGCAGGAGGTCTGCCTTCCCGTGCTTGCTGAGCGGTTCTCGGCGCTCGCCGCCACGCGGGGAAGGAGGTAGCGGCCATGCACGTGCTTTTCCTCCACGACGCCTTCCCCGCCCAGTTCGGCCGGCTCGGCCTCGAGTTGAAAAGGCGCCACGGCTGGAAGTGCAGCTTCCTGGTCCAGAGCCTCTCGAGCTGTCCCACGCCCACGACCGAGATGCTCCAGGAGCTCGACCTGCACCAGCTTCCCCTGACGGCGGAGCACCGGTCGAAGGAAGGGATTCCCTGGCCCCAGATCTTTGGCATGTATCTCGAGCAGTGCCAGAGCGTCTTCAATGCCTTGCGTGCGCGACCCGAGCTGAAACCCGACCTGGTTGTCGCCCACGGCGGCCGCGGCGCGCCGACGCTTTTCCTGAAGGACCTGCTCGACTGCCCCATCATCAACTACTGTGAGTATTACTTCGCGACCAGTCATCGCGACATCTCGTACCGGATCGACCTGCCACCTGCCGAGCCTGCGCCTTTCTTCCCCCGGTGCATCAACGCCCCCACGCTGGCCTCACTGGTCGATTGCGACGCCGGCTACTCGGCCACGCACTGGCAGAAGCAATCATTTCCCGCGCGGTTTCATTCCAAGATCAAGGTTTACTTCGACGGTATCGATACCGCGCTTTACCGCCCCGGTGCCGCACCCCGGCGGATCGGCGAGGTTTCGCTTCCGCAGGGCACGAAGGTTGTCACCTTCGTCGCTCGCGGGCTGGAGTCGATCCGCGGCTTCGACCTGTTCATGCAGGTCGCCGACCGCATCTGCCGCCAGCGTTCCGACGTTCTCTTCGTCGTGGTTGGCGGCGAGGAGATCCATTACGGCTGGGACAAGCTGCATACTGGTTCGCCGAGCTTCAAGCAATGGGTTCTGAGCCAGGGCAATCACGACCTCTCCCGCTTCCTCTTTCCGGGTCGCATCCTACCCGAGCACCTGGCCGACATCCTCCGGCTCAGCGACCTGCACATCTACCTTTCGGCCCCGTTCGTGGTCTCGTGGTCGCTCTTCAACGCGATGGCCACCGGCGTGCCTGTCCTGGCTTCTGACCTTCCACCCGTGCGCGAGCTCATCGAAGGCGGGGTGAACGGTCTTCTCGAGCCGCTCTTCGACATCGACCGCCTGACCGCAACTGCCCTGAAGGTTCTGGCCGATCCGGCCGGCTTCGCCCCGCTGGGCATTGCCGCGCGCCGCACGATCGAAGAGCGGTACAGCATCGAGAGCTGCATCCCGCCGCTCAGGGAGTTTTTCGAGAGTGTCTCGCTTCGCCAGTCATCCCTCATTACTGGCTGAAGACCCGTTTTGCGCGGTGAGGAGCTGGATCAGCTTGCGGAAGAAACGGTCCCATTCGATGGGCTTGCTGATGTGGTCGTCGCAGCCCAGGCGAAGGCACTCGTCCCGGTCCTTGCTCATCGCGTAGGCGGTGACGGCAATGATGGGGCTCGTGAAACCGCCGGCGCGGAGCTGGCGGACGGCCTCGTAGCCGTCGAGCACCGGCATTTCCATGTCCATGATCACGGCATCAAAGGGCCGGCCCTGCTCGGCCGCGTCGCGGACTTGCTCAAGCGCTTCCTTGCCGTTGCGCGCCGGCACGACCTCGGCGCCGATGCTGTTCAAGCGCAGAGTGATCACCTGCCGGTTGGCGTCGTGATCCTCCGCCAGTAAGATCCGAGCGTGCAAGCGCGGAACCGGCGAAGCGGTCTCCCGCGAGGATGGGGGATCTTGGTGCTTGCCCGGTGGCTGCGACTGTGCGACCTCATCCGGCGCGGGTACGCCCACGGGAACCGTCAGGGTGAAGGTCGAGCCGACCGAGGGAGTGCTGCGCACCGTCACGTCGCCGCCGAGCTGCCTGGCCAGGCGCTGGCAAATCGCCAGGCCCAGCCCGGTTCCGCGGGGTCCGTCGCGCAGCGCGGGTCGGACCCGGTAGAACGGCTGGAACAGGCCGGACATCTCCTGGGCGGTCATGCCGATGCCCGTATCATCGATCTCGAGGACCAGGGCAGCTTCGCCGCCAGGGCGATCCAGCATGCGCCCGGTCAGACGGATGCCGCCCCGATCGGTGAACTTGATCGCATTGTCGATGAGATTGACGAGGATCTGGTGGAGCCGCAACCGATCGGTGGCGATGAGCTGGGGCGTTCCGCCAGCGAGCTCCACTTCCAGCTTCAAGTGCTTGGCTTCCGCCCCGGCCCGGAGCGATTCCACCACATCTGTGAAGATCTGCGAAAGCGAGCAAGGCTCCCGCTCGACGCGAAGCTGCCCCGCCTCGATCCGCGCGACGTCGAGCAGGTCATCGATCAGCGCCAGGAGCAGTTGGCCATGTTCCCGGATATTGCCGAGATACTCCTGAATCTCGGCAGGGCCCTGCTGGAGAAAGGGATGTTCAGCGAGCAGCTCGTTGAAGCCGAGAAGCGCGCTGAGCGGGGTCCGGATCTCGTGGCTGACGTTCGAGAGGAACTCGCTCTTGGCTCGGCTGGCCTGCTCGGCGGCATCCCTGGCCTGGCGCATCGACTCGGCCTGCTCGAGCGTCTTCTCGATGCGTTTTTGTTCGGTGATGTCCCTGCTGATGCCCAGCAGCCACTCCTGGGAGTCTTCGACGATCCTGGTGATCAGCAGGAACTCGCAGACCAGGGGATCTCCGGTCCGGCTGAGGATCCGCAACTCGAAGCGGGGCAAGGCTTCGCCGCGCATCGCCTTCTCATGAAGACGCAGAGCGGCTTCAAGGTCGTCGGGGTGAATCAGCGCGTCGAACCGGCGGCCGATCCAATCGGCTCGCGGCCAGCCCGTGATCGTCTCGAACGCCGGGCTCAGGGAGACCACGACTCCCTTGCCATCGAGTTCCCAGAGGACGACACCGGTGGACTCGACCAGGCTGTTGTACCGAGCCTCCGCCTGCTCGAGGGCCTCGAGGGCCCGCTTGCGGTCGCTGATGTCGCGGGCCACGACCAGTCCGACCGGCTTGGGCTCGGTGTGAATCCGGCTCACACTGATGTTGACCGGCAGGGCCGCGCTTGTTGTCCTGCGCAGATAATACCCCTCGCGAGAGTGAAAGAACCCCGTTCGATTCAGTGCCAGGGCGAGCCGGTCGAGATTGCCGGATCCGCTGCTGAAGAAGAGGTCGCGCAGGCTCATCGTGCAGGCGAGATGTTTCTCCAGTCCGGTCAGCCGCTGTGCCGCGGGGTTGAGATCGACAACGAGCTGAGTCCCCGGATCGAAGAGGAAGAACGCATCGTTCGCCTCGCGGAACAGGCTGCGTGCTATCTCGAACTGGCGTTCTTCGGCGTTCATGACCAGAGCGGGCCTCAGCCAAGGAACGTTCTCGCGGCAGCAACTCGCCGGGGAACTGATCGGAACTGCGTGAGCCTAGTGAATCGGCTTGCGGCGAAACTCGTCCTCGGTTTCCTGGAGCAGTTGAATCTCCGCGATGTGGCGGTTCTTCTTGCTGGCAGCCTCGCCTTCGGGGCCTACGGGACGGCCTTGCTGCTCCCAGAACTGGAAAGCCCTGGCCTCAACTTCCGCATTGACCTGCTTCTCGGCCTCGACCCAGTTCTGCTCCTTGACCGCCTCGCCTGCCTTACCCGTGGGACGGCCGGCCTCGACCCAGATCCGGTAGGCCCGAAGCTGGGTCAACTGTGTGAATTCTGGCGATCGCGGGGCGGGGCCAAGCTCGGCGCCAGCCGATTTCTGTTCGGCCGGAGTCTGGACTGAATGAGCCCCGGGCTGAGCGGCGGGGTTGAGATCTTGCCGGTCTCGTCCCACACCCGCGGCGTCCTTGCCCGGCCGGAATGTTACGAATGCCGCCGCGCTGGCAACCACTAGCAAAATGAGCAGCAGTCCCGTGACCGCCAGCTTGCCGCTCAAAGCCTGCTGCGCCAGGTAGACCTGACCCATTCCCCCTTGCCCGAGAAGCCTGAGCATCTCGTAGCCAGAGACCTTGGGAACATGCCCTCCGGAGGTTCCATGTTCCGATGACATGGCATGCCTCCCTTGCGACACACCGAACGCACCACCGCTCCTGCATCCCGCAGCTTTACCTTATCAGGACGAGAATGATCCAGCAAATGGAACAAGGCCGGGAAGGTCGGGTTTTCTAAATCATGAGGGCGGGTTTGCAGGGATGTACAAGCAAAGAGTACGAGCCGGGCGGTGACGAAGCCAGCGGCTCTATTGCCCGCCTCGCTTCTTGTCCCCTGGAAAGCATCATTTCGGCCCCCACGGCGCACGGCTGCCGTCGATCGTGGTCTGGAAATGCAGGGGCTCGATGAGTTGTGGATTGGCCCCATCGATGCCCATGACCCAGACCGGCCGTTTGTCATGGAACCCGCATTTGTACGGTAACGGTCATCCGCTCCTGTCCCTGGCACACGAGCAATTGCCGGGCCTCGTCGCGCTGGAAGGTCAGGCCGGAGGCGGAAGCTTCGATCGTCGAGCCTGGCGGGAAGACGGTGTTCGGAATGAAGATCTCGGTGGCGCCGAGCTCGGGGCGATGGTCCCAGGTAAAGACCAGCGAGGGGCGAGCGCCTGAGGATCGGCCGTCGTCGAAGCCGAACGCGAGCGGCACACCCGCGGTGTGGCGGGGATAAGGGCGGGGGCGGAAGTTGGAGCGGACCGCGCCGTTGGAATCAGCGTTATCCGTCCGCGGCCGCGCTTGCCGCCGATCTCGAGCGGTTCCTCCGGGGCGACGAAGTCCACGTCGGTCAGATCAGCCTGGTTACCCGGCTGGGCCGATGGGCGCGGGCTGACCCCGAGTTCGCCTGCCGGCTGGTGGGGCAAAGCCTGATCCTCGGCCTAACCCAGGTCAACTTCCTGATCCATCCCGCACCGGATGTGCCCCTCCACCTCGCCACGACACTCGTCGAGCTGCTCTGGCTTTCTTCCCCCCTGCTGCTCCGCCGCCTGGGGCGAGGTGAGCACCGCTGGGAGCGCGTGCGGATGGTCTGGATCGCGCTGGACGTCGCCCTGTTGACGGCAATCCTGAAGATCTTGGGAGCCGCCGACAGCTCGCTCATCGTCGGCTTTCCCATGCTGATCGCCTCCTCGGGTCTGTGGAACCGGGTGCGCCTGGTCTGGTTCACCACGACGCTCTCCATCCTGGGTTATACCACCCTGGCCATGGACGCCTGGCTGCGCAACGCTCCCCGCGTCAGCAGTCACCATCCCGACATCATCCTCGCGGGCCTTGCCGTCACCGGTCTTGTCATCGCGCAACAGGTGCGCCGCATCCGCGCATTGACCGCGGCCACGGAGCCAGCAGCCGGCCATTGGCAGGACGGTCAAACCAGTACCAGCCTCATGGAGTGACCGGGCGACTCTTCGTTTTCAAATCTGTGCGGAGCGGTTCACTGTCCGGACGGTGGTCGCAGGCGCCAGGATCATGGCATCGATCTGGGGGAACGATTTTTTGACGGAGGCCTTGTCTTTGCTACAATCCTGCCATAGTCTGACAGGATCATGGAGTGGGCTTGCGAAGTGGACGAAGGCTGTCCCAATCGCCGAGACAGGCGTGGTTTGAGACCACCATGGCAAACTTACAACAGTTCGATAACGAACTCCGAGTCCGCCGCGCTGCGCGGCTGGCTTCGGAAGGAACTGGCCCGCTGGTCCGGGTTGTCGCGCGCGGGGATCAGTGCCATCGAGACCGGCGGGCTCATCCCGGGTCGTGCCGGTGCTTCGACATCATCCAGGGTCGCATGCCCAGAGGGTTTGTCATGATCTCTCACCGACGCAAGACATCAGGTTTCACGTTGATCGAAAGCTAAACCGCTCTGGAGAACGATCGGAGATCCTGGATCGAGGGGAAATCGTGGCCACGCCGAGAGACATCATCATCCAGTTTGTGGATGAATACCTTGCGAGCCATCAAACCGAGATCGATATGGACTTGCTCGAAGCCCGTATCCATCTCGGCGAGACTTTGAATCGATTCACGGAAGATGAGCTAGCTATCGCGACCAATCAGGTGATTGGTCATTACCGTCGCGCCTTCGGGCAAGAACAGGGCAAGGTCATTGAGCGGCTTATTGACAAAGCATTCACTGGTGAACACTGATAAATACGTGGAAAGACACCTGGTCCCCCGGGCTTCGGCGGCAGCGACAACGACGGCAAGACAGCGGCGATCTTGATGAGCCAGTGCACCACGTGCAAGAACGTAGGAGTTGGCCCGCTGGGCCATCTGCGCGATCTGCTGGAACTGATCAGCAGGAATCCCTCCGGCCTGATCTCGCGCACACTTGACGCCACGCGGCTTGCACCTGAGAATGTGTATCGTTGCCGTTGATTTGAAGACTTGTGCTTCGCACCGTCAAAGGCCCGCCGCGTGGAAATCAAGCCTCGACTGGCCCTGCAAGGAGAGCTTCACCGCTGGCTCACGCCCGTGGTAGTGCTGGTCTTTGGGATGGGCTGGACCGGTGCGGCGTCGGCCTCCTCGCTCTCTCCATCGGCAAGCTTTGACGCCGAAGAGCACGCCCGCCATTGCAATTGCGGAGCGAAATGCCGTC
Organism: Isosphaeraceae bacterium; assembly: GCA_049516015.1. Taxonomy (GTDB): domain Bacteria; phylum Planctomycetota; class Planctomycetia; order Isosphaerales; family Isosphaeraceae; genus Aquisphaera. The sequence continues at coordinate 11,330 of JBEKTN010000105.1, read as the reverse complement.
AGGCCTCGTGCTGCTGTGGTCGTCGTGGCACGAGGGTCCGTCCGCCTACTCCCCCACCGGTCCCCGAGTCAATTGGAGCTGATCCGAGCCCGTGCATGGGCTCGGCTCCCTGCGAGGAATCGGGGCTGCCAACTGCCCCATCTTCGGTTGGTCCCCTCGGCAAGCTCGCCGCTCTTGCCATGGGTGGGCACCTCCTCTCCGCTAATGCGTTGAGTCTCCTCCCTGTCTCCCCTTCGTGCCTCCTCCCAGCTCGGCGAGCCTCCCGTCTCGATCGACCCCCGGAACATCTCATTGTCGCCTGATTCCAGGCTATCGCGATCGACACATCCCGGTTAGCGTCCGCGCGCTCGTTGCGCGTCCACGGGATCAGACAACGTCCGTCGCGTTACGTCGCAGCACCCCACTCCGATCCGCGACCTTCGGGCCGACGGCTTCGCGTGGCCTGGCGCTTTCGAGAATGTGGGACGTGCGGGATAGTCCACGCGTCTCCTGAAGACACCCCCTTCTCAGAGGAGAAACCCGACCAGATCGGATTAGGCGGTGAGTACCGGGTCGGGCCGTCAGTGATCGACATGCAGAACCCCGCCAGCCGGGGCGGACGATCCCCTTGTCCGGCCCCGGCACCGAACTCTCGGCCAATGCGTCCGGAGCGATTACCAGCAAACGAGCGGGCCACGCGGCTCATGCAAGCAATTGAGTGGAATTCCACCTTGCCGAAAACTGGCGGCGCGACGGACCTGTTTCCGAGCCGGGACGGATCGACCCAGGGGCGTGCCGCACAAGGGCAGCCCCTGACGCCAAAAGGCAATGACATGATCGGTTGATTACAACGAACACGGAGCCATGCATCATGAGCGAATTGTTTTCCAGACGGACGGCACTTGCCGGAGGCATCGGGTTGGCCAGTGGAATGGGTCTGCTCGCGTCAGAAACCCTGGCCAGGGCGGCTGGCTATCAGGAGGATCAAAATGCCCACGCACCAGGAGGACCCGTCGCGAGGTCGCTCGCGGCATCGGTCGGGAAGGGGGCGGAGTATTCGCTCCCGCCCTTGCCCTACGCCTTCGATGCCCTGGAGCCGTCGATTGATGCCGAGACGATGCGTCTCCACCATGACAAGCACCACGCCGCGTACGTGAAGGGCGCCAACGAGGCCTTGGCGAAACTGGCGGACACGCGGGAAGGAAAGCTCGACCCTTCGGCGCTCTCGGAATTGACGGAAAAGCTCACCTTCAACCTGAGCGGACATCTTCTTCACTCGGTCTTCTGGGCCATCATGGGGACCGGGGGTCGCGAGCCCGTGGGGGAACTGGCTGCCGACATCCAGCAGCAATTCGGCGCCCATGCCAAGTTCAAGGCGCAATTTTCGGCCGTGGCGACCCAGGTCCAGGGGAATGGCTGGGGCGTTCTCGCCTACGAGCCCATTTCGGAGCGGCTCATCGTGCTCCAGGCGAGAAACCACCAGTTGAACGTGGCCTGGAACGCGATCCCGCTTCTGGTCATCGACGTCTGGGAGCACGCCTACTATCTCAAGTACAAAAATGTACGTCCCGACTACGTGAAAGCGTTCTGGAGTGTCGTTAACTGGGGCGCTGTCGATCAGTGGTACGGGCTGATCAAGAGGAGGCACCAGGTTTCCGCTCCCGAAGAGCATGGCCACTGATCCAAAAAGGCGGCTTGCTGGACGGACTCGAACCGACGACCCACGGGCACTCTCTCGTAGCCCTGCGGCAGGCCGCATCGAGGGCGGTGGTCCCCGAGAGTCGGCGGTTCGTCGACAACGGCGAGGTCGTCACCTCGGCCAGAGTTGCTACGGGCATCGATGCCTCGCTCAACATCGTAAGCCGCGTGCTTGGCGTCGACGCCGCGAGAAGCGACAGGGAGAGTGATGGAATACCGATGGGAACCCGAAGAACGGGTGAAACTGAAGTAGTCCGATGTCTCCAGGCTGCGTCCTTTTCATCTTGAAGAGAAGCTTTGATCATGAAACAGATCGTGTATTTGATCGTACTGGCCACGCCCGTGGCGGCGCTCGCCCACGATACCTGGGTGCAGACCAACTCCAGCATCGTCCGAACCGGCGATGTGGTCCACATCGACCTCATGCTCGGCAATCATGGGAACGAGCACCGGGATTTCAAGATCGCCGGAAAGCTCTCGCTGGAGGGCGCCACGCTGGAGTTGATCGATCCGGAGGGAAAGCACTTTGACCTGAAGGAGCGCCTCGTCGACACGGGTTACACCCCCCAGGAAGGATTCTGGACAGCTCGATTCGAGCCGACCAAGCCTGGGCTTTACACGATCGCGCACCGTTCCGACCGGGTGATGAGCTACGCTCCGGAAAGGTCGGTCAAGTGCGGCAAGGCCTTCTTCGTCGCGAGCACAAGCTTGGACTGGGTGCCCGCCACTAACTCCGGCTTCGACCAGACGCTCGGGCACGAGTTGGAGATCGTCCCACTCCTCAATCCCGTCACGCCGATGGGCCCGGGCAGTCCTCTCAAGGTCCGCCTGCTCTATAAGGGCAAGCCATTGGCGGGTGAGCGGCTGTCGTTCATCCCGCGCGGCGCGACGCCGCAGCCGGGAACGGACGCACGGTACGAGCGGACGACCGACGCCAGGGGAGAAGCCGCGTTCAACCCGAACGAGGCGAACTATTACCTCATGGTGGCCCATAAGACCGAGCCGAAGCAGGGCGGCATGCTCGACAGTAAGCCTTACGAGCTTACGAAATACAGTGCGACACTGTCGGTATTCGTTCCGCGCCTCTGCCCCTGCGGCGGCGGCTGAACCGGGGGAGTGGAAAAGGGACATTACTGAATGGGGAGGGAAAAAGGGACATTACTGAATAGCACTTGCTTAACCCCTAAGCCGCTTGCATCAAGCGTTTACGTGCATGTTCCCGAGGCTCCTTCCCCTCGTAAACGGGCGATGTCAGTGATGTCCCTTTTCCCCTCCCTCCAAAACAGGCAAAGCTCAACAGGACCGGAGGCGGGACTTGCTCCCGAGTCAGGAATACCGATGAAACGCCCTGGTGCAATAGGATTGGTCGCTCTCATGCTGGTTCTCAGCATTCTTTACGCATGGTTCAGACTGAGCTCTGAACTCGGCAACTGGGAAAAGCCGACGACCATCGTCCCAGTGGAAACCGCGAAGCACGTTGTCACGCCGAGTATGGCCGAGGCGAGCCGTGGCATGGTTTTCCGCCAGGCTCCCGCGTTCACGCTGAAGGCCACCGACGGCGCCGAGTATTCCCTCGGAGGGCTGATCCGCGAGGGACCCTTGCTCTTGACGTTCATCAAGATCGGTTGCCCGTGCAGCGAGGCGGCCCAGCCGTACTTCAACCGGCTCCGAGCCGCCTATCCGCATGCCAGGATCCTCGGCGTGATCGATGGCGACCTTGGTCCGGCCAACCTGTGGGCCAAGAAGATTCGCGTGTCGTATCCGCTGCTCCTGGATCCGAATCTCCAGCTTGTCCGTGCGTACGGCGTGGAGAACTCGGCCTACGTTGTCCTCGTCGATCAGAAGGGCCAGGTCACGATGCATTGGCCCGGGTACTGCGCCTCCATGCTCCAGCAACTGGGGGCGACCCTGGCGCGGCTGACACGTTCGGCCGTGAGACCCATCGACACCCTCGATGCTCCCGTCGAGTTCTACTCCGGGTGCCCTTATGACTTGTAAGCCGCGTTGCCCAGCCGGCAACTCGCAGCTTCCGGGGCGATCCATTGGGCCTGACGACTGGGCCGCCGTTCTGAAGGACACGGGGTAGGCGAAGGGCCGGGTGGCCCCAGGGGATTGCTCCCCTGGGGCCACCCGGCCCTTTGTTTGCTCTTGGGTGGGCACGGTCTGCACTGAGGCTTCATCGACGGTCCTCCGACGCAAACTGCGCGGTAACGCGATGACCGTCATCCCAGGCAATGGTTGCGGTCGTGTCGAACACCTCTGCCAGTCGCCGGGCCGTGAGCACCTCGGGTGGGCTGCCGACGGCGACGATCTGGCCGCGATACATCGCCGCGGCGACATCCACCATCAGCGGCGCAACCAGCAGATCGTGGCAGATCATCATCACCGTCTGACCTTCCCCAGCCAGAGCCCGTGCCAGCCGGTAGACCTCCAGTTGGTGGGCCAGGTCCAGATGAGCGTTGGGCTCGTCCATCAGGAGGACGCCGCCTTGTTGCGCCAGGGCGCGGGCGATGACGGTCCGCTGGCGCTCGCCGCCGCTGAGATGGCCGATCGGACGGTGGGCCAACTGGGCGACTCCCAGGCGCGCCATGCACGTATCGACGATCTCGCCGTCTTCCGGCGTTTCCTGACCCCAAGTCGTCCCGTGCGCATATCGGCCCAGCGTCACCATCTGACGGACGGTGAGGGGGACATCCAAGGGCGTATCTTGAGACACCACGGCGATGCGTCGGGCGACTTCCCGGCGGGTCATCGAAACGGTGGATCGCTCGTCGAGGAGCACCGTCCCTGAAGACGGGACAAGCGATCCGTTCATGCACCGCAGGAGCGTGCTCTTGCCGGACCCGTTGGGGCCGAATAAGCCCGTTACGAGTCCGGCGCGAAGTTCCAGGCACGCGTCGCGGAGTACCGGCTTGCCGTCGCCATAGGCGAAGGTGACATGGTCGGCGCGCAGGATCATGCCCACCCCCCACCCGAGGCGCGGCGTTGCAGAAACCACAGGAAGATCGGAGCGCCGACCAGGGACGTGATGATCCCGACGGGGATCTCGGCAGGCGCGGCGAGGGTGCGGGCGAGCGTATCGGCGACGAGCAGCAGCAGCGCGCCGCCTGCCGCCGAGGCCGGCACGAGGCCCCGGTGATCGGCGCCCAGCAACATCCGGAGCAGGTGGGGCACGATCAGGCCGACAAAGCCGATGACTCCGCTGACCGCCACGGCGACGGCGGTCGTCACGCAGATGGTCAGGAGCAATAGGATCTGGAACTGCCGGACGTTGACGCCCAGGTCGCCGGCGGAGCGCTCGCCCACGAGAGCCACGTTCATGGCGGGCGCGAGAAACAGCAGGCCGATGAACGCCGTCGCGGTGACCGGCAGCATCAGCATCACGTCTCGCCACGTCGCCTGCCACAGCCCGCCCATGAGCCAGAACACAAGCGTCTGCAGGCGTTCACCCGCCAGGTACAGCGCTGCGGCGGTGAGGGCCGAGCAAAACGCGCTGATGGCGATCCCGGCCAGGAGCAGCGAATGGCCGAAGTGGTCCGAACGCCGCGACAGGGCGAATACCGCGGCGCTGACGACCAACCCGCCCGCCACGCTCATGGCGGGAACGGCGGCGTAACCGAGCGACTTGCCCGCCACCAGCATGGCCACGACCGCGCCCACCGCCGCACCGTTGGAGACGCCCAGGACATAGGGGCTGGCCAGCGGGTTGCGGAAGAGCGTCTGCGCCGCCAGACCAGCCAGCCCCATGCTCGAGCCGATCGCCAAAGCCAACACGATCCTCGGCAGCCGGATGCCCAGCACGATCCGCGCCGCGGTTTCGTCCGTGGTCTGTCCCCGAAGGCCGTCCCAGAGAGCCGAGAGGATACGGGATGGCGTGAGGTCCGCGCTGCCGAGCAGCAAAGCCGCCAATGCAGCCAGTCCCACACCTGCCAGCAGAACTGGCATCAGGTAAGCGGCGGGCATGGCACGGCGTAGCGGAGGCACTCGGCCGGACTCCTACTACGCGATCTTCTTCACGGCGAAGCGGTCATCGCGGGCCGTGAGGTCCAGCGCTTGCTCGCTGGTGATGTGCGAACTGCCCACGGTGTGGAGATGCTTGCGGCAGGCCGCCACCGCGGTGGCCATCTGTTCGTCGGTCGGGCGCGCGTACGGCTGGCCCGGCACCGGGATATAGCCCATGATGTGGAAGGGAATCTCCGGGTCGACGGACGCCAGCCACGCCGCGATCGCCTCGACCTGGTCGGTGTCCACCAGCCCCGGCACGAACACGACGTTGGCCCTCATCTCCAACCCCGCGGCGACGGCGGCGACGAAGTTGTCGAAGATCAGCCGCTTGGGTTTGCCGGTGTATTCCAGGTGCACCTTCTCGTCCCAGGCCTTCATGCCCACGTTGGCCCCGCTGAGGTTCGGCAACGGCAATCGGCTGCCGTTGGTGTGGCCAAGGTAGGTCTTGGCTCCCAGTGTGTTCCGGGCGAACCCGAGCATCTCGGGCATCTCCTTCGAGACCGTCGGTTCGCCGCCCATGAAGTAGACCTTGTCCACCGCCACCGACCGCAGCGCCTGTTTCATCTCCGGGATGGTCAGGAACTTCTGCGGCCGTGGGAAGGAAAGCCCCGGCGTTCCCCTGGCCCCGCTGCGGAGCTTGTAGCTGCACACTCCGCAGCGGAAGGTGCAGCCGAAGCTGTGCAGCGTGGCGAAGCGGTACTTCTCGTTGTAGGTGATCTTGAAGAAGGCCATGTTCAGTCCTTCACGGTTTGGCCGCGTGTTGGGCGATGGCGGCACGGATCATCTCGACCGATTGCGGCATGTTCGGGCCGGCGACCAGCCAGTAGCGGTTGAGAGCAATCACGCGGCCCTCGCGGACGGCCCGCAAGTTGGAGACACCAGGGCGGTGTGCCAGGGACCCGGCGTCCGCGTCGTCCCCGACGCACAGAACCAGGTCGGGATCGGCCTGAACGAGCTTCTCGGCGGAGAGCACCACGTAGCCTTTGACTTCAGCGGCCAAGTTCGCGCACCCGGCCAGTTCCAGAAGATCGTTGGTGTAGGTGCCGCCTCCGGCCGTCTTGAACGGACCGTAGAGTTCGAGGTACACCCGCCGAGCCGCATTGCTGGGTCGAGTCGCCGGTCGGGAAACGAACGCCTTCATGCCACGGGCCAGCCCCTCGGCTTCCTCACGCCTATCCAGGCAGTCGCCGATGAGCCGGATCATGGGCGGCAGTTCCGTGGCCCGCTCGCTCCGGATTCGCACAACGGGGATCGACAGGTCCGTAAGCATGGCGGCGGCATCGTTCTGATACCACCAGACGAACGCCAGATCGATCTTCAAGGCCGCGACCCGTTCCCGCGAGACGGCGCTGCCCTTGCCGACGACGACGGCACGTTCGCTGCCCGGTACGACCAGGCTGAACTCGTCGAGAGCCGTGAGGCGGTCGGCGGCCCCCAAGCTCAACACCGTATCCGTGGCGGCGGTGCACAGACTGAGGACTCGCCGGGGCGTCGCTGGAATCCACACGCGCTCCCCGGTCATGTCCGTGACTACCCGCAGCGACCGGGCTTGACCGGTAGCAGCAGACTCGCCATGCCGCAAGGCGAGACGGACCACACCAGCCAACAGGAGTAGCGTCGCCAAGGTGACCGCGAGGATCTGGGATCTGAGGTTCATCGTGGCCCACGACGGAATGCAGGGTGAACACATCCGATAGTGAACTCAATACTGATCAGCGCTGATGATCTCGCCGCCGTTGCGGGTCGATAGGCTCTGATAGACCCCAAGCTGGATCTGAGCGGGGTTGAGAGTGTACACGCCGGTGGACGGGTTGAGAGTGACACCGGTGGGGCTGGTCTGGCTGGTCTGGCCCGCCGGGGGGAGGGGCCAGGAGTTGATGGTGTCCTTGAGGAACTTGACCGAGCCGTCGGCGAAGGCGAAGTTGGCGCCGCCGGGATGGAAGCTGGAAGCCGACTCGACCCAATTGTCGCCGAACGTTCCATCGGCTCCAACAGCGTCAAGCTGGATCTTGTTAAACGGATTCATCGGGTAGAAGGTGGTGAAGGCGGTATTGAACGAGTTTGCTTGGGGCCACCAGCCGAATTGGTTGTAGTCGGCACTGAGGCCACCCCCGTTATTGGTCTGGCTGAACTTGCCCTGGGCCTTCTCGCCGTAGATGATCGTATTGCTGGTGCCGTCGGTCACCGCCGAGATGTTGTAGGAGATGTTGAGGTTGAAGATGCCGTCGCCGTTCGCTTGCATCGCCTGAAAATTCGGGTTACTGTTGATGCCAGGGCTGAACGCGAGAGTAAACAGGTTGGCGTAAATCCACGGCTCGGACAGCCAGGTGCCGAAGCACCCGGCATAGTCGGTGAATCTGACGGTGGGGAGGGCGCCGCCCCAGTCCTTGGACAGCGGAAGGCCGGGATTCACCGCACGGCTGACCGTACCGTCGCTGGGGCACCAGAGGGTGCTCAGGCCGGTGGCGAAGATCGTGCTGTTGGCGATCGACCAGATGTTCCGGTTGAAGTTCATCGCGTTGAAAAGAGACGCTTGCTCGAACTGGCCGAGCATCGAGACGAACACGCTCTGTGACGGGGACCACCACCCCCAAGCCACGGCGTCGTAGTTGTACGGGCTGCCGATCGGAAAGCTCTGGTTGATGTCGTGGTAGTTGTGCGCGGCCAGCGCGAGTTGCTTGAGATTGTTCACGCACTGGGCACGACGGGCCGCCTCGCGGGCCGCTTGCACGGCCGGCAAGAGCAGCGCTATCAGGACGGCGATGATGGCGATCACGACAAGGAGTTCGATCAGCGTGAATCCTCGACGGATGCTGGGACGAGCAGACTTCGGTTGCATTGGGCACCTATTAGAGGAAAAAAGGAAGGAAGGGCGAGGCCACTACCGACAAGGAGCGAGGAAACCAGCTCTCGATTACGTTTTGTACTTTTTGTACTTCTTGGCTTCCTCGTTCTTGACTTTGATCTCCTGGAACTTCTTGAAACGTGGCGAGGCCGCTCCCGGAGGAGCCGAGCTACTCGAATCGCTCGACCCACAACCCGAGAGCAGGCAGAGACCGAACAAGCAAGACGCGATCACCAGCGATCGAACTTGTTTTGCGCGTAGCAGTTTCATCATGTGATCTTTCGAAAAGATGAATCGAATCAATCTCGCTACCGAATGATGAACCCTCATGACAAGCAATCAGATCGATCGCGGCAACAACCGAAATTTGTCAACGGAAAAACTGGATGCACGCAATCTTTGAAGGGGATAGCCCAGCACGGGTACAGTTGGTGGCGGGTAAGGTGCCGAGGTGAGGATGCCCCTTGAGTCGGCCGGGGGGGCATCCGGTTGGCCGTATAGAGGGACGTGTCGACCGACCAGATGCCTGTGTAATCGCTGGTCGCGGCCGAGATCGGCAGCGTGCCGGGGGGAGGGTTGTATGACAGGTCGTCAATCATCCCACTGACCGTGTGATCGTTCACGGCCGAAGGACACACAAACGCGTTTATCTTTGTGTTCACCACGGTCTGGTTAGCAGGGTCGTACCAGTTGGCATTCAGGTTCATCGCATTGTAGAGCGTGCTTTGTTCGATCTGGGGCAGGATGAATGTCATCCAGCCCTGTGCGTACAGACGCCCGTCGATGTAGGGGCCGATCGCGTCGGTCGGCAGATACCCCTGAGGGTTTTCAAAGTTCAGCAGGCCCAGCCCGATCTGCTTCAAGTTGTTGGTGCACTGAATTCGACGCGCGGCCGCGCGTGCCGCCTGCACGGCGGGCAGCAACAACGCGATCAATACACCGATGATCGCGATGACAACCAGCAGTACGATCAGGGTGAAGGCGGAATCCCGCCGCTTCTTGCCAAGGTGCATGAATGGTCTCATTATCAGCAAAGTTTTCTGGTTAGTGCTGAGCTTCCCAGCCGCGACTATCCGGCTTTTTGTCATTAGGGAATCTTGAAGGGGTCCAGATTGTTAGTCTCGGCCCCGATGGTCACTCGCAACGGTGAATCCTTAGGCGTGCGGTACTTGGAAGGCATGAGACTTCGGCCGCTGCTGCTGCCGTGTCCGTGGATCGTCTCGCGCCAGTCGATGGTCACCACATACTGGCCTACGGGTGCGCCGTCAACCATCGCACGGCATTCGGAACGCAACGTGGCGGAGGGGCAACCGCCGGAAAGGCGATGAGAACTTGGTACCATGGCCCGTGTACGTCTCCACCAGAACACGACTTGCTGTGGAACGAAGGACTGCGCAAAATTCCAAGAGACTACCGTCGTATCATGATTTCGAAAATCATAATAAGGGCATTCCCCGTGCACAATAGGGCGATCTTTCAGAACGCAAGATCATTCAAGACTTCTCGCTCCGAGGTGAGTTTCGACCCTTTGTTGTACTGTCACGACTCCCTGGGGAGTCCAAGCCATGCTCGCCGTTCTTACGACGGGGGTTGGATTCTTCGGTGGGAGGGAACAGCGGGCGAGTCTACGCCGATGCCACTCCACTGCCGGAACTGATGCATGTCTGTCGAGCCTTGGGTCGAACCAGGGCCGGACAGGCTTCGCACGGCAACCCCACGTGGCAATCACGGAGTCGACGTGCCGGCCGAGCTAGTGGCGCGCTTGACACTTACGGCGCGTCACTCGCCGAACCGCGCTCAGTGAGGCATCGCGGGCAGACGGGGGCGTCACCGGGAGGCGAGATGAACTTCAGGAGGGCGGTCGAGGCGTGAGTCGCGCTGGCGAGGTCGCGCTGGCACCAGAGCCCTTCCCAACTGTCGGGATGGGCAAGGAACGCAGGGACGTCCAGAGCGGCCGCCTTGGCGGTGGAGGTGACACTCGGCCCGGTCGGCAGGCCTGAATCATGGCAAGGAGCCCGATGCAGGCAAAGGTTTCCGTCGAAGTCGACGCGGGATTGAGTGGAGGCCTCAAGAGGTTTCGGTGTGCTTGAACTCGTCTCCCTGGGGCCGCAACAGCAGGACTCCTTGCGGCACGCAGGCCCGCAGCTACAGTACTTGCTGTGCTCATCCTCGTCGAATGCTTGAGCTGGGCGTGACGTGACAGTTGAGGCGGTCGCGAGCGCACAAGAGAGCGTCGCGAGGACGTAGAAGCTCCCTAACTGCAGCCTCCAGGCGAAGTTCGATGCGTGATGGCCTGTTCGCTTCACGTTCGCTCGCCTCGTCGACGATTCATAGAGAGCCAATCGGCCGTGAGCATTTCCTTGATCATAAACTTAGGTTTGAGCAAGTGAATTGCAAAGTCAAGGTATTCTGTGGGCTCGGCCTGATTTCGAAAGATCCGTCGTGTTTGACTGATTTCGATCCTTTCGTAATCGATGAAAATGCGGATTATTTCGGAAGAGTCGAATGATCACCGTGGGAGACACTGCACCTGCACTGCACTTTCCGCGTTTCCCCTTGACCTTGAGTTGATGAGAGGGCTTGGAGAAAGTGTCAGACACAGGGATCGGCGGAGGATCCGCGCGGTCATCGGCGATTCGCGGCGTCAAATCCAGTTTCCGGTTTTCGCGGCGGGAGGCTAGGCTGCAATTCAGACGTAAGCCGGCGGGGCGGCACCAGTGCCTAGGACGCCGCTAGGCGCGCCGCGGGCTGAACTTCTGCGGTTCCCTGCGTTTTCTCGCTTCGCCCCTCTCGTGGCATCCTG
>JBEKTN010000104.1:0-22419 GCA_049516015.1 Isosphaeraceae bacterium | reverse complement strand
ACCGCTGATCCGATCACCGGCAGCGCCTCGCTCTCGGGCACCGTCACCGGCGACACGGTGACCCTGGCCAGCGGCACCGCCGCCTTCGCCGACCCCAATGTCGGCACCGGCAAGACGGTGACCTTCAGCGGCTACTCGATCTCCGGCGCCGACGCCGCCGACTACGCGCTGTCGCAGCCCGCCAGCTCAAGCGCCAATATCACCGCCGCTGGCCTCACCATCACCGCCAGCAACCAGAGCAAGACCTACGGTTTTGGCGGCACCGGCGCCGCGCTCGGCACCAACGCCTTCACCGATTCCGGCCTGCTCGGCAGCGATTCGGTCTCCTCGGTGACGCTCGCCACCAACGCCAGCTTAAGCGGCTCGTCCAACTACAATGCCGGCACCTGGACCATCACCCCGTCGGCGGTCCACTTCTCCACCGGCAGCAGCGGCAACTACAGCATCAGCTATGTGAGCGGCAGGCTGACCGTCAAACCGGCGGCACTGACGATCACAGCCATTAACCAGTCCCGCGTCTATGGCCAGCCGAACCCGCCACTGACGGTCTACTACCAGGGCTTCGTCAACGGTGACACGCCGGCGCGCCTGACTGCTCCCGTGGCCCTCTCGACTCCGGCGGTGCTCGCCAGCTTTGCCGGTTCCTATCCGATCTTCGTCGGGGGCGCGGCGTCGCCCAACTACGCGATTCGCTTTGTCAGTGGCACGCTCGCGATCATGCCTCCGACCGATCCGGTCGTCCTGGGGCGCATCGCTTTCGTGACAAGCCTCTACCACGACTTGCTCCTCACGTCTCCTGGGTCCGCGGATCTCTTCTCCTGGCTACAGCAGCTCAACACGGGCAGGTCGGCTCGGCAAGTCGCGTCCGCCATCTACCAATCGCCCGCGCACCTTGCCGTGCTGCATGCGCACCATGGGGTGGGAATCAGCTTTGCTGTCGCACTCCAGCGCGCGGAGAAGGCCCAGCAGCAAGCCATCCAGAACGCGCGGTGAGCCCTCGAAGTTGGTCATCATTAGAGCTGAAGCGTCCCTGGTCCAGATCCGAACTTGGCCGGATGACCTCAGTGAGAGTTCCTCGAGAACTTGTATCAACGTGTGGTTAACATGCCCAAGCACCAAGATTCAGGAGTTCCGACGATGACCTAGCTTTCACGCCTCCTTCCGCAGAGCCCCAGTCTTCAGCGCGTCGCCGGCCACAACCACCGGACCCGGCAGGGCCAGCGACGCCGCCGGATGGCCACCGTGGAAACCCTGGAGGGCCGCACGCTTCTGAGCAACGTGGTCACCAGCTTCACCCACGACGCCATCACCGGCGCAAACACCCTCAATATCACGGGTGACACTCACGACGACACGTTCAGTGTCACGGAAAACTACTCCAACGGCTTCGTTACCCTCGTGGGCACTGGTTCTCCCGTTAAAACCCAAGGCTCTTCCGGTGTTCCGGGCGGTTGGTGTTGGGTGGTTCGCCGTAAATTGCTTTTCAGCAATGACTTATGGCGGAAGGCTGGCCATTCTGTTTGCCGGACGCAAGTCACTGAGATCAAGTGACTTACGATGAATCTTCGAGAACAGCCGCCCGGAACACCGGAAGAGCCAAACCCAAATCAACAGCTCGCGCCCCAGAAAGGTCTACTTGACACACCACCGCCTCCACATTTCACGGTAGGCAGCCTCGATGTTTCGGGCAAAACGAGGCGCATCCATCAGCGGAGAAGCATGCATCCGATCACGCAGGGTTGCCCGGAGGTCCCTCAGACGTGGCAAATCGTTGGTTAACTCGACGGCGATGCTCACGAATTGTTCCGGCTTCTCTGCAATCAATTCCGGCAGGCCGAGATTCCTGAGCAAAGATAGTCCCCCCCGTGCGACTGCCGTTTGGCCCACGATCGTGATGACAGGGACACCTAGCCAGAAGGCGTCGAAACTGGTGGTGTGTCCATTATACGGGAAAGTATCGAGCCCGATGTCGATGCGGTGGTAGAGTTCCAAGTACTGCTGGCGAGGCCGTCTGGCAACGAAGGTCACACGATCGGGCTTGACGCCTTCCTGTTCCAGCAAGTCCAAGGTGTGTTGGCGATGGGAGCCTTCGGCGGCCAGGAGCATGAGCCGGGAGCCATCGACAGCCTTGAGGACTTGGGCCCAAAGCTTCAGGACCGAAACGTTCACTTTGCAGAAGTTGTTGAGGCAGCCGAACGTGATGTAGCCGTTTTCCAAGGCCGGCAAAGCGTTGACCGCCGGTTCGCTGGCAAGCGGATCGTAGCACCAGAAGGTGTCGGGAAGGCGGACCGATTCCTCCGAGTAGTCGTGGTCGTGGAGGCCCGGAGGATCGATGTAGGGGTCGGTAAGGCGGTAGTCGATGGTCGAAAGGCCAGTGGTGCCTGGGTTAAGCCAGCAGACCTGAACAGGCGCGGGCTTGCGGGCGAAAACCAGGAGACGATTCCCGGCCGTGTGCATGGACAGGTCCACGAGAATGTCGATCTTGTCCTGGCGGACCAGTTGGGCGACCTGCTCATCGGTAAGGCCGGTGATGTTCTGCCAGACGTCGGCGTAAGAACGGAGCCGCGCGGTGATCCTGTCGGGGCAAGCTACGTCGGCATAGCAGAAGATCTCGAAGTTCTGATGGTCGTGTGCGGAGAGGAGAGCGACTAGGAAAAACGACGCAGCATGGTTGCGAAAGTCCGGCGAAACATAGCCAATCCGCAGCCGGCGGTGGAGAGAGCGGTCGTTGCAATGGGGCTGGATGAACCGTGCCAGCGGCTCGGCGTGCTGGCGGCTCCAGCGGCGGTGTTCTTCAAAGATCGCCTGAGCATCGTAGCCGGGGCAGAAGAGTCGGATGTAGAGCAGGTTGCTGTGCACCCCGGCATAGTCCGGCTTTAGTTCCAGCACCCGGCGGTAGCAGGCGACCGCCTCGTCCAACTTCCCCTGGTCCTTCAACGCATTGCCCAGGTTGCAGCGCGCCCCGGCATAGTCCGGCTTCAGTTCCAGCGCCCGGCGGTAGCAGGCGACCGCCTCGTCCAACTTCCCCTGGTCGTTCAACGCATTGCCCAGGTTGCCGTGCGCCTCGGCATAGTCCGGCTTCAGTTCCAGCGCCCGGCGGTAGCAGGCGACCGCCGCCTCCAACTTCCGCTGGTCGTTCAACGCAACGCCCAGGTTGCTGTGCGCCTCGGCATAATCCGGCTTCAGTTCCAGCGCCCGGCGGTAGCAGGCGACCGCTTCGTCCAACTTCCCCTGGTCCTTCAGCGCATTGCCCAGGTTGCTGTGCGTCTCGGCATAGTCCGGCTTCAATTCCAGCGCCCGGCGGTAGCAGGCGACCGCCTCGTCCAACTTCCCCTGCTCGTTCAACGCAACGCCCAGGTTGCTGTGCGCCTCGGCAGAGTCCGGCTTCAGTTCCAGCGCCCGGCGGTAGCAGGCGACTGCTTCGTCCAACTTCCCTTGGTCCTTCAACGCATTGCCCAGGTTGCTGTGCACCTCGGCAGAGGCCGGCATCAGTTCCAGCGCCCGGCGGTGGCAGGCGACCGCTTCGTCCAACTTCCCCTGGTCCCTCAACGCATTGCCCAGGTTGCTGTGCGCCCCGGCATAGTCGGGCTTCAGTTCCAGCGCCCGGCGGTAGCAGGCGACCGCTTCGTCCAGCTTCCCCTGGTCGTTCAACGCAACGCCCAGGTTGCTGTGCGCCTCGGCATAGTCCGGCTTCAGTTCCAGTGCCCGGCGGTAGCAGGCGACCGCTTCGGGAATCCTACACAAGGCAACATACGCTCCCCCCAAATTGCTATGAAAGGCGGCCTCATTCCCTTTCAACACGATCGCCCGTCCAATATACTCGAGAGCAATCCCGTGCTTGCCCACTTGGTGAGCAATCAAGCCAAGAAGATGAATCGCATCGGCTTGATTCGGTTCAGCGTGTAGAATCTGCCGATAGATCTGCTCGGCGGTTTGTAGCCGACCGCCTTGATGATATTGGATTGCAATCGCCAATGCTTCGGAAATTGTTGCCATAGCGGATATTATAATAACACAACCTGCCATCTGCAATCTGTTTGAGAAGAACGGGCGACCCCGTTGGCATGACATCGGGGGGTGTAATGGTTCAGCGTGAAGTGCCGTTGCTCTGCGGATAGTATAGTGATGTTCTCACATGAATCATACCGCAGATCCGGATGAAATCCTTGAAATCCCTGGCGATGAACTGAGGCCCGTTGTCCGAGATGATCCGGGGCCGCGCGTCGGGATATCGCTCGCTCGCCCGCTGGATGATCGTCTCGACATTGGCCCCGGTCATGCTCTCGCGGATCTCCCAGTGGACGATGAACCTGTGAAGCAAGACAGATGCATGCGAGTCACAGCCTCCATGTTGCCTTGGTCGTGAGCAAACCCAAAGTTACATGAAGGTGGGACTTGCGCCTATTTCACCGGTATTGGATTTAGAGCCGGCTTTGAGCCTCAGAGGAGAGCCAGTTGCGGCCCGCCCAAGGGTGAGGGCGTGGCCGAACCCTGTGCCGAGAAACGGATGCGGCAACTCGGCATCCCCGAGCACCAGATCGGGGCCGGGGAAAGGCCGTGACGAGACGCCTTCATCGGCTTCGTTCCGTCGTAACTCATTTACTTTAAGTGCCATACGTCCGATGGCTTCGTTTCTTGGCTGGGGAACGAACCCGATTCCGGGACGAAACCGGAATTCCAGCACTCGGGGAAGCGGCCAGCCGCGCTCCTGGCCGCGCAAGCCGTTGGGCGTGATCAGTAACCCGCGGCGGATGGGTTCGGGCGACGGTTCTTGAGTCGCCAGGCATGGGGGCCGCGGAGCACGGAGGTGCTTTCGACGGGCTGGGCGGGCAGGGGGGTGACGGAGGCATCGCCGTCCCAGTGGTGGGCGTTGAGGCTTTTCAGGATCTGGTCGGCCAGGCGCATGGCGCGGAGGGCGTCGTCACCGCCGACCCGGGGGCGCGCTCCGCCGCGAAGGGCTTGCACGAAGTCTTCGATCTCGAGTGCCAGTGGCTCGCGGCTGGCCGTCTGGACCTGGTCCACTCGCAGAACCTTGCCGAAAAGGTGCTCTTTGACCGCCATGGGCTGGCTGAGATCGACTTTATCCAGGTCGAGCTGGCCGCTCAGGAACTCGTCGGACGGCTGGACCAGAGTTGCGGACTTGGCGGCGAAATCGAGCGAGGCGTAACCTTCGGTGCTCCAGATCCGCATCTTGCGCAGGGCCGTGAAGCTGGCGCGGCTGGCCGTGAGGTTGGCGACCGTGCCGTTCTCGAACTCGACGCGCGCGTTGGCCACGTCTTCATGCTCGCCAAAGAGGCTCACGCCGACGGCCGAGACCGACCGCACCGGCGACTTGATCAGCGAGAGCACGAGGTCAATGTCGTGGATCATCAGGTCCAGCACGACTCCGATGTCGGTCGAGCGAAACGTGTAGGTGGAGAGCCGCTCGGCACTGATGTACTTGGGACGAATGGACATCTGGTGGAGTGCCGAGAGCGCGGGGTTGAAGCGCTCGATGTGGCCCACCTGGAGCAAGGCGCCGGTGGAGTGGCTCAGGGACACGAGCAGTTCCGCCTCGGCCAGAGTGCTGGCCAGGGGTTTCTCGACCAGTGTGGGGATTCCCCGTGAGAGAAAAGTCCCCGCGACCTCGCGGTGGAGCAGGGTGGGAACGGCGATCGAGACGGCGTCGATCCGGTCCAGGAGCTGGTGGTAGTCGGCAACGGCGCGGGTGCCGAACTTGTCGGCGATGGTTTGCGCCTGTTCGGGCCGGGAATCGACCACTGCCACGAGTTCCACGTCGGGCAAACCGGCGAGGATTCGCGCATGGTGCTGGCCCAGATGTCCGACGCCCACGACGCCGACGCGCAGCCGTTTCATGGATCAGGCTCTCCCGCGCTCGCGGCCTCGTCCATGCTTGCCCAACTGCTGAAACTCGATGAAATCGAGCAAGCGGCGGACTTCCGGACAGAGATGGCCGTGCGCCTCGAGGATTTCGGTGGCATGCTTGGTGGTCATGCGGGCACGGAAGATCAGCCGGTGTGCCTCGTGCAGCGAAGAGATCGACTCGGGGCTGATATCGTGCCGCTTCAGACCGACCACGTTGATACAGCGGACTTTCGAGGGGTTGCCCTCGATGAGCATGTAAGGAGGCACGTCGTGGACGATTCGCGACAGGCCGCCGATGTAGCTATGGGCGCCGACCCTGACGAACTGGTGCAGTCCGACGGCGCCTGAGATGTTGGCGAAGGACTCGACGTGAATATGGCCGGCGAACATGCAGTTGTTGGCCACGAGGATGCGGTCGCCGAGCACGCAATCGTGGCCGACATGAACGTTGGCCATCAGGTAGTTGTTCGATCCGAGCCGGGTGAGCCCTTCTTCCTTATCGCTGCCGCGATGGATGGTGACTGCCTCGCGGAAGACGTTGTTATCGCCGATCTCGACGCGGGTGGGCTGCCCCTTGTACGAGTAATCCTGGGGCTCACCGCCGATGACCGCGAAAGGATGAACGATGTTGTTCTCTCCCAAGGTCGTGTGGCCGAACAGGCAGACATGTGCGATCAGCCGCGTGCCCCGGCCGATCTTGACGTCGGGCCCGATCACGCAGTAGGGCCCGATCTCGACATCGTCGGCGATGTCGGCACGGGGGTCGATGCACGCCGTGTCCGCTATCATCGTGGCCATGGGACTTGATCCTCGCGAGCCAGGGTCCTTTGACTGGATAGCACCTCGTCGCGTCGATCCCTTGCATCGCAGCAAGACGGCGGATCATCGCGGCCCGAGGAGCTTCTTACGCGGCAAGATGAGCGTCGACGAGGACAAACCGGATCTTGGCCTCGGCGGCCACGGCGTCGCCCACCTTGGCAATGCCGAAGACGGAGGCCGAGTTTTGCTTGAGTCGTTCCGCGCTGATCTCCAGGCGGAGCTGATCGCCGGGAACCACCGGCCGGCGCAGCTTGACCCCGTCCACCGATGCAAGCATCGCCACCCGCCCGGAACGGTCCGCGGTCGCCGCGACCAGGACGCCCCCGGCCTGGGCCATCGCCTCGATGATGAGGACGCCCGGCATGATCGGCCGTCCCGGCCAGTGCCCCTGGAAGAACGGCTCGTTGGCGCTCACATTCTTGATCGCCACGATGGACTTGCCGGCTTGAATTTCGAGCACGCGGTCGATGAGCAAGAGCGGATAGCGGTGGGGGAGAATATCGAGGATACCTCGGATATCGATTGTGCCGTCTTCCCGGACCGGAATGGCCGGGGCCCGCGAGCTGCTCTCCTTCTCTTTTTCCAGACCCTGGAGCAGCCTGCGCACCAGGGAGGCGTTGGTGTGATGGCCGGACCGATGGGCGACGACGAACCCGTGCAGATCCATGCCCAGAAGCGACAGGTCGCCGACCATGTCGAGAACCTTGTGCCGGGCGCATTCGTCGGCAAAGCGGAGCGTATTGCCGACCACGCCATCCCGGCCGAAGATCAGCACATCGGCCGGGGTGGCCCGGGTGCCGATGCCGGCGCCGCGCAGCGCCTGGACCTCGGTCTCGAGCAGGAAGGTCCGGCTGCCCGCGAGCTCACGTCGAAACGTGGGCGGGGTGAGATCGATCAGGTAGCTCTGAGGGCCGATGGCCGAATCCGGGCCGTAGTCGAGGTGATAAGAGAGGGTCAGGCTGTCTCCAAAACCGGGATGGGCGGCCAGGGTGGCATTTCCCTCGCGAACCGTGAACGACCGCTCGATTGCCAGGGCTTGACGCGGGTGATCTTGCTCGATCGCCCCTGCCTGCTCGAACGCCTCGATGAAGACCCGGCTCGAACCGTCGCAACCCGGGCACTCGGGGGCATCGACCTCGATCAGGCAATTGTCGACTCGCGAGCCCGCCAGAGCGGCCATCACGTGCTCGATCATCTCGACCTGGGCCGACCCGCGCTGGATTGTCGTCCGTCGTAACGACGGCACGACATGGCCGATCCGGGCGGGCACGGTGGGCCGATCGGGGAGGTCGGAACGAACGAAAACCACGCCGGTGTCGGGTTCGGCAGGGTTGAACCGCAGTGTGACGTCCGAGCCATGAAAGAACCCGACCCCGCGCACTTCCGTGGCGGAAGCAAGCGTGCGTTGCGAACGCTTGGTGGTAAGCATGGGTTTGTCTTTTCCTCATCGTGACTGGTCGAGTGGCATTCAGCGGCCGCTGGCGAGCCGCGTGCGTTGCGAGGTCCGGGGAGTTGCGTTCAACTCCTCCGGCACCTCTTACTTGACCCTGAGTTGCCATGCCGCGTCTTGCCGGGCCGGCAAGCGGAGCGGGATTGAGCCCGGACCGGACCGGGTTTGGCTGCTCCGCCCTGGCGGCTCGATCCGGCTCAATTACCACCCTCGGGCTGGGCGGGACCGGCGGCCGGAGCGCTCGTGGCGGGCGGTGTGGTGGCGGCGGAATCCTTCACGGACGGGCCGCCGGTGGCCTTGTAGATCCGGTTCAAGTTGTACACCACGTCATTGGTGATGTCGTTTGTCGGGTCGGCATAGACCATCGTGTTGGCCATCGCGGCCATCACCGAGTTGGGGTTGCTTCCCGAGATCGGCTGGTTGGAGACCTTGACGATGTAGGTCATCTTCCGCCACTTGGCGATCCGCGCGGCCATGGCCTGCACCTCCTTGTAGAGTGTGGCCATCGCCTCGGCCTCGCGGGACGCGAAATCACGTTCGGCCTGTTCACGTCCCGCCTCGAACCGCGCCTTCAGCTCGGTCACGCGATTCTCGTGTTTCTTGAAGTCCTCAGTTCCTGGTGTCAGCTTCGCCAGGATTTCCGCTTCCTGCTGGGCCTCGGCCTGGATCTTCTGGAGATCGCCCTTGCGTGCCAGCGCGGCAGCCTTGAACTCCTCGCTGGAAACCTTCACCTTATCATAGTTCTTGAAGACGACGTCCATATCGATCGTCCCGATCACGGGAGAGATTGGAGCCGCGGGTGCCGCCGTCGAGGGACTGGCCGTCCGGCGAACTCCGGCGTCTTGCTGCTGACCGAGGGAGGGACCCACCAGCAGGCCAAGCCCCACCGCACTGAGCCCCACCGCCACGATCGCACGAGAGGAAATGACCATCGGTACAACTCCTTTTCTACCGCTGGTAGTCGTTGATTGAACTGCGGTCAATGTACTCGCTTTGGACGAGCCGCCCTGGTGCGGTGCAGGATTTCGACGGTCCTGCCGCCATCAGAGCAAGAACGCAAGGATCTGCCACAGATCAACGGGAGAGCAGGAAGGGCCCTCGCGCTATCCGATCCCGTACGTCCACGCGGGCATTCTGCACCGAAGCAGCCCGGGGGTCAAGACGAACCGCTCGTGTTTGCAGGGAACCAGCGCACGGACGGGAGACTCACCCGGGCGAGATGCTTCACGGTGCAGAGCGATCTGCCGGCAATGGGGTTTGCTTTCGACAACGGCTCCTCTGACGCGTGGGAATGAACCCCAGGGATTCCCGCAACGCGAGTTCCAAACTCTCGGGGCGGGCGAGAGGCTGGCTGCGTGCCGTTCCTTGTCCAGACCGTCTGGCCGGAATCTCGTGGCTGCGTGCAAAATCCTGATGGAGAGCTCGGGACGGCAAACACCCAAATTTCGGTTGATTCAGCGAAAGGACGCTGTGAGCGAACGCACGCGGTGGGTTTGAGGCCCTCGAGCCGGAGGGGAACCGCGGCCGCGGCCAGCGTCGCGGAGTGATCGATCGTTCAAGCCTGCGAATCAAGCTCCCGTGTAGGCGAGGATGAAGTCGTGGAACTTGTACTTCTTGTTGCGGGGCACCTCGCCGGCGGCCGAGAAGAGAGAGAGCAGCAGGTCGCCGAAGTGGTCGGTGCGTACGCTGTAGAAGTTGTGCTTGCCTTCGCGGCGTGATTCGATCAGGCCGGAAACGCGCAAGAGCGCCAGGTGATGGCTCACCGCCGGCTGGCTTTGACCCAGCCTCTGGCAAAGGTCCGTCACGTGGAGCTCGCGGTTTTCGGAGAGGGCCAGGTAGAACAGGATCCGTAGCCTTGTCTCGTCGCTGAGTAGCTTGAACACCTGAGCAAGCTCGCGGATCGCCTGCTCGGAGACCTCGGGCAGAAGCTCGAGATTTTGACCATCGCCCGCTTCGGGACGCTTGGAATCTTTACGCGCCATGGAACCTTCTTTCAGCAGGATTGGAGACAAGTTCACAGAAAGAGCCGGAACCAGAAACGAGGCTGACACCACCCCGTTCCAACACGGAACGCGACGGCTGGGCCAGAAACCTCGGTGCATGCGGCGCCGCGACAGGCGGTGCCACGAATCCATCTTTGGAACCTGGCCAAGAGATCGCCACGGTGACTACCTCTCGCAGGTGCATGCGATCAGTGCAGGAGGGCCTCGGCACGCAATGAGGTCTACGCCAGTGGCCCGGGCGCATCATCATCGATGATCGAAAACCACACGGGACCATGTTATCCAAGAAACCAGATGCCTTCGTACGTGCCGTCGGTCGTTGCTAACCTCAATGAACATTGATGTCTGTGTTGCACACACATCGTTGTCCATTTTTTCTGGGATATAAATGTATCATACCCCTATTGGGTAGCTGAGGTCAAGAGGTCATATCGAAAGAGTGTGCCTTCCAGGGTTGCGAGAGCCCTTTCATCGAGCGGACAAAGCGGCAGACGCACCTCTCCATTGCCGCGTCCCAGCCTGGCCATGGCGGCCTTGACGGGGATTGGATTGGGGGCGAGCCCGAGCAGGTCTTTACAAAGCGGGAACAGGCGGGCGTGGCGTTGCCGGGCTTCCTCGAGACGTCCTTGCTGAAACGCGTCGATCAGCGCGATGACGTCCCGGGGGACGAGGTTGCCCACCACCGAGACGACGCCTTCAGCCCCGACGGCCAGCATCGGTAATGTCAGACTATCATCTCCCGAGAGGACCGTCAGGTCGGTCCGGACGATCAGCTCGCTGACCTGGTCAAGCGAGCCCGCTGCCTCCTTGATGGCCACGATCGGGCCGATTCTGGCCAGTCGCTCCACAGTCTCGGGCTCCAGGTTGCGACCGGTTCGACCTGGAATGTTGTAGAGAACCAGAGGAAGATCGACGCTCTCGGCGATGGCCGCGAAATGGCGGTACATGCCTTCCTGGTTGGGCCGATTGTAATACGGGGCCACAATCAGGGCTCCGTCGGCGCCGGCACGCGCGGCGAACCGGGTGAGCCGGATTGCCTCGGCTGTCGCGTTTGACCCCGTGCCGGCCATCACCCGGACTCGACCGGCGGCCGCCTCGATCACCAGCGCGATGACCCGCTCGTGCTCGTCGTGTGAGAGCGTTGGCGCCTCACCGGTCGTGCCCACCGGGCTGAGCGTAGGGGTTCCCTGCTCGACGTGCCATTCCACAAGTGTCCGCAGTGCGGCCTCATCCACCGCACCGTCGCGAAACGGTGTGACCAGGGCCACCGTGCAACCCGCGAACATCCCACCTTTCTTACTCATACCCCCATCCCCGAGAAACAGGCGGCCAGCCGAGACCTGGAGGAATCTCTCAAGGATGCCTCTGCGGGTTCGGTATCAACCCTGGTTCATTCGCCGGATTCCCAGATGCGATCATGGGGAGACACGACAAATGAAATTGGGTGTGGCAAGATGAAAGATCTTAAATCCTCGCGCACCGAAAAGGAAGAAAAAAACCAAACGCCTGGCCAGGACACGCCTGCGGGTTGACCGATTACACCCGAGGGGTCCGGTCGTTGATGCAATTTTTCATCTCCCGCACAGCCCGTTCCAGGCCCACGAAGAGCGCCCGGCTGATGATGCTGTGGCCGATGTTGAGCTCGGCCATGCGATCCAGCCTGGCGACCGGCAGGACATTGCGATAGTTCAGTCCATGACCGGCGTGCAGTTCCACGCCAGCGGTGACGATGGCCTCGGCCGCGACTTGCAAGGCCTCCAATTCAATGCGTTGCGGCTGGCCCTCGTGGCTGTTGGCGTACCGCCCCGTATGCAGCTCGATCGCGTCCACGTTCAGATGCAGGGCTGCCTCGATCTGGACTGGCTCGGGGTCGAGGAAGAGAGCGATTTCGAGCCCGGCATTGCGGCAGCGATTGACGGCCTCGGTGATTCGCGACCGCTGGCTCACCACGTCGAGTCCTCCCTCGGTGGTCAGCTCCTCGCGTCGCTCGGGAACCAGGGTGACCTGCTCGGGCCGGAGCTCCATGGCCAGATCAAGGATTGCCGAATCGGCCGCCAGCTCGAGGTTGAGCCGGACCTGCACCGTCTGCCGGAGCAGTCTCAGGTCACGGTCCTGGATATGCCGGCGGTCTTCCCGGAGATGGATGGTGATGCCGTCGGCGCCGCCAAGCTCGGCCAGTGCGGCCGCCCAGACCGGGTCTGGCTCCTGGCCGCCTCGCGCCTGGCGGAGAGTCGCGACATGATCGATATTGACGCCCAGGCGAGGCATGCTCGCAATCCTCCGTCCCAAAACTGTTCCGATCATGCGGGTTCCAGTCAAGCTCAACGGCGGTTTTGCCCGCCTCCTTGGGATGGACGAGGACCGGGCCCCGCCGTCCCGCCGATGGGGCGCAGCGGTGAGAGGGCCAGCACGAAGGTTCGCGGCTCGCCCACGGCGAAGGCCACCGTCCCCTTCCGCCTTGGCCCCGCCCCTTCCACCGAGATGATTCGTCCGATGCCGAACTGGGGATGGACCACGGTGATCCCGGGGCGGAGGGCGTCAAGGTTTACTGGCGCTGTGGCGTTTGCCGGGCCGACCCTGCCTTCCGCCGTCGCCCCCGCCAGCTCGGCCGCCGTCGTCAGGCGAAACTCGCGCGGGCCGGGCCGCGACTGCGGGAACGGTTCTGGACGGCGCGGCCATCCGCCGGTGCCCTGGCCCCCGTCTCGCTGCGGCGGTTCGACGCCCGAGCGATCGTGATGTTCCATGGGCTCGGCGGGCAGTTCCTCCAGGAACCGGGAAGGAAAAGTCGCCTGCTGCTGACCCCGGAATGTCCGGATCCGGCAGCGGCTGAGGTACAGCTCGCGCTGGGCCCGGGTAATGCCGACGAAAAGCAGCCGCCGTTCCTCTTCCAGTTGCTTGGCGTCGTGATTCGCGCGCGTATGGGGGAGCAATCCCTCCTCCAGCGCGCCCACAAAAACGACCGGGAATTCGAGACCCTTGGCGGCGTGCAGCGTCATCAATGTCACGGCGCCGGTTTGCTGGTCCCAGCGGTCGATGGGCGACGCCAGCGTCACTTCGGCCAGAAAGTCGTGTATCGACGCTCCGGGATGATCCTGGTCGAACTCGCGAGCCGCCGAGATCAATTCGTCCAGGTTCGCCAGGCGATCCTCACCGTTGTCGTGCGTGTCCCCGGTCAGGTAGGTGCGATAACCCGTGCGTTCCAGGAGCCGGCGGATCACCTCCTCGGCCGGGTGGCCGCAGAGCGTGACCAGCTCATCGACCAGCCGCGTGAACTCCAGCAGGCCGCGGGCCGCCTTGTCCTTGAGTCCCTCGACCTGCCCGGCCTGCCGCGCCATGGCCAGGAGTGGGATGCTCCGCTGTCGCGCAGCCCCAACCAGATGGTCGAGCGACGTCTTGCCCAACCCCCGCGGCGGGACGTTGACGATCCGGGCAAAGGCCAGGTCATCCTTGGGGTTGGCCATCAGGTTGAGGTAAGACAGGATGTCCTTGACTTCCTGCCGCTCATAAAATGAGACGCCGCCCACGATCTGGTAAGGGACCTTGGCGGAGCGAAAGGCCTGCTCGATGGGACGCGTCAGAGCGGTCATCCGGCAGAAGACCGCGATATCGCTGAATCGGAATTCGCCCTCCCGGACCAGGCTGTCGATCTTGCCCGCGATCCCCTCGGCCTCATCGGTCTCGCGGGCGTAAACGGTCAGCTCGACGGGTGCGCCCCGCGGGTTCTCGGTCACGAGAGACTTGGGCTTGCGGTTGCGGTTGAACCTGATCAGGTGATCGGCAACGCTCAGGATGTTTTTCGTGCTGCGGTAGTTCCGCTCGAGCTTGACGACCTGGCAGCCGGGATAATCGCGCTCGAACTCGAGAATATTCGCCAGGTTGGCCCCTCGCCAGCCATAGATCGACTGGTCGGGGTCCCCCGTGACGCAAAGGTTGGGATGATCGACCGAGAGGGCTCGGACAATGGCATACTGAGCAAGGTTCGTGTCCTGGTACTCATCGACGAGGACGTACCGGTAGCGGCGGTCCAGGCCTGCGCGGACGTCGGGGTGGTTCTTGAGAATCGACACCACGTGGACGAGCAGGTCGTCGAAATCCACGGCCGACGAGGTTCTCAGCTTCTCCTCGTAGGCAGCGAACACCCGCGCTTTCAACACATCTTTCTCGTCTCGCGCTCGGGTCCGGAGCACCTGGGGGCTGACCAGTTCGTTCTTGGCCCGGCTGATGGCCGCCTCGACCTGTTCGGGGGTGATGCCGGCTCCCTCGCCCATCATCTGGTCCATGACGTCCTTGACGGCGCGGAGGCGGTCGGACTGGTCATAGATCGTGAACCCGGAATCGATCCCCGCCAGCTTGGCGTGAATGCGCAACAGCCGGGCGCAGAAGCCGTGGAACGTCCCCACCCAGACCCTGGAATTCGGCACCAGGGCATCGATCCGCTGGCGCATCTCGCCGGCCGCCTTGTTCGTGAAGGTAATGGCCAGAACATTTTCCGGCGCGATTCCCGCGTGCAGCAGGTGAGCGACTCGCCGGGTGATGACCCGCGTCTTGCCCGACCCGGCGCCGGCCAGGACCAGAAGGGGGCCCTCGATGTGCGTGACCGCTTCGCGTTGGGCCGGCGTCAAATTGTCAAGTAAATCCATAGAGATCGATTGATCCTCCACCGCGGCGTTCCCTGCCAGGTGGCGAAAACCGGCAGCGGTTTCGAGAAATGTCTGAACGTCGGTCGCTCTCCTCAGTATAGCGGTGGGAAATGCCGGTCGCGAGGCAGCTTCGACCTGATCTCGAACGATGACCAGAACCTAGCAGGAGTGTGATCGGCCACAGTAAGATAGGTTATGTAGCTGAAGCACGTGGCTCATGCCTGATGGTAAGTACACGTTGCGGTCCGAGCCAAGAAGGCGAAAGTTGCGTGCAAGCATCGGTCGCGGCCTCAGAGGAACGTGCGCTTCGCCCTGGTTCGGTCGTGAAATTCCGGTCGGGGCCACGCTAACGAGTCAGTCACGAGAGCAATGCGGCGAAAAGAACCTACGGTTATGTTCCCAGAGAGCTCTTCCAAACCGGCTGAGGATCTGTACGAGCCTGCGAACATCCTCCAGACCCAAAGGACTGTACACGACCAATCGCTTCCGAGGTCCTCCGGTCCCCGGTTGGCTGGCGAGGACGTTTCGCGGGACCGCAGCGAGGCGGCCACGGCGTCGTCCAGTTCCCTGGTGACAACCCAATCGCTCTATTCGGTCGCCAGTTCGGAAAAACCATACGCCCAAGGTGCGATGGGCACTATCCTGCTTGCCCGGGATGAAACACTCGACCGCTCGGTGGTCCTCAAGGTTCTGCTCGAGAAGCACCAGAAGAATCGTGAGCTGAGCGACAGATTCCGTCGCGAAGCCTCGATCACGGCCCAGTTACAACATCCGGGCATTCCCCCGGTCTACGGCGCCGGGACGCTCTCGGACATGCGGCCGTTCTTCAGCATGAGGCTGGTCCAGGGGCAGACTCTGGCCCAACTGCTCGCCGAATCCGTGGATCATCTCAAGGATCGGCCGCGGTTTCTGACCATCTTCGAGCAGGTCTGCCAGACAGTCGCGTTCGCCCACGCGCGGGGTGTGATCCACCGCGATCTCAAGCCCGAGAACATCGTGGTCGGAGATTACGGCTCGGTCTACGTCATGGACTGGGGGATTGCTCGGTTCCTGAGAATGGCAGGGGAGCGCGGCGCAGACGTCGATGTGATGCCGCCGTTCTCGTTGGACCCACAAGACACCCTCGTCTTGACCGGCCGGACCGGAGATTCCGCGATGGCCGAGGAAGGATCCTCAATCACCATCCCGGGCGACCTCCTGGGCACGCCTCAATACATGTCCCCGGAGCAAGCTCGAGGGGACAGCGATCAGGACGAGCGCACCGACGTATTCAGCCTCGGTGTGATTCTGTTCGAGATTTTGACTGGCCGACCCTTGCGTCCTGTCACCACCGTGCAAAGGGAATCTCTGGAGGTATTTGCAGCAGCCCATCACTTGACCACGTGGACGCGGCTCGACGCCGCCAGGGCGGACGCGCCCATGGTGAGCCTGCTCAAGCGATGCCTGGAGCTCGATCGCGATCGCCGCCCCCGCAACGCGTCGGAGGTGGCTGCCGAGGTGACCTCTTATCTCCTTCACGTGCTGCGACGGCCCGAGCGGGAGATGGCAAGGTTTTTCGAACTCTCACTGGATCTTTTCTGCCTTGCGGGGCTGGACGGATTCTTCAAGCAGATCAATCAGAACTTCACCCGCGTGCTGGGATACTCCACGGAGGAACTCCTCGCGAAGCCTTTCATCGACCTTGTCCACCCCGACGACTGCGAACAAACGCGATTGCAGGTGGTCAAGCTCTCTCAGGGGCTCCCCGTCGTCCGTTTCGAGAACCGCTATCGAGATCGGTCCGGGAACTACAAGTGGTTTGAATGGACGGCCAAGTCCGTTCCCGAGGAAGGAATCATTTTCGCCACGGCTCGTGACATCACCGAGCGGAAACACCTGGAACAAAGGTTAGAGGCCATCGTGGAGTCGTCGCCCATGGCGATGGTCATGACCGATCGGGCCGGGCGAATCGTGCAGTTGAACAGGGAGGCCGAGAAGTTATTCGGATTCCAGCGTGACGAGCTGGCCGGGCAAATGGTTGAGATGCTGATCCCGGAACGGTTTCGCCAAAGGCATCTCGCCCACCGCGAGCGCTTTCTCATGAATCCCTCGATGCGTCCCGGCTCCGCACGCGAGCTCTGGGGACTGCGCAAGGACGGCACCGAGTTTCCGATCGAGCTCGGCCTCAGTCCGCTCGAGACCGAGGAAGGGATTTTCGTCATCAGCGTGATCGCCGACATCACCGAGCGAAAGCGTCAGACGCAATGGTTCCAGGCCATCGTCGAGTGCATCCCGACGGGGATGGTCTTGTTCGACAGCGCTGGTACCATCTGCCTGGTGAGCAAGGAAACCGAGCGGCTTTTCGGGTACTCGCGTGGTGAACTCATCGGGCAAGAGGCCGAGATCTTGATCGCCGAGCGATTCCGAGTCGGGCATCGAGTATTGCTCGACAGTTTCTCTGCGTCCGCGTCGGCGCGCCGCACGGGAAAGACTCGCGAAATTGTCGGAAAACGCAAGGACGGCGCCGAGTTTCCAATCGAGCTCGGCTTCAACCCGCTCGGCGGCAGCGGCGACGGCGTCTTTCTGATCAGCGAGATTCCCGATCTCACCACCGGGAATCAGGCGCCGCAGCCTCCAGATGCCTGATTCCATGGTCATCGCTCGCAACTCATGCCTCGCTCAAGCCGGCCGATGAGGCCGCGGAGGCGTGATGAAGAAGAGCGGCGTCAGCATATACAGGATGAAGGCGGTAGAAAAGCGGCGTATCCATCGGTCCGGGCGCGACGTTGTTGACCGAGATGCCCCCCGCGGCGACTTCCTTCGCCGCGGCCCGCGTGAAATGCTCGACCGCCATAATGCGGCGATCTCGCCGAGCTGTTGTCCCGGGCCCGGCGTGTGCGTTGCTGGCAACAACCAATGCATTTCCCCCAGCTTCTTGCAATCCTTGTCCCCCAGTGATTCCCAGAATCAACACCGTGCGGATTGACCGTCCGGAATGACCGTGCTAGCTTACAGCGACCGTTTGACCTGTGGAAACACGATCACTCTCCCCGTTGCGTGTGAAATCGCGCTCAGATTGGTTTCAGTCCAGGTTCCAAAGGCGTTTGCCCCTTCACAAGAAGGGCCCCTGGAGAATCTGCACCGATGAGTTACCCGTCGAGATCAAACGCCATGCGCTTCGGCTCGGGATCCCAAGACCTGACGACGACCCTGAACGCTGAGCTGCAACTTTCGCCCATCCGCTCGTTGCAGTCGACCGAGCTCACGATCGATGGTCTATCTCAGGCTCTCAAACGTTCGGTGGATCTGGCCGGTGCGCTGATCGGGATGCTGTTACTCGCCCCGGTGATGCTGGGGATCGTCCTTCTGATCCGGCTCGACTCGTCCGGTCCGGTCTTGTTCCGCCAGCTGCGTTGCGGCCGTCACGGACGCCTCTTCCACATGCTCAAGTTTCGCACGATGGTCGCTGATGCCGAGCAGCGCCTGGGCGATCTGGAGGAGCATAACGAGTCCGAGCATGGCGTTCTGTTCAAGCTGCGCGATGATCCAAGAGTCACATCCCTGGGACGATTCTTGCGGCGATCGAGCCTGGACGAGCTTCCCCAGCTCGTCAACATCCTCCGCGGAGAGATGAGCCTGGTTGGCCCTCGGCCTCTCCAGTTGCGGGACAGCGACAAGCTTCGGGAACTCGATCCTGAAGGCTTCGCCTGCCGCCTCCAGGTGTTGCCAGGGCTTACCGGCCCCTGGCAGGTCGGGGGGCGGAGCGATATTGATTACTCCCACATGGTCAAGCTGGATCGAGATTACGTCGAGAACTGGTCCCTGGCCCGGGATCTCCGGATCATCGCCCGGACCTTCATCGTGGTACGGTCCCTGGCCCGGGATCTCCGGATCATCGCCCGGACCTTCATCGTGGTACTGGTCGGCCGCGGGGCTTATTGATCGTGAGGATCCGGCGGCATCTTCACCCCCCACGGATTCCTCGGACTGGCCTGCGGGAAGAGCAGCGGACCAATACCGCGGCGAGCTGCAATCCGACCGTGCCGATGTGATATGAATATAGCAATCGTTGGTTGTGGATTCGTCGCGGACTACTACCTCTCGACCCTGGCGGCATATCCGGAACTGAAACTGATCGGCGTCACCGATCGCGATCCGGACCGCGCGACGAAGTTTGCCGTTTTTCACGGCGTCCCCCGGTTTGGCTCGCTGGAAGAAGTGTTGAACGATTCCCGCGTTCAACTGGTACTCAACCTGACCAACCCCCGCAGCCACTACGAGGTCACCAGGGCGTCGCTCGAGGCTGGCAAGCACGTCTACAGCGAGAAGCCACTGGCCATGCAACTCAACGAAGCCAAAGCGCTCGTCGAGCTTGCCGAGTCCAAGGGTCTGCATCTTTCTTCCGCTCCCTGCAGCCTGCTGGGAGAAACGGCCCAGACTCTCTGGAAGGCTCTGCGGGAACGCCATGTCGGAACGGTGCGTCTGGTTTACGCCGAGATGGACGATGGCATGGTGTTCCGAATGCCCTACAGACAATGGAAGAGTGCCTCCGGGGTCCCCTGGCCGGCGACTGATGAGTTCGAGGCTGGCTGTACATTTGAGCATGCTGGTTACTACTTGACCTGGCTTCCTGCGTTTTTCGGACCGGCGGAGACGGTGACCGCGTTCTCGGCCTGCCTTGTGCCCGATAAGCAGACCGACGAGCCTTTGCGCGAGGAAGCTCCCGACTTCTCGGTCGCCTGCATCAGGTTTGCCTCCGGCGTGGTGGCCCGGCTCACTTGCAGCATCATCGCCCCCCACGATCACTCGCTCCGGATTGTCGGTGACGAGGGAATTCTGAGCACTCACGACTGCTGGTATTACCGTTCGCCCGTACGGATTCAGCGCTTCTACACCATTCGTCGCAGGACCTTCAAGTCTCCCTGGAAGACGCGGTATCCTCTTGTCGGAGAAAAGAAGAAGCGCTACCGTTATCGCGGTTCTCAGCAGATGGACTTCGCTCGGGGAGTGGCCGAACTGGCAGCCTCGATACGCGAAAATCGTCCCTCGCGGCTCTCGAAGCGCTACAGCCTGCATACCAATGAGCTGGTCATTGCAATCCATCAGGCGCGTGACGCTGGAGCTCCTTACAAGGTGACGACCACGTTTGACCCGATCGAACCCTTGCTCTGAGCAGATCGTCGCCTTGATGGGGAACTTGCCTCTTGAACACCGCTGGAACCACGTCTGTCGTCCGGTGGGGCATCCTGGGAACCGGGGTCGCGGCCCGGGCGTTTGCCGAGGATCTGTGCCTGGTGCCTGGCGCCGTGCTGTCCGCGGTTGCGTCGCGACAGACGGAGCGAGCCCACGCATTCGCGAGTCAGTTCCGGGCTCGTCGCGCCCATGACACCGTGGCAGGCCTCGCTGGTGATGATGACGTGGATATCGTGTACATCGCGAGCCCGCATGATCGGCACCGGGAACATGCTCTGGCCTGCCTGTCTGCCGGGCGGGCCTTGCTTTGTGAGAAGCCGTTTGCCCGCACCGCCGCCGAGGCTCGCGAAGTGATCGACCGGGCTCGTCGCTCGCGGCGTTTTTGCATGGAGGCAATGTGGATGCGATTCCATCCCCTGCTGCTTGAGGTTCGCAGCATGGTGCGGTCCGGCGACCTGGGCCAGATCCGTCTGCTGACGGCCGACTTCGGCTACCCGACTGCCTTCGATCCGGAAAACAGGTTCTTCGATCCGCGGCAAGGAGGCGGGGCTCTCCTTGATCGTGGGGTCTATCTGATTTCGCTGGCGCACTTCCTGCTCGGGACGCCTGAGGAAATCGTGGGCCGCGCCTCGATCGGACCGACGGGAGTCGACGAGCAAGAGTCGCTGCTCTGCAGTCATGATGGCGGCGCCCTGGCTGTGCTCACGTCCTCGCTGCGCAGCCGGCTCAGGAATGAGGCTGTGATCATTGGAACGCATGGTCAGATTCGCATCCATGAGCCCTTCTATGCCCCGCGCCGGGTATCCTGGACCAGGTCCGTTGAGCCCGCCGGCACGCCCGCGCGGGTCATGCCCACCGGCGGTTGGAAGACCCGGATCAAGCGAATCCGGCTGCTGCGTCGTGCCTTCGAGACGATCGGTCGACCCGTGCTGGAGTCGATGCGCCGCAACACCAGGTCGATCGTTCATCATGCCGCGGGCCATGGCTACGAGTTCGAAGCCGCCGAGGCGATGCGTTGTCTTGGCGAGGGACTGCTGGAAAGTCCGCTCATGCCTCTCGATGAAACATTGGCCATCCTTGATTCCACCGATCGCCTGCGCCGATCGTGGGGATTGGCCTTGCCGGACGAAAGTTGCTGACAGCGAGTTGTGAAACCTCCCTCCGAGCCTTCGCCTGTCTTCCAGCTTGGCCACGTTTCCGGCGCCCAGTAGACTGAAATGGAAGCGAACTCCGCTGGCGACCCATTTTCGTGGGAAGGACGCTGGGCATGGAGATCCTGGGGATCGGCACCGACATCGTCGAATGCCCGCGGATCGGCAAGATGATCGAGCAGCACGGCGAGCTGTTCCTGCGGCGGGTTTACACGGCCCGGGAGGTTCGCTATTGTCAGTCGAGGAAGCACGCGATCGAGCACTTCGCGGGCCGGTGGGCGGCCAAGGAGGCGATCCTCAAGGCGATGGGCACCGGCTGGAGCCGGGGCATCTCCTGGACCGACATCGAGGTGCGGACCGGCGAGTCTGGACAGCCGCAGGTCATGGTGGGCGGCATTGCCAAGGAGGTCGCTCGCGACCGCGGAATCGCCGACATCCTGATCTCCATCTCCCACTGCCGGACTTACGCCACGGCGTACGCGATCGCCTTGGCTCAGAAGGCACCCCCAGCGACGCCCCCACCTGCTGAGCAGGGTTGAGCCGGGCGGGAGAGGAGGGGCAGTACAACGGGCCCGACCTGCCGGACCGCTGGAGCGGTTTAAGTAGTTCAAGTCCGAGAAACGCGGAGTTCACGCAGCCAGAAACGGTCCGAGCCCGCCGCCCACCCCTGCCGGGGGCCCGGTGGCCAGGCCCGAGATGAGCACGACAGACCGTCATGGTTCAAGGGAACGCGCGGCAGGGGCCACCCACTTTGTGGCACCAATGTCAGCTTGTACAAAATCCACTTCCACTAGAACTGAACAGGCGTTTGGTAGCTAAAAGTAGACATTCTGAAGTTTTTTCAGCCGTCAATGCCGCCGTTGGACCTCCGCATTTTTTCGTCATAAGTTCTAATCTGACAACGATAAACACCCGCACAATTGGCTCTGTTCTGACACTGCACCGTCATTTCCACCTCTCCCTTGGATCCACTGGCTCGGAAGCGCGAAGGGAGCGCGGAAAGGGCCACTTGCTCTGTGGCACAAAGTAAACGCGGGTGGTCCATTTCGCCCAAGTGGTTCTTGGCGGCGGCAACGCTCGGGAGTGGGGCCGTGCTTCCGTGATGCCGGACCCGGTTCGAAGGCAAAGCCATCGGCGCGCCGTAGTGCCGTCACACGGACTGGTCGCCTGAGATGAGGGTCGGAGGATGTGCCGCCAGCCGGAAATTGAAGCTATGAGAGGGAGGAAAAGGTCGACGCGACGGTTTGCAGAACCCCTGAGCCTGAGGAAGACTTTAAGGACGTTTTCCCCAATTTTCCAGTTTCCCCAGACCCGGAGAC
>JBEKTN010000103.1:0-23299 GCA_049516015.1 Isosphaeraceae bacterium | reverse complement strand
GGTGGCCGTCGTGTTGGCCGTCGAACCGAGCGTGACGCTCCCGCCGGTCGAGTCGATCAAGGCGTTGCTGTTGACGTTGGTCTCGGCGTCGGTCACCCCCATCATGAATGCCACGGCCGCGCCGAACTGCGTGCCCCGCGAGTAGATCGCCTGGCCCTCCGCGTCGGCCGTGCTCGTCGACGCCACGGTAACGTCGCCGCTGCCAATGATCTGAGTGTACTGGCCGACCGTGACCGTCGACGCCGCGTTCCGGTAGTTGATCGAGACCGGCAGCGTCGCGAGGTTGAGCCCCGGCAGGTAGCTCGCCGCTTGCACGCGGAGTTGAGGATCCCGCCGACCCACTGCCCCCACGACGCGAACTGGTCATCGCTGGTTTGGATCCGTACCCTGGTTTGCAAGCGTCTGCACCAGGGGGGTGTCCCCCGAGGTCGCCTCGATGTCGATCGTCCCCCCCTCGACCAGGCTGGCGGAGCTCGTCGTGCCGTCGGCGAAATCGACGGTCGACTGCCGTACGACGGCATCGAGCGTCGGGAAGCTCAGGCCGTCGAGCACGTTATTCGTGTTCGTGGCAGTGAGGGTGATCGCCCCGGCCTGGCTCCAGCCGGTGGCCTGGGTGAGCAGGTTGGAGCCGGCGTCGACGGTGATTTGCGGGGTGTTGAAGCCGATGTTCAGAAACGGGTTGTTTGGATCGGGGTTCGCCACAGTCACCATCAGCGCGCCGGAGTTTCCCTGCGACGCGCCGGTGAGGTAGTCGGTGGCACCGCCCAAGTTCCGGGTCGAGACCGTCACGCCACCTTGCGACGCGGTCCCGAACGTGACGTTCGTGAAGCCGCCTGGGTGTCGACCGTCGACTGGATCGCCAGGAGCTGGTTGGACGACCCCACGGACGCGGCCTGGATGGTCAACGACTGGCCACCGGTGGCGATCCCTTCGAGGTAGACCCCGCCGCCGCCGTCCGTGCTAAGGACCTGGGTGTCGATGGTGACGGCTTGCATGCGCACGTTGAGCGTGGCGCCGCCGAGGTCGGTGGAGAAGGTGGAAGTGGTCTGGTCGTGATATTCGAGCATGCCGCTCGAGGTCGTCTCCAGGTACAGCTCGTCGGACAAGGAGGAGGACACGAAGGACGCCGTGGAGCCCGACACCGAAGCGGTGATCGAGAGCAACGTACGGCTTTCCAAGCCCTCGAAGGCGAGTAGCCGCACCGTCCGGCCCGCCCGCGCGGCCGTCGCGAGCCGTGCGCCCCGTCGGCGCTGGCCTTCGACCGCCTCCTGAGAAACCACCAACTCGTGTTCGACTTGCGTGACATTGGCGTGTTCCTTGGATCGGGGTGCTGGTCACAGTACGGCTGACTTCGCGGACGTCGATGGTCGGGTCGAATGCGCCGGGACCATTGATCGTGAGTTCGTCCTTTTGCCAGTCATCGGTGCAACGCCTTGGTTCCATCGAGTTGTCAGAGGGATATGCGTGCCGGTCCCAGCGACTGTGAGCACAGCACCAAAGGCCGAGCCCGGGATCGATCCTCCCGTGGCCGGAGCCATGATCGCTGTTGCGAGCCTCGAGAGACTCAACGCAAACTTATTGTCGGGACGATTCCACGCGGATTGGCCGCCGGGAGCGATGCCGTCTCGCCCATTTCGTCGTGATCCTTCGATATCGAGACGTCCGCTGGACGTGGGATCAATCACTCATCTGCAAGGTAGCAGTTACGCCTCAAGAAGCGATATCCCGTCCCTGGGGTCCATCATGGGCACTGGTAGACGAGGACCAATGCGAGTACATAGTTAAATCCGGACGTCTAGGGTTTGCAAGAAAAAAATTGAAATGTTGATTATTTCGAATTCCTTGAAACTCCCCGACACTTTGCTCAACAAACATGCCTGGAAGTCGTTATCTGCCGGCAATAATCGAGAGTCCTCGGTGAACTCCACCGAGATTTGTCTTATCTCATTGATGGGGAAGGATGCCTGGGTGGCTGGGGCTGACCGCAGGGAAGCTCCAGGGCCGAAGCCAGAGCATCTGGGGCGTCGCCTCCGGCTCCGCCACCAGCCACCCAAATCTTGGCAGTTGTTAAATGATGGAGATCAGCGAGGAGTCTTAGCATAACGCTGCGTATGGCTCACCATTCGAGCACTTTGTCCGAAGCCGACGCCAGGTTCGTAGCCGTCCAGTTAGCGCCTTCAGCCATGAGCCGGTCGGCCTCGAACGAGGTGGTGATTCCAAGGCAGCGCGAGCCAGCGGCCCTGGCGGCCCTGACTCCCGCAACGGCATCCTCGATCACCAGGCAGGCGCCTGGCTCCAGACCAAGCCGGCGGGCAGCTTCGAGAAAGATGTCAGGGGCCGGTTTCTTGAGGATGATATCCTCGCCGACCACCACCGCGTCGAAGGTTCCGGATGGAAGACCAAGCGCACGGAGGTTGCCCTCGACCTTCATGCGATCAGCGCTCGAGGCTACGGCTAATCTCAAGCCCAGGGAACGGCAGCGGCCGATGAATTCCGCCACCCCGGGAAGAGGTTGGAGCCGGCCTTGGATCAGCTCGAGATAGATTTCATAAGTCCGAACCTTGTCGCGAGGCATCTCCAGGACCACGCCGCGTGCCTCGGCGACCCCGCCCAGGAACCGATCCTCGCCCATGCCGATGAACGGGCGGAAGTCTGCGGACCGGACAGCGACCCTTTTCTCCGCGAACATCCGCACGGCCGCCTCGGCGATGAATGGCTCGGACTCGACGAGAACGCCATCCATGTCGAAGATGACCCCGGCAATGGTCCGGGTTTCGCGGCCCGACGTCGAGCGATCCGGATTGTTCACGACTACCTCCGATGACCGGGTGACGCCGAAAACTGCTTGCCACCCAATCTATCATCCCTGCGATCGAGCCTGCCACCGCAGACGCGCAATGATCAATCATCTCGAGGCCAACAGCGGCAAAAAACTGTATCAGCCGGAGCGACCGCGGGCATAAGCCGACGATGGATTCGCCAAAGCGAAGGAGGTCGTCGACAAGTACTATGCATCGCCATCGTACCGCCTGGCCAGGAAGTGGCTGGCCGAGCGGAAGTGATCCCGCCGGATCAGTTCTGATCGACGAACGCGGCCACCGCGGCCTTCATCTCGCGGTCGAGGCGCCGGGCGAGTTCGAGGTCGAGAACCGTGCTGTGGTCCCGGCCCGGGATGATCTCGACCACGGCATCACTCTTCAACTGGGCCAGTGAGTCCTTGAGAAGCTGGGCGGCTCCCTCGAGATAGAAAGTGTCCATGCCGCCGGTGATGACGTGAATCTTGCCGCTCAGCTTCGGGCCAAGAGTGGGCCAGTTCCGCTGCAGGACCAGGCGGATGTCGTAGGCTTCCCACGCCTTGGCGACCTCGGGATCGATAGCGCCGGTGGCCCGGTCCCAGAGCTTGCGGGGCTGGCCATCCCGACCGACCGGGCTGAAGACCGCCTCGAACGAGCCGAGCTGGCCTCCCGGACCCATGGCTTCTTCCATCTTCGAGAAGCGGTCGTAGAAGATGACGGGGACAATGCCCATGCGGGCGATCGGCCGGCTCTTCCCCTGGCGATCGCGAAACATGTTCTCGCCGGGTGCATAGATGTTGATCCGCTGGAAATCACGGAAATCGACCGGGTCGGGGCTGGTGGACCAGGTGCCGCCGAAGAAGCCCGGGTAAGTCACCTGCAGCCAGAGGCTGCTCCAGCCCCCCGAGGAATGACCGTTGAGCAGCCGGGCGCGTGGGTCCGCCACCAGGGGAAAGGTCTTCTCCAGGTAGGGAATGAATTCCTCGATGAGGGCCTGGCCCCGCGGCCCGTTGGTGGCACTGCCGGCAAAGACATGGTGGCCCGTGCCGCAATCGGGGTCCAGCACCACGCGCACCATGTCCCTGGCATAATTCATCCGCGAGTTCGCCACGAACATCCCCGCCACGTGATGATCGCTGCCGAAGCCGGGGATGATGTAAACCGTGGGAAGTTTCCCGACCGGCCTCTCTTCGGGCAGGATCACCGCCGCGTGATGCTTGATCGGCCGATGATAAAAGGCCGAGAGCAGCGGGCTCTCCAGCTCGGCGAGCTTGATCCGCTCGGTCTCCTGGAACTTCCGCGGGGGGACGAGCTTGTCAACTTCAAGGCGGATCATGCTCGTTTCCTTCGCTCCGATTCTGGCGTGGACGACCGGTCCATAGGCGTTGCCCTCGCCTGTGCCAATGCTATGGGTATCCGGGTTGAGTCGTACGACTGCCTGGACCGCGTATTCTCCTGGCTCGAGCGAGTCGAGCGGGCCAGGAAAGCCGGTCGCCGCGGAGTCGATCCGCACTGTCTGCGTGGGCTTCCAGCCCTTGACATCCCGGGCAAAGAAGGGCTGCGGCCGGAACCAGTCGGGCTCGAACCGGGGCTCGAGCCGCGAGTTGCCCCGCCCCAGCAACACGTAAACCCTGGCCGTGATCGGCTGAGCCCCGAGAATCGTCGGGTAGGCAACCTCGAAGGCCAGTGCCCGCGGGGACGAGGTTTTCCTGGCCGCGACACCTTCCTTGGGAGCCGGTGTTGTCTGGTTTGGAGTCTGAGCGGAGACGAGCTGGGACCATGACCCCAAAGCAGCGAGCCAGAGCAGAACGACGCCCCAGCCAGATTGACCAGCGGAGGCACGGAATCGTCCGGAACCGGCGCTGGCAGACAAGGCTCGCAACATGGAGGCATCTCGATCCAGAAGAATGAGAAGGCGGAAGACGGTTCTCCGCGAAATTGGTTACCACAGGTCTTGCCTGAGCTTCACAAGGCAAGTAGTTCGGGAACCGGCAACATCGGGTAGTCCCGGAGCAAGACCTCAGGCGAGAGTTGGGGAACCGGTGTGAAATGACGCGACGCCAGCCGCGCCGAACCCATCACGCATTCTTTCTCAAGAACATAATACTTATTGTACTGATCGATCACCTGGTTGGTCGGCCCGAGGTTGAGCGATTCCAGGAACTGCCGCCACCTCACATTGAAACGCTGAACGCTGGCAACCAGGTCGCGTGCCACGGTCCGCTTTTGCCGCGCGGGGGCAACCTGCCCGGCCCAGACTGGCGGCTCGGATTGCGCACGCTGCCAGAGTGAATCGATTGGCCCGGCGAAGGCCTCGCTCCAGTCTCCCGGCCCGGTCGCCACGCGCGACCACTGGCGGAGCCGCAGCCGGACCATCTCCAAGGACTCCTCTCGCTCCAGCAGGCAGCGGGCATGGCTTCGCTTGAGCGAGTACTCCAGGTCCTGGCCGCGACGCGCAAATGCGGGCACGTCAAAGAGCCCCATCAGCTCCTTGATCTCGGAATCCACGCTCATCGACGGCACTGAGTCTTCGACGTCATCCGCGCTCATCGTGTCTTGGTTCCAGCAACGACCAGGGAAATTCCGGATGTCAGACGGCCAGATTCCGGAGTGATGCGGGTCAATCACAAAATGGCAGATGCCAGATGCCAGATGCCAGATGCCAGATGCCAGATGCCAGATGCCAGATGGCAAAGCGAATTCCCCATTCCCCATTCCAAAATCGAAAATCCAAAATCCGGTCATTTTCCATGCTCGGGAGGTTGGGGAAGTGTGGCCAGGCTGTTGAGGCTGCGACGGTAGTGCCAGAGCTGGCGTTGGGTGCCTCGAACCTTGGTTCGAGCGGCCCAGGCCTGGGAAACCTCGCGCAGGGCTGCTTCGGGATCCTTGCCGTTGAGTACGGCCAATCGCGCTCGGGCGAGATCTTCCAGGTAGCCCGCGGCCTCGGGGATGCGCAGGCCTGGCACGACCCGCCCGGCCATCAAAGTCCGGCTTACGGCATCGGACCATTGCCGCGAATCGACATCAGGTGCGGAGGTCGGGTCCGGCAGTCCATGACCCATCTGGGAGCTTCGTACCGGCAGCATGGGAAAGGTCGCTTCGGCACGGAGTCGGTTGGCATTCTCGGGACTGGCCAGATATCGGGCGAGGTCCAGCGCGGCGTCGAGTTGCAGACCGGAAAGGCCGCGCTTGACTCCGACGAGCCAGCCGCCGCCCAGGGGCAAATAGCTGGGTGCATTGAGTGTAGAGGAAGTCTCCCATTGCTGGCGCAGCGGCTCGAACACGCGTTGCGATCCGGGCAGCGGCGCCACGCCGGCCGCGTGCCCACCCGACCAGTTCAGGGCTCGCTCAGCCCGGTCGATGAGCAGGGCGGCCTTACCCGCGCGAAAGGCCTCGCGAGCGGCCGGGCCGTCAAACTTGTCGATTCCGGGAGGACCGTGACGCTTCCAGGCAGTGACGCTACGAAGAGCCTCGACGAACGGGGGAGAATCGATCCGCGGCGTCATCGAATCGGCATCGAAGAGGCAGGAATACTGGTCGCGATGCTGGGCCACGCTCGTTGCGCGGGCCAGATAGGTCGTATTGCCGAGGCCCTCGGAGTCCTGACCCAATACCGCCGCGATGCCGTGATCGGGTGCACCGTCACCACTCCAGTCCCTTCCCTGAAAAAACCCGGCCAGGGCGTCGAGCTGCGCCCATGTGGAGGGGGGTTGCAGCGTGATCCCTGCCTCGCGTGCCGCGTCGATGTTCGCCTGACGGGAAAACGCGTCCCGTCGGTAAACCAGGACCAGGGCCGATGCCCCGATTGGCAATGCCATCCGCTCCGCGCCGTACTTGGTCACCTGGTCGCGAAACACCGGTGCAATGTCCGGGTACTGAAAGGCGTCGGCTGGCGACTCCTCCGTGCTCTCGGTTCGCCCGGCCTTTGCAGACTCGTCTTCCTGCGGACGGGTGGGCAAAACAATCTGATTGGGAATGATCTCCAGCACATCCGCATCCACAAGGTTGCCGAGCTCCTGGCCCGGGAAGATCAGGAGATCGAGATCGGAGAGGTTCTCGAGCGAGCGGATTGGCTCGTCCTTGATCGTGATGTCCCCCCCGCGCGAGGCAACCCACTCACCTCGCTGGGCCGACAGCCCTGTCAGGATGGCGGAATCACCCAGGGCCCCAACCGCGAGTTTGACCCCCGGAAACGAGGGCTTGACGGGTCCGGAAGGCGGAGATCGATCCTCACCCCAACAACCAGAGAGCCCGCAAAAGCTCACAATCCACCAGCTCCAGGCCAGATAGCCTGGCCAACAGCGCATTCTCCCGACCGATCTCCTCATTCCAGTCTCCCAACCTGCCGACCATGGTAAGCTTCACCCCTGGGAGGGCGAGGCTGACCTGCCATCGTCCCGGATGATCCGGGTCAGCTTCATCGTAATGGACCATGGCGAGGCCGGTCAAATCGGCAGCCGTCTGGACTGACAGGGCGGCCTCTCCTGGTTCTCGAGGCGCCAATCAACGAGGCAGGGCGAGGCATCGCGTGAAGCTGCCTCGCCCTGGATGTCGAAACGGAAAACCAAAGAAATCCGACCGGTCAATGCGTGCGGTTACCGATCGATTCCCAGCCGGTAAAGAAGTTCCTCGAACTGATCGCGGTGTTCGTCGTCGGTCGAGTGCAGATGCTCGGCCTCCGAAATGAACTTGAGGGTGTCGTCACGCCGCAGACCATACTGAAGCAGGACCTCTTCGAACGGCTCGAGGTCGTGAGCGTAAACGAACAGCAGTTTATGCTCGTCGAACTGCACTTCCATCGGCCCGTTGGGGTTCAGCGCGGCCAGACCGGCGCAGCCGTCGTTGAGCAGGAGTGATTCGTAGTCAAAGAGGGTGCTCTTGAGGATGACCGTGTCGATGTGCTCGCGATAAATGTCCGCGTGAGAGCCTGGCTCAGATTCGTGGCTCGACTCCATCACGACATCAACATCATCACCCAGGGGATCGAGCAGATCCATGAAAACGTCGAAGAGTCGCTCGGCAGAGACCGATGCGGCCAGCACAGGCATCTTGTTGC
The DNA here is from genome assembly GCA_049516015.1 of Isosphaeraceae bacterium. Classification (GTDB taxonomy): domain Bacteria; phylum Planctomycetota; class Planctomycetia; order Isosphaerales; family Isosphaeraceae; genus Aquisphaera. The sequence continues at coordinate 15,448 of JBEKTN010000103.1, read as the reverse complement.
CGGACTCGGGGTCGCAGTAGACGTCACGCCGGTACCCTTCACGAGGGATCACTTCGAGCCCGATCGAAGGGCGCACGGCATCCGTCAGCAAGAAATCCCCGTAACGTCCGACGCGGAGGTGGGCATCGAGCTGTTCCTGGCTCAAATCGTCAAAAGTCGTGCGAGGCATACGGGTTGGATTGTTGCGCAGAACACGCTCAAAGAAGCGTTGAATGAAACTCATGGAAAGGGCTCCCCTCCTAAACCGCGTCGTACTTTAGGGAATGTTTCGATGAATGTCCTCGGCCACCGCGCCAAGCGGTCTCGGGGCTCATCCCCCGAGCTTTACCATCCCAGGCGTCCGCTTGACACCGCGCCCAAAGGGAGCCGAAACCCACCCCGGGGACGGTCGCCTTTCCGTTGGCAACACTTCACTGCCGCTCTTTAGTATATACCATGCGTGGCACCCATATCTCGCCTATGTTGCCGGTCTTGCTGAAGTGAAATCGAGGATAAGATCGTTGTCCGCAGGTAATGCGTCACAACCTCCCTGATTAGTATCCCATCCCGCCTTCATTTTCCAGTCAGAGGACACCACAAGCAACTCAGATACCACCTCGCGTTCTTTGTGGAAGGAATCGTCGTCCGACCCGTCCCAGCAAAAACTTGAGTCAAGTTTTGGAAAATATGGACTCTGGCCGCGAGAAGTCAACCCTACAACGCCAGAGGCTCCATTTTGTAAAGGTTGACCAGGTGACAACAAGCCCTCCGATCGAAAAAACAACGCGCGTGGATTCAGTGAAGCAACTGCGGGCGGGCCAGGGATGCGGACGGCATGGGTTCTTGCTCTTTGTCTGCCTGGACCATCGCGCGTCCATTCCCATAGAATCGACCGCAAGAGCGCGCTTCCCAGTTCCGGCAAGCTCACCTCTGGAAATCATCGTAGGGCAGTCGCCCTCGTGGGAGGAGCCTGCTATACTGGGTCAGCTTCTCCCTGATACTGGACTGGGGCGATCTTCTCGGGCAGGCGGGGTTCGCTGGCGAAACCCGATCCTGCACGCAGAATCCGGGATCGGGCGACGCGACGGGCCACTTCGTGAAACCTGCGGAATGTCTGGCATTCGGAAAGGTGGGTGCTCATGGCGCTGGAGCAGGTGGACGCGTATCTCGAGAAGCGGCGGGACGATTTCGAAGCACAGCTCAAAGATCTGATCCGGATTCCCAGCGTCAGCGCCCAGCCGGATCACGATCCCGATACACAGCGGGCGGCAGCCTTCGTCCGCGATGATCTGGCCGCAATCGGACTCAAAGCCGAGCTGATCTCCACCAAGCGCCATCCTCTTGTTTATGCGGAATGGCTCGGAGCCCCGGGTAAACCCACCCTGCTCGTCTATGGCCACTACGACGTCCAGCCACCCGAGCCGCTGGAGCCATGGCTCTCTCCGCCGTTCGAGCCGACAATCCGCGACGGCAACCTTTATGCCCGAGGGGCCACGGACGACAAGGGCCAGATGTTCACTCACCTAAAGGCGGCACAGGCCTGGCTCAAGACAACCGGGGCACTGCCGGTGAATGTCAAGTTCTTGATCGAGGGTGAGGAAGAGATTGGAGGCGTCAATCTCGAGACCTTCGTCGCCGAGCACCGCGACCGTCTCGCCTGTGACTATGCGGTCATCTCCGACACCAGCCAGTTTGCCCCGGGCATGCCGGCCATTACTTACGGCCTGAAGGGACTGGCTTACTTCGAGATCCACGTTCAGGGAGCAAACCGCGACCTTCACTCCGGCACCTACGGCGGCGCCGTCGCCAACCCGCTCAACGCGCTGGCGACCATCCTGGCCAGTTTGCAAGGGGTGGATGGAAAGATCCGGATCGAGGGATTCTATGACGCCGTCAAACCGCTGGAGGACTGGGAACGCGCCGAATTCGCCCGGATGCCATTCTCGGAGGCCGAATTCCAGGCCGATCTGGCCGTGCCGGCCCTGGTGGGAGAGGAGGGCTACACCACGCTCGAGCGGAAGTGGGCTCGCCCCACCTGCGACGTGCACGGACTCTTCGGCGGCTACTCCGGACCCGGGCCCAAGACTGTCCTGCCCTGCAAGGCAGGGGCGAAGCTCAGTTTTCGGCTCGTACCCGACCAGGACCCCAAGACAGTCGGTGAGCTCTTGCGTGCGCACGTCCGCAAGTTCACTCCACCGGGAGTCGCCGTCGAGGTGATCACTCAGCAGGGTGCTCCGGCCGTGCTGGTCAGCGTCGATAGCCCCGGCTTCCGGGCCGCGGTCCGGGCCATCGAGGCAGGCTTCGGCACCAAGCCGGTCTTCATCCGCGAGGGAGGGTCCATTCCGGTCGTGGGGCTGCTCAAGCAGCACCTGAAAGTGGACACGCTCTTGCTTGGCTGGGGCCAGAATGACGACAACCTGCACGGCCCCAACGAGAAGTTCTCACTGGCCGATTTTCACCGGGGCATCAAGGCCGGCGCTCATTTGCTCGAGGAGCTGGCGAACGAGCCGGCCTAGCAACCCGTTCAGAAACCCGGAGCAAACCGGCGCGGGTCATCAAGCTCCTGGCAGGAACCGGCTTCTTTGCTGACTGACACGGCCACGGCCCGCGGAAGTGGTTATTCAAGGCAGACCCATGCTCGATCTCAAATACGTCATCGCCCATACCGAAACGGTGCGGCAGAACTGCCGCAACCGGAATGTCCCCGACGACGTGCTCGAGGATATTGACCGCGTCGTCGCGCTCGAGGCCGAGCGCAAGGGGCTGCTGTCGACCGTCGAGGAGATCCGCCGCCGCCAGAACGAGGTGGCGCAGGCCACCGGCCGGGAGAAAGATCCCGAAAAGCGGGCCGCGCTGATCGAGGAGGGCAAACGCCTCAAGGCCGAGGTCAGCGATCAGGAAGATCAACTCCGGGTCATGGACGATGAGATCAAGCAACGTCTGAGGCGAGTTCCCAACCTGACCCACCCCGACGCCCCCGTCGGGGTCACCGAGGACGACAGCCGCGAGCTCCGCAGGGTTGGCACGCCGCGGACTTTCGAGTTTCCGGTCAAGGACCATGTCGAGCTCGGCAAGTCCCTCGACCTGATCGACTTCGAAACCGGCGGCAAGGTCGCGGGCACCGGCTTCTATTTTCTCAAGAACGATGCCGTGCTCCTGGAGCTGGCACTTCAGCAGTTCGCCGTCAGAACCCTGGTCGCTGCCGGCTTCACGCCCATCATCACTCCCGATCTCGCCCGTAACAGTATTCTGGAAGGCATCGGGTTCACCCCCCGAGGGGTCGAGACCCAGGTTTACTCGATCGAGGAGAGCGACCTCAGCCTGGTGGGCACCGCCGAGATCACGCTGGGCGGCATGCTCGCCGACGAGCTGCTCGAGGAAAGCCAGTTGCCCATCCGGTATGTCGGGCTGTCGCACTGCTTCCGCACCGAGGCGGGCGCCGCGGGCCGGGCCAGCCGCGGGTTGTACCGGGTGCACCAGTTCACCAAGGTCGAGATGTTCGCGTTCACCACCCCGGATACCTCCGGCGCGATCCACGCCGAGCTGCTGGCGATCGAGGAGCAGATCTTCCAGGCGCTGGGCATTCCCTACCGCGTCCTCGATATCTGCAGCGGTGATCTCGGCGTCCCAGCCTACCGCAAGTTCGACCTCGAAGCCTGGATGCCCGGTCGCGGCGCGGCCGGCGAGTACGGCGAGGTGACCAGCACCTCCGACTGCACCGATTACCAGTCCCGACGTCTAAACATCCGGTATCGGCCCGGCGGTCATAAGGGAACGCGGTTTGTCCATACGCTGAACGGCACGGCCGTCGCGCTCTCGCGGGCCTTGATCGTGATCCTCGAGAATTACCAGCGAGCCGATGGCCGCATCGACGTTCCCGAAGTGCTCAGGCCCTACCTCGGCAAAGATGTGATCGGAAATCCCTGAAACCCCACGTTTCATCACTCGAACCGGAAGTGCCCGCGACAGCGGCGGCCGCGTCTACCCCGAGGACGGCGTTACCCCGGCGCCCTCATCGGTCCGATAAAGATAACGGCCTTCCCCGCAACCGAGTCGGACGGCCCATGGAGCGATCTCCCAATGTCGACTGTGAAAGGGAGGTAGGCTGGTGCGAAACCCGCTCCTGGTGCCCGACCTGCGCGAACTGATCCAGAGCGGCGAAGTCGCCGCCCTGCGCGAATTCATCGAGGACCAGCACCCGGGGCGGACGGCCGAGCTGATCGAGGATCTGGAGGCCGAGGACGGCGACTCCCTGTTCCGGATCCTGCTGCCGCGAGACCGCGCCGACGTCTTGAGCTACCTCAGCACCGAGAGCCAGAATCGGATCGTCGAGGCCATGCCTCCCCAGCAGGCGGCCGAATTGCTGCACCACATGTCGCACGACGAACGGGCCGACCTGGTCAACCGGCTCGACGAGGAGTTCGTCGATGTCGTGCTTCCCCACCTCGCCCAGGCCGAACGCGAGGACATTCGCCGGCTGGCGAGCTATGAGCCCGGGACCGCCGGTGCGGTCATGACCACCGACTACGTCACCCTGCCGGCGCACATCACCGTGCGTGAGGCCCTTGACCGCCTGCGCCACGAGGCGCCCGATCGCGAGACCATCTATTACTGCTACGTCGTGGACCATAATCGACGGTTGATCGGCTTCGTCTCGCTCAAGAACCTGATCCTCTCGCGCCGGTCCGCCTTGATCGAAGACATCATGCAGCGCGACGTCATCTTCGGCCGCCTGGACGAGGACCAGGAAACCGTAGCTCGCCAGATCGACAAGTACGACTTGCTGGCACTGCCGATCGTCGACTCCACTGGCCGGCTCGTCGGCATCATCACCCACGACGACGCCATGGACATCCTGCGCCAGGAGCAGACCGAGGACATCCTCAAGTTCGGCGGCGTTTCACCCGACCCCGAGGCCGATACCGTCCCCTACTGGCAAAGCACCGTCATCGACGTGACCAGGCGCAGGATCAAGTGGCTCTTGATGCTGTTCCTCGCCGAGAACTTGACCTATCCCGTGGTCCGTTACTACAAATGGACGACCGACGACAGTCACTTCCCCGCGCTCGAATTCTTTATCCCACTCATGCTCGGCACGGGGGGCAACGCCGGCAGCCAGACCGTTGGCACCATCATCCGCGGGATGGCTCTGGGCGAAATCAAGGGGCGCGACGCCTGGCGAGTCTTGCTGCGGGAGTGGCTGATCGGGCTCTTCCTGGGTCTGATGCTCGGGACGGCCGGATTGTTCTATGCCCGCTACTGGCGAGGCCAGCCCTGGGGCATTTCCGCAGTGGTCGGCCTGACGCTTCTGGGCATCTGCATGTGGGCCAATACCATCGGTGCCCTGATCCCCTTGCTGGCCCGCAGGGTAGGCATTGATCCGGCCGTCATCTCCGCCCCGTTCATCAGCACACTGGTTGACGCCACCGGACTGGTTATCTACTTCACAACCGCCATCGTGCTCCTGGTCCGAATGTCGCACTGAAGCTCTGTCAGATGCCAGACAGGCAGTGCGATTCCTCACGAATTGCTGTAAATCCGCCCGTGCAACCGCGACGTTGCCCACCGTGGCCGGCGACGGAACCAGACCAGCTCCACCGCATGAGCGTGATAGGTCAGCCCCAGCATTCGCATGACAACCATTCCCTCGTAGAGCACGAAGACCCAGAACGCCCAGAGGGCCACGGCTTCCATCCACATCCGGGGCATGCGGAAGAGCAGACCGTACACCCCAAGGCCGCCGAGCACGAGCGCGACGCTGGTGACCAGGCAGGGGATCACGTAAGCCCATCCCACGCGCAGGATCGCGATCAACACGGTAAACGGATTGGCGGCGATGATCGTGTCGTGCAAGAGCGCCGCCGCCAGGGCCATCTGGCCAAACGCGGTCCCCACCACGATGAGATCGACGAAGACGACGCCATGCAGCCAGTTTTCCGTGGTCTGCGACGCTCCTCGCCTTTTTTCTCTTTTTCGTGTCTTTCGTGTATTTCGTGGTTCCTCCCTCCGACGCCGGATTGCCACTCCGCGAAAAATCTGTCCTTGCGGTGTAACACTCACGCGCGAATGTTGTCTTCCTCCAGGGAGGGACGTGGCGCGGGAACACGCACCGGACCCAGGAACGAATCCAAGGACAGGCATCACATGCTCATGAGCGAAGCCAGAGCCGATGGCGCAGCGAGGGCCGGGAAGGCTAGCCCCCAAGCTGTCTTCCCGGCCCACCCAGGAGAATGGGGCCTCGTCAGAACGGACTCCATTCCCAGGGGTTCACTGCAAGGAGCAATGAACGACCCATCGATCGTCGGTTCAGAACATGCCCGGCATCCCCTGGCTATTGGCGGGCAAGGAGGGCCCGCCGTCCTTGACGATGGCCGCCTCGTCGTCGGCGATCTTGGCCTGAAGGGTCTGGTCGGTGGTGGTGAGCGCGGTCTTCAGGTTCTGGTAGTCAGTGGTGATCGTGTTGATCTCGCTGGACGAGACGCCGGCTGCCGTGAGGGTGGCCGTCTGGTTGGCCGTGGGATCGCTGCTGGGGGTTCCGCTCGGCGGCCCACTGGGGAGCAAGGCCTTCATCTGGGTTGGCGTCAGCGAAGAGAATGCCTTCTGGATGACGGCTTGATCAGCCTTGACCGCCGCTGTCAGGCTCGCCGGAGTCTCGGCCTGAAGCGCTTTCTGGTCGGTCTGAAGGGTCTGGAAATCCGTTTGAAGCTGGGCGCTCGGCGCCTTGAAGCTCTTCCCGGCAACGCCGCTGGGGGCAACGCCATTCGGAGCGCCTGGGAACGCGAAGGCGTGCCCCGCGCCGCCGGGAGCGCCGGGGAACCCGAAGGTGTGACCCGCCCCATGTAAGCCTTTCGCGTCCAACGGGTGTACGTGGGCAGCGGGATCGGGTCCTTGGCCCGCGGCTCCATCCCACCCTGGGAATCCATGCGGCGGTGTCCATGCGGCGTTCAAGAGTTGCCGCCCTTCCAGCATCTCGCACACTGGAGCACGCCGGACCTTCGGTCGCGCAGCCTCTGCACCCGAGGTGTTGATGCGGTCCAAGACCTTCAACAATGTCTGTACAGGTTTCATCGGATCGACTCCATTCTTCCGAGGATCGCCGTCCACCCACGCGGGTTGATGGGCATCCTTTCCCCATCAGCGTAAACGGAGAGTCAAAACGCACCCAAGAATCGCCGGAAACCCTGAAATCATAAGAATTTGGGAGTTTGACAGGCGACGTGCATTAGACTTCGTATCAAAATCATCGGCCGCACGAACCCGCGGCTTGAATCAAAATGGTGAAACAGGTCCGCACTGGAGGAAAAAAAGGACGGGATCATTGTGCGCCTGGACCGTTTAGGACGGTGAGACTCGACTCCCTGGTTGTGAGAACCTTTGCTCTGGAAGTCGGTTCTGGTCAAGGCCGGCTTTCTCGCGGCGAAGACACATTGATCTTGATCTGCTCAGGCACACGTCAAGGCAAGGGGTTCCGACGGTGGAGCTGGACAACGAGAAGAAGGCGGCGATGGTCAGCAACCTGCTGGACGTGCTCTGCTCCGAGCGCGGCACCCAGCCCATCGTGAGCGCGGGCAAGTCGGGCTGAGGAAAAGGGGAACGGAAGTTCGCCGGCAAGCAGCGAAGGTGACGGAACGACGGCTACTTGACCTTCTTCCTGGGGGTCGCGCCGGTCATTTCGTCGAGCACGGCACGAACTTCTTTGGCTTGGCCGGCGTCGAGCGGGTGAGACTTGAGTAGGTGCAGCACCAGCAACCCGGGCTCTCCCTGATACAGCTTGTCAACCAGGTTCGAGAGCCGCCGCTGGCGGACTTCCTGGGAGGAGATCGCGGGACGATAGACAAAAGCCAGATCGCTGCGATCGCTGGTGACCAGTCCCTTGGATTCCAGCCGGTCGAGCAACGTTGCCACCGTGGCATAGGACCATTGACGACCCGCGGCCCGCAACGTTTCCAGGGCCACGCGGACCGTGGCCTGACCTCTGTCCCAAAGCACCTTCAAGACATCGAGTTCGGAATCGGGAATCGTCGGAGGACGTTTGGCCATCGGAAGTCATCTCGACAAGAGGGGCCCGACATGCCCCAACCTCGCTCCCGGACAGAATCTGCGGCTGATTGCCAGGTCGGGGTCGGAACTGACCATTACCAGCGTGATTGTGCATCCTAAGACAATTGTCTCACAACGTCAATCCCCCACTTTTGAGCCATGCAGAAAGGCCCGGAAAACGGCATGCTGGCAGGGATCTCGAAGGAGTTGGCGGCAGGTCCGGATATCCGCTGGCCACCTTGATTCCTTATAATCTATGAGTCGGAGCGAAATACCCGGTAGATCCCGGGCGGTTCGGGGGCCATCCGGCCACGAAGAAGTCAACCGCCTGGGGCATCCAAGAAACCTTGCAGGAGTGCACCATGAATCGACAGATCGGACTGGGAATCGCGCTGAGCTTGCCGCTGGCGATCACCGCCTGGGGATGTAACGGCGATCAGATCGAATCCGGCGTGAAGACGACCGGGACCAAGCTGGAGAAAGCCGGCGGAGCCATCGAGTCGGGCACCAAGAGCCTGGGTGAGAAGATCAAGGAAACGGGTACCGGCTCGAAACTCGCAGGCGCCGCGTCGACGACCGGTGCGGTGATCGAGAAGGGCGGAGAGAAGACGCGCGACGCGCTCGACAAGACAGGCGAGAAACTCAAGGAGGTAGCCCCCGCGGCCGGCAAGGCCGTCGACAAGGCCGGCGAGAAGCTCAAGGACCTCAAGGACAAGGTCGGCGAGGAGTTCAAAGACCTCAAGGACAAGGCCGGGCCCGAGCTCAAGGATCTCAAGGACAAGGCCGGCCGGCTCGAACAGAAGGCCGGCGACAAGCTCAAGGACCTGGAAGACAAGGCGAAAGACTTCTTCAACAAGGAGACCGGCAAGAACTGACCGGCCTGGCACTGCGGATGTCGCGCCGGAGCCCGTCTGCCGGGTGCGGTCGTTCGCTGCCAGTTGACCCGGGGCGGTCCGCGTCGACCGCCCTTGCCGCTTGCGGCCCGGTCACAGCGTCCGGGCTTGCTGGGGCCCCGAAAGTCATCAGCTCTTGACGGATGGTGCAACCGATCTCGAACATAACGAATAAGCCAACGACAGAACCATGCCAGAGGTCACACCTCTGGGCCCTATCACCGTCGGTCCACTCGCGTTGCGCTGGCGGGCCTTGGTGCTCACGATCCTGGAACATCTCTACTGGTCGGTCACCATCGCCGGCTCGATGCTGCTGCTTGCCCTCGGCGGATTCATTCCGGTCGTGCGGGGTTGGCTGGGTGAAGAGATCTACGGATGGACCGGCGTGGTCAGGACCCTCGGAGGGATCTGGTTCTGCGCCGAGAGGAGCGATCCCGACTCCCACCTCGGTCCGGTGCTGGCGCGGGTGGACGCACCACTGCTCTTTTCCTCGATCGATACGGTGGCCCGGCGGCTGGGAGTCCGACCGCCGGGACAGGTTCGCTTGACTTATCTGCCCTGCTGCGGAGTCGTGGCCTGGGGCCGGTCGCAGGCCTTGATCATCGGGCTACCGCTTCTGAGGGTGCTAACGCAGGTCGAACTGCGCGCAGTCCTGGCCCACGAGCTGGCCCACCTCGCCCGCGGCGATGCGACCCGCGCGGCACGCTCTGCCCGCTTTGTCGAGGGGTTGAAGCTGACCATCGAGCAGTCCGCAACCCGGGCCCGCGGACCGCTTGGGGCCTGGGCCCGATTCTGCCTCCGTGAGGCGTCCTGGTTGATCGAGCCGGTGGCGCGCGGCCAGGAAGCGCGGGCCGACCGGATGGCGGCGATCATCGCGGGCGGCGGCGCGGCGGCCTCGGCCCTGGTCAAGGTCGCCGTGGTTCAACCCCTGTTCCGCGAGGTGCTCGAACACTATGACCCCAATCATCCCGATTTCCCCAACCTGTACTCATTTTTCCGGACCTTCTGGTATCGTCTCCCGGTCGAGTCGGTCACGGCGATGAGATTGCAGGTCCTGACCAGCCAGCACGGCACGCACGACCCCGCGCATCCCCCCCTGCCCGATCGCCTCGCGCTGATCCAGGCGTATGCCGACCCGGTCTGCGTCAACGGTGACACCCAGCCAGCCACCACCTTCCTGGGCAACCTCTTGATCTTCGAGCAGATGCTCCACAACCGGCTCTTCGGCCTACCCAGCGTCGAGCCCACGGTTTTTCACCGGGCCGGGTCCTGAGCGCCGGTCGAGTCGGAAGCAACGGAACTGGCTCAATACGCATCGGCGCTGATCACTTCCCTGCCGTAGCGTGTGGTCAGGGCGTACCAGGTGGCTTTGTCGATCGTCGAGCGGAGCGGATGGACCGAGCCGGCGCAGAAGACGAAATGGGTCTGGCTTGCGTGGACCGAGCCGGCGAAGACCATCGCCAAGAAGGGATCGTTGGTGACGAGATAAGGCGACGGCCCCACGTCAAATTGGCTGCCCGCGTAGCCGCCGACGTTCCAGCCCTGAGAATCACGCTTCTCGCCGACCATGAGGGTGTTGGCCATGCCGTCGCGGATGTCTTGTGCACGGATACAGGTGGTTGGGCCCAGAAAGCTGACGGCCTTGACGGTCATCATCACCCCGAGGTACGCCCCCTTGTCGTTTGAGGAGTAGGTGGTCGTGTAATCGCTGCCCAGCGTGTTCTGGCTACCGCCCCAGTTCGCGGCGTAATTGCATTTCGCAAAGGACGAACCGGCCGGATACGTGGTGCCGAACTGCTGGATCTGAGCTGACGGCAGGTTGTCGGTCGAAAGCGGCGTTTCCGGACAAAGGAAGGTGGAGATGACCGTGCCCACCACCGTGGTATTGGCCGGGTCGTAGTTCTCGACGAAGAAATTGTAGGCGCTGTACAGTGGCCGCTGGTCGAGCTCGGGCATGATCAGCAGGAAACAGCTCTGATTGATGCCATGGCCCGTTCCCGCCACGGCGCTCATGGGCAGCACGTTGCGCTGAGAGAGATAGCTCGTCAGCGCGATCCCGATCTGCTTGAGGTTGTTCTGGCATTGCGCCCGCCGCGCGGCCGACCGGGCCGATTGCACGGCCGGGACCAAGAGCCCGACTAATACGCCGATGATCGCGATGACCACCAGCAGCTCGATCAAGGTAAAGGCCCGACGCATTGTCCCCTCCCGGGCCAAAAGCCGCGGCGCGGCTTTCAGAAAAAAACTTCAGCTTCTGGAAGTGCCGAAAAGTGCCCACGCATTTTCAAATGCGGATGACACTGAATTCTATACCCAAGGCCGCTCAAAACCAGAGGGTCTTGTCCACGATGTTGAGCAGCGTCTCACCGCGAGCGAACCTACCCACGTTCTCGACCAGCGTCGCCAGATGCCGCGCTGCGATCACCGTGGAATAGCCGGCGGTATGCGGCGTGAGGATCACGTTGGAATAGTCCCAGAGTGGGTGATCGGCGGGCAGCGGCTCGACCTCGTAGACATCCAGCGCCGCACCAGCCAGCCGCCCCGCGCGAAGTGCGGCGACGAGGTCGTCGAGCACCGCGATCGCCCCTCGTCCTGCGTTGATCAGGTAGCTTGTGTGACGGAGCAGCGCCAAAGTCCTGGCGTCGAACAGCCGGGCGGTCTCAGGCGTGTGGGGAGCGGCGATGACGGCAAAGTCGCTCCAGCCGAGCAATTCGCCCAGGCGGTCGATCCCGTCGACCCGCTCAACCCCCTCGGGCGGCTGGACGCGATCGAGATGGCGGTCCACTCCCCGAACCGCCCATGTGAACTTGCTCAGCTTGGTCTCACTTCGTCGTGCCCTTCGACGCGGGCCGAGAGCACGTCTGGAACAGAGATCCTGCCGCACACCCGCGTGTCGATGACGATCGGGACGTGATCGCCCGGCTGGTAATCGACGCGAGTTCGGTAACCGTAGGCCGGGTTCGGGTCGGTGTAGACCTCAATCCGGTTGTCGATCAGATTGATGATCCAGTAGACCGGGACTCCGCCCCGTGCATAGGCGGCACATTTTTCCCCCTGGTCTCGGTCCAGTGTCGTCTCGGCGACTTCACCGACCAGGGCGACGTCCGCCGGGTCAGGATGCCGGCCCGCATAGTCCATGATCGCTCCCCGGACCAGAACCAGGTCGGGTTCGGGCTCGTCGTAGTCGGGAATTCTGAGTGGCTGCTCTTGTCGAATATGCCAGCCCGGGGGCAGTTGACCTCTCAATTCCTCTCCCAACCAGATGGTGATCACGGAGTGTTTCGGCTTCTTGGGCATCTTGCGTACCAGAATCCCGCTCAACAACTCCACGGGCTCATCCTCGGCGATCGTCCCGTCGAGTACCATCCGGTCATACTGTTCAATCGTGAACCGGTAGATTTCGGCTGGTGCCGGCAAGAACAAGGGGGCAGCGGGTTGCATCGGTGTGACGGTGGCCATGATCGTTCCTCGCCCCAGCCAGTCAGCGGGCCGTTCTTCGCTTCACGTTCGATCATTCCGTCCGAGGGTAGCGGAATCCAGAACACCCTGTCAAAACGGGTTTCCGCGATCACCGGAAGAACACGTTTACGCAAACTCGGCCAACCGCACCGGCAGGCGCTTCGGCCCCCAGGAGCCCGGCTCCGGCTCGAAGACTCCAGCGCACGGAGTCTGGCAGCCTGGGCACGTCCCCTGAGAGGTCAGGTTCCAGGCGGTCAACCGGTACCAGTCGCGGCCGATCAAGAGCTGACCACAGTGGTGGCAGCGGGTGCTATCGGCATCGGGATCGTGGACGTTACCCACGTAGGCGTACCGCACGCCGTTGCGCAGAGCAATCTCCCGGGCCCGGCGCAGAGTCGAAGGAGGCGTCGGCGGGCGGTCGAGCATGCGGTGATCAGGATGAAACGCGGAGAAATGGAGCGGGACGTCCGGCCCGAGCTTCTCGACCACCCATTGCGTCAACTCGTTGAGCTCGCCGTCCGAGTCGTTCTCGCCGGGAATCAAGAGCGTCGTCAGCTCGAACCAGACCGAAGTTTCGTGCTTGAGGTACTGAAGGGTCTCCAGCACCGGCGCGAGCGAGCCCGCGCAGACCTCGCGGTAGAATCGCTCGGAGAAGGCTTTGAGGTCGACGTTGGCGGCGTCCATGACCCGGTAGAACTCGGCCCGCGGTTCAGCACACACCTCGCCGGCGGTGACGGCCACGGTCTTGACCCCCTGTTCGCGGCACGCCCGCGCCACGTCGATCGCGTATTCGTGAAAGATCACCGGATCGTTGTACGTGAACGCGACGCTCCGGCAGCCAAGCTGCCTGGCGGCCAAGGCGATGGCCTCCGGACCGGCCGCGTCGGCCAGGGTGTCCAGCTCGCGTGACTTGGAGATGTCCCAGTTCTGGCAGAACTTGCAGCCGAGGTTGCAGCCCGCCGTGCCGAACGAGAGGACCGGTGTGCCCGGCAAGAAATGCGAGAGCGGCTTCTTCTCGATCGGGTCGACGCAGAAACCGCTCGACCGGCCGTAGGTCGTGAGCACGACCTGGCCCCCCTCGCAGGCCCTGACGAAGCAGAACCCGCGCTGGCCTTCGTGCAGCTTGCAGAAGCGCGGGCAAAGATCACACTGCACCCGGCCGTCATCCAGCCGGTGCCAGTACTTCGTCGGAACAGTCGATTCAACGAATCCAGAAATACCGCTCATGATGCCCCATCTGTCATTCTATCAAGTCGGGTCTGAGGAATGTACAATGAAGACTCAACCGCCGACGTCACCCTGTGTTCCCGGCACTCAGTTCGAGGGGCGCCCGCCATGAAGGTTCGTCCGCCTGCCGTCGCGGGTCGTTTCTATCCAGCGGACCCGGATCGACTGCGCGAGCAGGTGGTCCAGCTCCTGGCCGCTGCCAGCGTCGCGGTGCCAGGCCGGCCCAAGGCCTTGATCGTGCCGCACGCTGGTTATGTCTACTCCGGACCGGTCGCGGCATCGGGTTACGCCTGGATGGTCCCCTGGTCGGACCAGGTCGAGCGAGTTGTCTTGCTGGGTACCTGCCATACGCCAGGAATCAGCGGCCTGGCGACCACCAGCTCCGAGGAGTTCCTGACCCCGCTGGGCCACGTCCCGGTGGATCGCGCCGCCGTCGAGGAATCGCTTCAATTCACCCAGGTGCACCTCGACGATGAGGCACACGAGCGCGACCATGCGCTCGAGGTCCAGCTTCCCTTCCTCCAAGTCGTGCTCGGCTCCTTCGCCATCGTTCCATTCTTGGTCGGCAGGGCCGATGCCGAGATGGTGGACGAGATCCTGGAACCGCTCTGGGACGGCGATCGGACTTTGATCGTCGTCAGCTCCGACCTGAGCCACCAGCATCCTTACGAGGAAGCGCGCAGGCTGGACCAGGCGACCGCGGAGGCCATCGAACAACTCCATGGCGAGGCCCTTGGCCCGAGATCCGCCTGCGGGCGAAACGCGATTGTCGGACTGTTGCACACCGCCAGGCAACATAACCTGAACTGCCGGACCGTCGACCTGTGCTCCTCCGGAGACACCGCCGGCCCGCGGCAGCGCGTGGTCGGCTACGGATCCTGGGTCTTCCTCCCCCAGGCGGCTTAGCCGCCGAGCTTATCCCAGCTTGCCGCAACATGGCGACGGAATGTGAAGATCCTGTGAAGATTGACATCACCGACAAAATTGAACGCGTGTTCATTTTGATCGAGCGAAGTTGATGGATGTTTCGAAGATTTCTACGTCATAAAGTCATTAGAGACAAAGGTTTGCTTCTCGTCTTTCCCAAGCCTCCTCTCTTCCCCAGGCTACTACCCGGGACTTTTGTCGGTAACGTCAAGATTGGCTTTGTTCGCGAATCGTCGACAGCAGCAGAACGCACGTAACTCCTCTATTGGTAATTGGTTACATCCTTGAGATTTTGGCTTTGTTCAGTCACTTTTCAACCCTCGTGGGTCCACCGGTCTGGCATGGCGGTTTCCGACCTTGCGGGTCGTGCCGAGTCTGACGGCTGTCGCCGATGGCGCTGCGTCCGAATTGCGAAGGAGCCGACCTACCACTTTTAGTATCCGACAGTCTGGATCACTTGTGCGCGCCGGAGCGCGGATTTTCGGAGACAGCGATCCCGCCGGGTGCCGTTCATCTACGGTCGCAACGGATTCGTGGGAAGCGCCAGGTGGTTGGGGGACGCAGACCGTCGAAATCGGCACGCTTGCCCTTGATCACGATGTTGGTTTTGCTTTCGCGAAGTCTGCGGATCAAAGGGGTCACTGCTAATTCTCTCCGCAATTTGGCAGAGATAGGCAATCAGCCCGTAGATAATATGAGATGGGATCCCCGCTGGTCGTTGGGTGGCAGGGGCAGAGTACCCAGGGGGACTGTGCCAGGCGGCCTCGACTCACATTCTGAGCTTGGCTCAGGAGGGCTCGCCTGCCACGACGATCACTCGCGACTGCTCGGGCAGCCTCACTCGCGGGTCGAGCAGGCGCACCAGCCCGTTCTCCACCACCCCGACGACGGCCACGGGATGGCGATGGCGAAGATGCCCCTCA
>JBEKTN010000102.1:0-22482 GCA_049516015.1 Isosphaeraceae bacterium | reverse complement strand
GCCGGAACGGCGCAACAAAAACTGGCAGAAGTCCGCTCATAATTCGCCGGCCCTTTTTCATCAGCCCAGGGTTGGGGTGAGGGGGGCTGGGCACGACCAATCGCCTTGTCCGAAGGGTCGAGTGAACTCAAGCGACCCCTCACCCTACCCTCTCCCGCAAGGGGAGAGGGCGAAATAACCAACGGCTTGTCATTGCTTCACGGTGAATTCAATGGGTTGGTCATTGCGCGGGGCCACGGCTCCGGGAATCGACGACATCGTTGCCTCGGGGTCGCATCGGTAACTGCACCTTGGAAATGGCCCCGATCGTGTGGGGACGATCGCCGGGGTTGGAACCGACGCGGCATAAATCCCATGGCGCGACACGCTCAGGGGCAGGCCGGGCCGGGCCATCATCAGGGCCCTCCTCGGTTGATCCGTGATCCAGGCTCTCCCGCAAGGTCCGGGGCAGCTTCCACTGCTCCAGCCCGATCGCCGCGAAGATCAAGAGGTAGGGCATCAACTGCGCGCGCTGGCGGTATGCGGTGCCGACATTGCCGAAGGTCACGCTGTAGACCACGCTGAGCAGCAAGAGGAACAAGAGCAGCGGCATGACATCGCCGAACCGATGCCGGATCGCGTGCTTCAAACCGGGCAACACCAGGGCGAAAAACATATACCACCACACGACCATCTCGGGCGCCGTCAACGCCATCCGGACACTGCCAGCCCTCAGTTGCCAGGGGAAAGGCGCCAGCAGCAGGTGCACCTCGCCGAATAACGTCATCAACCCCAGTCCTCGGGTCGTTTGCGTGTCGAAATTGGTCTCGACTCCCGAGTCGACGCCCTTGGCCATACCCGAGCGGAACTGATCGATGCGCTGGAGGTCAAATTCCCCGGCAGCTTCCGTGTCTTTATCGAGAGCCCCAACCGCAGAGAGTACAGGGATGGCGATCGCCACCACGCCGATCGCCGCCCCCGCTGAGAACTTACGCCTGCGGACATGCGGCAATGCGAGGGTGATCAGGATCACCAGGCCCGTGAGATACGCGGCGTAGAACCGCATCGAGGCCACGATGACCACGCAGGCACCGCAGAGCAGGATATGTCTTAGCGCGAATTTCGAGATCCTGAGCTGGATGCAGCCGTAGAGAGCCAGCACTTCGAGCAGGATGACGAAGGGCTCCTTGATCGTCTGGGCCGACCAGATGATCATGATCGGGAAGAGGCAGGTCCACCAGCCCACGCGCCAGGCGACCCAGTCGGAAGCGATGCTGCGGGCGAGACGGTAGGCAAACACCGCCGTCATGGCGCCACAGAAACAGCTCAGGGCGGCGGCCGAGAGCTGGGAAGAGATACGCAAGAAAGTGAAGTAGATGGCGAGCACGTAAGAGTAGCCTTGATGGTGTCCCTTGAAAGCGTCCAGCAAGGCGACTGGTAAGTCGAGCAGTCCCAGCCCCCGGTACTCCCAACCCGCGATGATGCCCAGCCCTGCTGCCCACCCGTTATCATCTCCATCTCCGACCACCACCGTATGGAGCTCGGAGCCGTAGACCAAGATCGACAGCAGGAAACGGATGGCGATGGCGCACAGAAACAGGATGCACTGACCACGAAGCCCCGATCGATGATTGTGCGTCACCAGGAGCAACAGGCAGCCGACGATGGCGAGCAGCAAGAAAGCGATCGTGCCTGAGAAGACGTCCGTGGCGTCCATCATCGGTCAACCGCTCCGGCGAGTGCATGTTCGGGCGATCCCAGGAGCCGGCGGTAGAGGCGGCAATACCGCTCGCCGCCGATCCTCTCGAGGTCGAATCGGGAGCGAGCCGTGGCGATGCAGCGGGCAGCGACATCAGGATCACGGCACAATTCATCCACTTCAGCGAGGGCGGAGAGATAGGCGTCTCTGTGGAAATCCCGCAGGATAACCCCGACAGCATCAGATTCGATGATCTTGTCCGTGTCTCCGATACCGGCATTGGTGATGATGGGCAGTCCGACAGCCAGATACTCGGCCACCTTCGTCGGTGAGGTCGCGGCCGCGGAATAGTTCGGCATCTTGAACGAGAGGCCGATGTCCGCCGCTTTGAGATGGCGGGGGATCTCCTCGGGTCGCACCCCTCGTATCAGGAAATCCTGCTTCGGTACCCCTGACTTCTCAAGAGGGCCCTGAATCAACTCAGGGGAGCTCTGGGTTATTATCAGGGAGAAGGTCGAAGCATCCTGCCGGTGGGCGATTGCCAGGAATTCCGCCATCT
This sequence comes from Isosphaeraceae bacterium, assembly GCA_049516015.1. Taxonomy (GTDB): domain Bacteria; phylum Planctomycetota; class Planctomycetia; order Isosphaerales; family Isosphaeraceae; genus Aquisphaera. The sequence goes on along the minus strand of JBEKTN010000102.1, from coordinate 20,245 downwards.
CGGAAGTCAGATAATACTTTCCCAAAGAACCGACGTAGGTCATGACCCGCCGTCCAGCGACGCCCAGTTCCCTCCGGATCTGCTCCCTGGGCAAGGCGGCCGCGGCTTCGAATCGAGCCAGGTCCACGCAGCAGGGGATCACCTCGACCGGCCGTCCTTTGCTGTCGGAATCGGAACAGCCTGGGAAGAGGATGTCGCGCGCCTTCTCGGTCAGGACGACGAAACCATCGGCGGCCGAGAGCAACCGCCGCTCGACCCGTTTGGCCAGGCGGTAGTTCAGGCCATTCTCCGGCCAGACTCCGGCATCGACGTATTCCTCCGGATTGAAACCCCGGATGTCGAAGATCAGGCGGCAGCCGGTCAGGCGCTTGGCGATCGCCCCCATGGCGGCGGCCACGTGGGCCCGCGCGTGGACGACGTCGTAGCCGTGGCGCCGGACGAGTCGCGCGGCCAGCCACCCACCCGCCGCGATGTCGTAGGTGGTCGCGGGCAGGGAGGGCCGTTTGTGATAGGGCAGCGCGAACCAGCGGATGCCGTCGGCCTGGAGGCGATCGCACCAGTCGCCGGCCTCGCTCCGCGACCAGGAGGCACGCCGGTTGGGCTCGAACGTCAGCAGGCCGACATCGATTCCGCTGCGACTGAGCTGACGCAGGTAAGGTAAGACTTGGGTCTGCACCAGCGGCTCGCGGAGGCCGAAGTAGCAGAGGTACAGTGTGCGCATGCCAGACGATCAAACCTCGGGTTCACGACCATGGGGCCGACCGACGGACGTCCGCTGGCCGCCCTGGGATGGGGTTTATGAGCGCGATTAGTCGATCTTAACCCGCCTCAAGAATGTCGCGAGATAGGTCATAGCCACTATGACCACGATACCGACGAACCGGAAAGGGCTGGGTAGCCAGAGGATCCCACGACCCTGCCGCCTTACACAGAGGCTCGTTGTGATCTGTGCGAACGTGATTCAACCGCCGCTCTGGCGGCGGCTGCTGCGGCCGGACATCGCTCGGCATGTCGATCTCAGCCGGAACCAATCAGGAAAGTCGGAGACAATTGACTGTCATCAAGCGTAGTGAGATCTTAATTACAAAAAAAGTTATAAGTTGAATCACGGGAATCATGATAACGTAAAATCTCGCCTGGACCCCGATAAAAACGCAAATCGGGACGATCAATGCGATCGCCGCGATCCACAAGACGACCAGAGCCAGTTGGTCCCTCGGGAGGCGTTTCCCGGCCTTACGGAATTGAGCGAAGGAGATCCCGTGGACGAATTCCAGGAAGTAGCTGAGAATCCAGAAAACTGCCGAAAGCAGAACCCACCCCGGGTTGATCAACCCCAACGCCATCGCCGGTAACGCGCGGGCGGAGACCATGGCGTTGTAGGCCATGTGGCGGAGGACTTCCCCGGGGTACTTACGGACCGCGTCCAATGTCCCCTCGACCCCCGGCAGCACCTCCGCGAAAATCTCACGGCAATGATCCCAGCGGTGGGGGAACCGCTGGCGTAAGTGGTTCCTGTCGATGTAAGTCACAGCGAAGTTGTCGAGGAATGCCTTTTCGTGCGGGTTGTTGCTTGGAGTATGCCCCGGCCGGATGAGCATGCCGACCGTCAGGACGAGCCCTAATGCGACCGCCGCGACCCAGTGTCCTGGACGACCAAATTGATCTTTATGACTAAATATACCGCCGGGCTTTGGGGAACGAAGGGCGAACAACAGGAGGGACACCGACAGAGCCAAGAAGACGATCTGCATCTCCGGACGTACCAGCGCGGAGAGATACAAGACGAGTAAAGCGCACGGCAAACGGGCGGCGGGGCCGCAGAGGTGGAGGCAGAGAATGCTCGCGAGCGCCAGGGATGTCGCGAACGAATGTGATCCGTTCGACTCGTAGATTAGATACTTGCAATTCAATAGCCAGAAGGTCATGAAGAAGGACGTCCGCAAGTCGCTCAACACATAGAAGACGTAAGAGGTTAGAACGGCCAACAATAAAATGTTTGTAAATTTCTCGAGGTAAAAGCACCTCTCCTGGTTCAACCCCGCGCCGAGGTAGTTCAACCCCACCCAGGCGCCATAGACGGGGGCCCTGGGTTGGAAGCCGAAGTATTCGACGAGATCTCTGCCGGAGGCCAGATAGAGGTCCTGGTCCATGCCGGGAGGGTATTCAAGACGGCTCGGGAGGTCGTGATGGAGCAGGACCAAGAGGAGCAGCGAGGCGACGGCCGGGACCGCCCGCCGAATTATTCCCGGCGTCGAGCGATCCGAATTCCGGACATCGTCTGACGGCACGAGACCGGGCTCTCGAATCAGAATCTTACTCATCTTACACACTCCGCGTGCGGTCCATCCGCGATCGGTTTGAACCAAGGGAAGAGCAGGTCTGAGCCGGGGTTTCCCAGATGAGCCTGACCTCGCCCCGCCTTCCTGGCCACGTACTGGACGTGCGCCGAACGCCCGCGAGCAAGGGAATAACGGAGCAATCGGAACGGGTGACGAGGAATAGCCCGACCCGGTCGTAGCCCTCGGGTCACACCCGACATATCGTACCGTCACGCGAATCGGTCCAGCGTACCCGGTCAGGCCCGTCGGTGGCAACGGATACCGAACTGCAGCGGATTGAGCCTCCACGGCAACCGGCAGACCTCTCGCCGATGCCAGATCCATCTGGCGACCCGCGCGACGGCCCCGCCAGCAGGATCAAGATCGACCTGGCCACATGTGGGATCGCGAGTCCGGCAATGGAGTCGTGTCTTTCGGGTGTCGAAAACGCAGAAAACCCGGATGATCCTTGAACTTCACCACTTGGCGTCGGCCTGGGTCTTGTTGGCTCGATACCAGGAGATCGTCTTATCGAGGCCGGCGCGGAGGTCGGTCGGCGGCGTCCAGCCGTTGAGCACGGCCTTCATCCGGGTCACGTCGAGCACCTTCTTCATCGCGCCGTCAGGCTTGTCGGTATTCCAGACCATTTCCCCCTGGTATCGCGAGACTGTGCACACCGTCTCGGCCAGATGACGGATCGACGTGCCCACGCCCGTGCCGATGTTCAGAGGCTGAGCCGAATCGTTGTAGGTCTCGGCAGCCCGCACGATCGCGTCGGCGCAGTCTTCCACGTAGATGAACTCGCGGATCGGCTTACCGGTCCCCCAGACCTCGACGCTCGGCGCCATGGCCATCTCGGCCTCGACGAACTTGCGCACCAGTGCGGCGACGACGTGAGACCGTTCGGGGTTGTACGAGTCACCCGGCCCGTACAGGTTCGTCAGGATCAGGTGGATCGAGTCGAGCCCGTACTGCTTCTTGTACGCCTGCGCCTGCACGGCCATCATCTTCTTGGTCAGACCGTAGTTGACCACGCTCGCGTGGCAGGGCCCGGCCCACAGGTCCTCTTCCTTCAGCTCCCCCTCGAGGTAGCCGGGATAGCTGCACGCCGTGCCGATCGCGACGAACTTGCCGACCTTGGCGAGGCGGGCGGCCTCCATCAGGTTGGCGCCCATCACGAGGTTCGTGTAGTACAGCCTCGCGGGCTCGGTGACGTTGATTCCGATGCCGCCGTAATAAGCGGCTGCGTGAAAGAGGACGTCGCAGGGGTGCTCCAGCAGGCAGCGCAAGCCGGCGTCGAGCGTGGTGAGGTTATAATCCCTTTGCCGGGGCACGAACACCTTCGCCCCGAAGCTCTCCAGTCGCCTCACCAAGTGCTGGCCCAGGAACCCGGCGCCGCCGGTCACCGTGACCCGCTTATCCGCCCAGAAACCTTTCATGGCGTCTCCTTCCAGGCTCTCAGACGTTGGCGAACGGATTTTGGAACTCGATGAGCTGCGCCGCGCGAACCAACTCGGCGATCCCGCAGCCGAGGTCGATCGTGGTCTCGAACCCTTTCGTGCGGATCTTCTCGTACGATACCTCGTAATTGCGCTGGTCCGCGTCGTTGCCAACCTCGGCAAAGTGAAGGTAGAAGTCGACGTACTCGAGAATCTTGCGTGCGACCTCTTCCTTGGTGAAGTTCATCGATTCGTGGCCGACGTTGTAGACGTCGTCTTTGATCGCGTCCCAATTGTCGAGCGCGAACATGATCGAGCGGGCCATGTCGCGAACGTGAACGAAGGTCCGCTTGAAGCCCCCCTCGTAGACGATCAGGTTGCGGTTCTTGACGGCCTGGTAGGTGAAGTCGTTCGGCATCAGGTCGAGCCGCATACGGTTGCTCACGCCGAAGGCGGTGGCGAAGCGATAGGCGACGCTGTTTCCGGCTTCGAGCACCATCTGCTCGGCGGCGGCCTTGGTCTCGCCGTAGAGGGTGATCGGCGCGCGTGGGGTGTTCTCGTTGCAGACGTAGCCCGGGACGGAGCCGTAGATCGAGCCGGTCGAAGCGAAGAGGAACTTCTGGTCGGGCCCGCGCAGGCTCAAGAGAGTGCGCGTGCCCTCGACGTTGGTTGCGTGTGCGACGTGGGGCTCTTTCTTGCAGGCGGGATAGCCGACGATCGCAGCCAGGTGAACGACTGCCCCGACTCCGGCAAGTGCCTTGGAGACGGCGGCCTGGTCGCAGACGTCGCCTTTGATCAGCTCGAAGGAGCGATAGTGGCAGCACGGGAGCAGACCCTGTCCGCCGAACTTGAGCGAGTCCAGGACCCGGACCCTATGGCCTTGGTCCAGGAGCATTGTAACGAGAGTGGAGCCGACATAACCGGCACCACCGGTGACGAGAATGCGCATTGCTTGGCTGCTCCTCATGATCTGCTCGTTCTTTCTGTAAGAGTAGGCGTGAAACGGAGTTTCCAGGTCCTGGCGTCGAATCGATCCCCGGAACGATCGCCGGACGACCGCCGACCCCACGTGCCGTCGTGGGAGCCGGGGGGGTGGGTTTGCCCAGGCCAGCCGTCCGGCGCTCGCCGGGGCCCTCGGGGACCAGTAATCGAATCTCTAAATGTCTGATAACAAACGGCTTGTCGTCCGGATGGATGCGGATCGAGTCGATCTCTTCGTTCACCCAGACCACCGCGGTCCTTTCGCCTGGGCCGACATCTAAGTCCGCCCCTGCGACACGCCAGGCCGCCTGCGGGTTCTCACGAACGCCCCGGCCCCAGGACACCCGGAAGTCGACCGGGCGTGAGTCCTTGTTGCCGTAGTTCATGGAGCACTTAATTCGAAGGGCATAGATGAACCGGGGCCGCTCCAGGGTGTAGCCCAGGGACACCCGGTTCGTGTGACCGTACCCGACGCCGTCCTTCCAGAGCACGCCGTCCAGGGCGTCCGGCTCCGACGCAATCATGACTTCTTTCATTCTAATATCGTCGACCAAGTGCCTGTACACGCCGAACCTTGTCCGCCGCAGCAGTGCCAGGTCACTCGCAGCGGCTTCCCGGCGCGCAACGCTTATCCGGCCGGAGTAGCGGTCCACTAGCAGGCCGATGGGCATGCCCGCGCGGACATCCTTCTCGAACGCTCTAAACCCCTCTCGCACGGTTCTGGCGAGGAAGAGCCCTTGGTCGAGGTCGGGAAGTAGGAACAGCGTGGTGCTCAGTAACAGACACCACTGGAGCAAGCGGCCGCCTCTGTCCTGGTAAACGACCCCGCTCAGGTAGGCGCAGCAGAGCGCGGGGACCGCCAGGACGTAATACCATGGACCGCTGCCCCCTTGGGGCGACGTCGCCCGCCCCCAACCGATGGCCAGCGCGAGGAGGCCGACTCCCCCCAAAAAACAGAGGAGTCCGAAGGCGCGGAAGCGTTCCCGGGGTTGCCGGAACCAGACCGCCACAAGCAGCGCCACGCTCAGCAGCAGCAGAACTAGCGCGAGGAGGCCTGAATAAGGGAACGTCGACCGGGCCCCCGGGCCGAACATCAGGCTCAGGAATTGAAGACTGGCTCGTAACGCCTGCCAGGGGCTGTCGGGGGCCGGAAGGGACCTCTCCACGTTCAGCGAGAAGGTCACTGCCCAGAGGACATTCCCGGCCGCCAAGCCCATGATGAGAAGGGCCTTGCGCCGCCCGGGGTCCGCGGCCGGATCGGGTGCGGGGCCGTCCTGTCCCGCGGGACGCCTCGCGGAGAGCCAGCCGAGGGCCCCCGAATAGGCGAGCCATAGGGACAGGGTGGGAACGAAAAGGATGCCCGCAGCACCCCACATGGGGAGGAGGAAGAGGCAGGCACTCGTGAGAACGGCGTTCCGCAAGGATAGCCCCCGGCGGCTCCGGGCGATGACCGCGAGCAGGATACCCCCCAAGAGCGTTGGCGCCGTCTGATTGATCGTGAAACCCTGGAGGAGGTCCCATGCGTACCCAAAATTCAGCAACGCGAACGGGAGGATCACATCGGTCACACTGACCTTGCCGCGGATCCGCACCGCGGTTCGGATGAGCAAGGACGCCAGCACCGCCAAGCCGAGCGCACTGACAAACATCGGGGCGCGGAAGTCACTACCCGTGAGCTTCGCCAGGCCCACCATGGTTAATTTCGATAAGATGAGTCGGTGTTCGCCGTACGGCTCCCAGAGCCAGCCCAGCGTGACGGGTTCCCCACCTAACAGCCTCGGCACAATGCCGGTTCCCAACTCGTCCCACCACATCGGCCCGTTGTACCCGTAGCGCGCTATCAGTACCAGGAGGGCCAGCAGCATCAGGGCCCAGCTCCCCCAGACAAACACGGCCGCGTCCCAGTCACGGCCCAAAGGACGGGTTCGAGGAATGGACGATCGGGTCACGTCAGCAGCTACAGCCACACCACATTCCTCTCCTGCCAAGGCGAGCCCCTTTCAAACCGGGATTTCCCAGATGAGAGCCGTCCTCCCCCTGGACGACCTCATCCCGCTTATCCGAAGCGACATTCGAATCAAATCGAGTCGATGAGCCGATTCAAAGCCAATCCGCTACAAAGTCGCGCTCGAGCTCGTGAAAGAACAGCACCGCTGGTCCCCTTTACGCCTACCGCGACCGGGTCGTCACTCCACACCATCGCGGTCGCTTAGCTTGATCCGTGGCGACTCGCAACCCGCGGGGGCAGCATCAGGTTTCGAGGATTCCTTCAAGGAATGATGTTCCACAGCAACGGTTCTGAAACTTCTTCCCAGTAGCAACCGGAAGACTCCATCGGTCGATCTTCGACATTCGGTCTGTCCCGCGGTCTCTAGGACCGAAGCGTCTTGAGGACGTGTCGTTGCCGCCAGCACCCAGCCGGCGAACGTTGCAGCGTCGATCGCGATCAGAATCGCTCCCACGGCGACGAACTGGACGGGGTTCAACAGCCACGCCAGGCCACGGCCTTCACGCTTGGTCCAGAGGCTCTTGGCCACGCGCGCCATCGCCCCCGAGGCAAGCACGCCGAGCCACCAGGGGCTCGACACCGCCGCCAGCACGACGAACGGCAGCGCCGCGAAGTAGATCCGCGCCACACCGTAGTGCCAGTACCGCTGCCGGCCCGCCCAGACGTTGTGCTTCGAGTACTGAACGAACCTGCGGAAGGTTTGGGCCAGCGTGGGCCGGATGTGCCAGTGGACCGTCGCCGTCGGTGCCCATCCGAGCTTAAACCCCCGGTCCCGGATCCGCTCCATGAAGATCAGGTCTTCAGACGCCCGGAGATCCGGAAAGCCGCCGACGACTTGCCAGACATCGCGGTGGACGAGTGAAGAGGCTATGAAAGGACCGCGCATCCAACCATCCGGTCTGGGCTGTTTTGCGGGAACGTAAGCCAGCGCCGCGCAGCGCGTGAAGAATGAGTTCGTGACCGGCTCGCAATTTCCATAGACAGCTTTCACACATGGGTCGCGCTCGACGGCTTCGACCAGGCGCTCCAACCAGGTCGGCTCCAACTCGATCCCGGCGTCGGTGAGGGCGATCCAGTCATGCTGAGCCGCGACGATCCCCACGTTGCGGCCCCGGCCAGGGGTCGCATCGCCGGCCTCGAGGACCCGATAACGAGGATCGCCAGCCGTCAACGTCCTGGCCAGAATGACGGTCGAGTCGATCGAGCCCCCGTCCACCAGGACCACCTCGTCGGGTGGCCGCGTCTGCCGGCGCAGCGAATCGATGAGGGCGCCAATCGATCCCTCCTCGTTCCGGACAGGGATGACGAGCGAGACCCGCGGAGACGGTCGGCCCAGGGGTGTCTCTCGGAAAGGTTCCATGGAGCGGTTCAAATTGCCGTGTAGAACGTCCACCAGTGAAGATCTTTACCTGGAGACCCGGCCCGGCCTACCCGTCGCTCATGTGGAGAGCGACCTTGCCAGGGCCTGACGCAAGCATCCCCAAAAGGGACGCCTGAGGAGGCCTTCGGGGTGAATGAGCAACGCTTTTAGGAGAGAGCGAGAGGCTTCCCGAAGATTGCCTGCCTGGCTCGCAGAGTAGGATCTCCGCAGGAAACGAGTCGCCCGGCACCAGCGCCGCTGCGCGCCGCGCAGGTGGGGCTCGTAGTACTCGGCGATCCGGTCGAACTCCTCGTCTTGGCGGTGCCCCTCGGCGACCGTCTTGCTGACCGCGTGCAGTCGGTAACTCGCCAGCGGCAGCGGCAGGTGGTGGCAGACGTGGCCGGCGAGCAGCAGGCGGACGTACATCTCGTGATCGAAGTCGTACTGCCACTTCTCCGAGAACCCCTCGGCCAGCATGGGCCGCTTCCAGAACATGCCTGGCTGGGGGGCCCCATAGGCCCAGCAGAGGCAATGTCCCACCGTCTTGGGCACCCTCGCCTGGATGAGCCGCGTCTCGTGCCCCTCGCCGAAGATCAGCGTATCGCCGCAGAGCCATTCGCATTCCGGGTGTCGCGCGAAGTGGTTGCCGACGGTCCAGAGCGCGCCGGGGAGATAGGTGTCGTCGCTGTTGAGGAACGCGACCACATTCCCGGTGACCCGCTCCAGGCCCTTGTTGATGGCGTGGACCTGGCCCCGGTCCGTCTCGCTGACCCAGTAGGCGAGGCGGTGTTCGTAGCGGCGGATGACCTCGACACTGTCGTCCGTGCTGCCGCCGTCGATCACGACGTATTCCAGGTGGGGGTACCGCTGGTTGAGAACGGAGAGAATCGTCTCCTCCAGGAACCGTCCCTGGTTGAAGGAAGGAGTGATGATCGACAGAGTCGGAGGTGTCATGATCTTCATGTTGCCGCGGAGGATCCCGTCGAATGCCTTGAACAAGAGCAACCCACGTATGGACTGCATACTGGCCACAAACCGAAATGGCCTGACTGTGCGCTGAGGGTTTGAGCGTAAACGAAGCGAGGGGCGCTGGAGGCTCCGGGACAATGCGGCAGGTTCCGAGAAGGTCCCTTCCTTGATCAGAAGAAAACGGCCGCAGAAAAGAAACGGAACCGACCCCACCTATTCTATATTGATATAACGATTATTTTTGCATAACAACCAAAATATGGTCGCGTGCTGATGCCCACCAACATCCCCTCCACCTACCGATCCTTTTACTCACTGGGACTGACTTCAATACACGATTGAAAAGGGCGTGTCGTTGCAGTCGCCGATACGCGATGTATGCAATATTCTTGGCCGCCTCATCGATACGTGTGACCAACGGAGCCGGATGATGCGACAGCCGCTGGATTCGTCGGACCACCACACCCAAGGGAGAAGCCGCCCAGCGGAACCAAGTGGGCGAGAAGAAAGCGACGTGCTCCGGCATGGCACTATAGTAATAGTCGACGCCGGAGATGCGCCAGGACCAGGCATCAGTGCTTCCAGTGAAGACCAAGATCCGCCCATCGGGAAGAAGCATCCGGGTTAGCTTCTGCAGCATTCCCAGTGGGTCCGTCAGATGCTCAATCACGTCGATCAGCACGATTGCCCCGAAGCGGCGGTGATCCTCATTCAGCGTTTCGATGCTGTCGGCCAGAATAGTGACTCCGCGCTGCTCGGCCACTCTCCTCGCACTTGCGCAAGGTTCGATGCCGAAGCGCTGCCACGATGCACCCAGGAAACTCAGGAAATCGCCCCGAAAACACCCAACATCCAACACCGACCGCTCCGGCGCGTCCTGGATCATCCGCGAGATCTGCGACCAGACTTGGCGATCCGGACCATAATCCCATACACCTTCAACTTCTATTCTACTGTATAAATCCAGGATGCAACTATGATCGGGGACCGGAAAACGAAACCGAATCTCACAGTCCAAGCAGCGATAAAGATCTCCCGGCTCGATCTTGTGGTTCAGTGGAACTCCGACAAAACTATCATCACAAAAAAGAGGAAGCGGGCCAAGGCGTATGACGCGGCAACTATTGCATGCCATGCAATGTTTACACAATTCCATTGTTATCTCCCCGGCTGGGGCCGATCGCAACCGATGCCTTGGGAACTCGGCATCGCCGCGTCATTCCCCACGAACAGACCTCAATCATACAGGTCATAGGAAGGCCAGGGACAAGAGCGAGGCATCACTGAGCGCAGCCTTCGAAGCAGTCTGCCGTACAAGTTGCTATACCTGTAAATAATAGTTCGATCGGACATAAATTGATCTGCCTCTCGATGCCACACCATGCAAGGGGGATGCGCGAGGGGGAACGCCATCTCCTCCGCCGGAACCCCCGCCATGGGATTTGAGGGATCGTGTGTATGGGTGGCGTCTTTACCGAACCCTATATTCTCTACAAGGTTGACGCTGGGCGCAATTGCCATACCATTCTGAGACCAGCAAGTGCAAATCCACTTGTAATCCCATGACGTGATCTGACCAGGGGTGTATACTTGATCAAATATAGTGGTCCAGTAATCACGAGCAGCTCTGTCACCCAGCAGATCCAGCAGCCAGGAGGAATCCCTCAGTTCTTTCCACATTTCTGTATTTGTTACATAAAGTTCCCATGAGCGTCGCCACGACGCCCAGCCCCAGCTTATGGGGTACCGCGAAAAGTAATAACTGTGCTGAGTCCGCTTCCTGCCGAATTGAAAGTTGTTTCCGCTGATTGCCATCACCCGTTCATCATCCCTATATCTCTCCAATAATTCGGCGCAGTACGGAAAAAATGTGGGGTGGGGAAGACAGTCATCTTCCAGGATGATTGCTTCCTCGCAGTGATCGAAGACCCACGTGATTCCGGAATACGGTCCAAGGTGGCAACCCAGGTTGACTTCGGAGAAGTTCGTCAAGACCTCGCATTCCCAATCGACCTCGTCGACGACGGCCCGCGCCTCGGCGCACAGCTTAACTTCCTCCGGGTTTCGGGGTCCGTCGGCGACGACGAGCAAGCGACTCGGCCGGGCGCGTGCGATCTCCGCGAAAACTCGGCGTGTCGTTTCCGGTCGGTTGAAAATCAGGAGAGCGACGGGAACATTCAACATGGCTCGTCTCGAGTCAAGCCTCTTGGATAGTCGCAGACAAGACTAGCGGGCCGCTCGTTCGAGTCAACGCCAGGTGCCTGGGGAACATACTTGTGCTCAACAACCTAGGGGGAGACTCGGCACGACTTGAACCTCGGGCGTGAGGCCAACGCCGGTTGGATCCTCAATCGCCTAAGCGCGAGCCACTGACGGCGTTTTAACGTGCTCCCGCTCGGCTTGCGACCGCGGAGACAACCTGTTGACCAGCCAGGTAAGGAACGAGTCGCAGGTGACCAAGGCCACCGGGATCACGGGAACCAGGTATCGGGACCAGACCATCATCCCAACCATTGGAGGGATGACGAACAAAACCGACGCCAGCCAAGCGGCCTGGTCAGCCGTGCCGAGGAGTCCAGAGGCCCATCCGCGGCGATAGGGCTGAAGGAATTCCGCGAGTAAGTATATGAGAACCACGGCGCCCACGAGCCAACAGTTCGTCAACCCCAGCAGTGTGGCTGGTAGCGCGACGACCGTCTGCCGGGCGTTGTACGCGACGTGAGCAAGAATTTGGGCCGGGCATCGTCGGACGACATCCTCGAACGTTTCGACGCTGGGCAGGATCTCCTCGAACGCTTTATCCAAGCCAGCTACGTGCATCTCGCGGATACGTTCCTCTGTGTAATAGCGTTTCGCGTATGTTAACGTGAACGCGTGCCTGAAGGTGATGAAGAAAGTATAGTTGCTAGGGGTCCGGCTTGGACGGGCGTTGGCGAGACCTACCAGCAAGGCCATGACCGTGAACGCGGCCATCCACCCGACGACGGCTGACCGGGCCTCGTGGCGCCAGGCGGCTGGATCCTTCACCGCCGCGACGACCGTCCGTGCGACCAGGTAGAGCATCGCGGCGAGGAATACGGCCGTCATCATCGGGTGGACCAGGGTCGTCAGGAACAGGAGCAAGGACGCGACGGGATACCGGACGCTGGAACGTCGAATGCGCAGGGCGATAAGGCTTGCTGCGACCAGTGCGGCCGCGAAGATGGTTGACCCGTTGTCCTCGAAGACGACGTACTTGTTGTACGCTGCAACCAGGGCCGTGACCAGGGCCGCCCTTAGGCCCGACTGGGCGTACACGGCGTACGCGGTGAGCGCGACGAACAGGATGGTGGTCGCGTACTTCTCCAGGACGAAGCAGCGCGAGAGGTCGCCGTGGCTGGGAGCGTAGAACAGACCCACCCAGGCGCCGTACAGGGGCGCCCGCGGCTGAAAGGTGAAATCCTCGGCGAAATCCCGGCCGGAGAGCAGGTACAGTTCCTGGTCCTTCCCGCTCGGGTACGGGAGCTGCCGGGCGAGGTCCGGGTGGAGCAAGACGACCAGCACAACCGCCGTCAAACCCGGTAGGACTCGTACTAGCCATCCGGGGGCTTTGAGACGCGTTCTGTCGTCGTGCGTCATCGTCATGACTCGCATGGTAGAAGTGGTTGCGGGTGAATCCCTCTTCCTGGTAACATCGCTCATCGGGATCGTTTCATCACCCTCGACTCGCCGCACCGAGAGATTGTCAGGCAGGTGCCGCCCCAAAGTTGTCCAAGACCTGCCGTACGATCATTTCACCGCCTCGACATAGAGGCTCTCGAACGCCCGGTCCTGGCAATCGACGTCGCGCATCTTCGGATGCCGGGAGTCTCTGTATCGGCGCTCGGTGGCGTCCGGGAAACCGGCCCGTTTCAAGGCCAGGATCAGCGCGGGGGCGTCGTACACCCAGAGGTGCTGGCCATGCTCCCGCATCAGCTTGTTGATCCGGTCCAACGGCGTCTCGATCGCGTCCGGGAAATTCGGGTGGCGCAAGAACTCGCCATCACCGGCATACGACCGGAGGAATCGGCCCGCGTCCGGCGTCGAGAGCCGGAGCACGCCCCCCGGCTGCAAGATCCGAAAGCATTCCCTCAGAAGGGCCTCGCCGTCGCTCTTCGACAGGTGCTCGATGACGTGCTCGCTGAAGATCGCGGAACAACTTTGCGAGGCAAAAGGGAGCCTCTGCCGGAGGTCGCAGACCACCTGGACCTGCGGGCCCCGGGCCAGGTCCACGTTGATCCACCCCGGCCGCGGGCGATAACCGCAACCGAGGTTGACACACAGATCGGAGTCCGAGAGGCCCTGCAAGAACCTGCTGGTGCGTCGGCGGGCGAGCCAATCGTGATAGGGGGCGGAGAGCGCGTTCGCTCTTTCTCGACCCAGGAACTTGACGACCGGCCTTTTCAACGCACGTATGAGCATCGTCATTGTCTGCCCGGGAACAGGGGCATCGATCCGGCATTCGTTCATGCCATGACTACGAACTCTCAGGAAACTGAGATCCCCAGGGCGCCACGTCGAATGTCTGCCCAGGGCGCCGCGGCGAAGGTCTCGGGGGACACGCCGTCGGTGGTCGCGGCATTGGCGTGCAACAGATATTCGCGGGCGTCTGAGGTCACCTTGGCAATGCCGGCGCTCAGGGTCACGGTCGGCTGCCAGTCCGGAAGCCGATCTTCCGGAGTCACCATGACCTCGATGCCCTCGGACTGGCCGAGGTCGACCCCAACGCCCAGTTGCCGGCCGACTTCCCCGGCGACGTCTCGAACGGTCAACCACTCGCTCCCGCCGATATCGGCCGTCGCCCGAGGCCCGTCAAAGAGCCGGATGAGGGCGGAAGCGCAATCGTCTTTGTAGAGGAATCGCCTCCGTTCCGCTCCATTGGTCCGGCAGCACACGCGGCCCTTGATGAGACCCGACAGAACAAGATCCGGGACCACGTGGCTTTTGACGTCCGGCCTTTCCCATCCATAGACGTTCCACAAGCGGGCCACCTTGCCGCCAAGCCGGGCTGCCCAATGCTCGGCAAGCAGCTTCGTAAGGCCATAGGCGTTCGGCTGGCCGGCGAGCTGAGACGTCACGAACAGGAACGGTTTGTCGATGCGAGCGAGGATGTCGAAAACCTTCGACGACAGTTGGCAGTTATTAACATAAATGCCATGCTGTGCGTGTGTGTCACCGATATACTTCGCCCCACCCGTGTCCCAGGCGAGGAACCAGACGCGGTCGCAAGCGACGAACGGCGCGTCGTCGGCAAAGCGGAGGTCGTAGCCGCTCCTCAAGTCAAGCGAGGTGACGCGATGACCCGCGGAGCGCAGCGCACACACAAGGGAGGCCCCGATCAGGCCGTCACCCCCCAAAACCAGTTCCGTCATTCCAGTATCCATGTTCTCTCCCCGATCTGAGTCTCTCGGCAGTCATTCAGGCCCCAACTGTCTTCATTACGATAGGGAACGCCCTCAAGGGAGGCGTATTCCCCGTGGTGCGGCTTCACTCCCTCGGTGCAGGAGGTCGGATGGGCGAGGTGGAGCACCGTGCCGGCCTTTTCGATCTCCGCGCCATGAGCCAGCATCTGGGCAGCGCCACGCACGTCGCAACCGATCCGGTGCTTCAACAGCGACTCGTCATAACCCCGCGTGCGTTCCCAGAGCGCTTTGTGGGCCATGAGGAAATCGCCCGTGCCGAGGCTGTCGTACGGGATGATCCTGCGATAGCGCAGGCAATCGAGCGTGTTGATCTGACGCCCTCGCCACTCCCGCCACGGGATATCGACGCGCTCCGCCGACCAGGCGACCTCGGGGGAGAGCTCAAGGCGCGAAAGCCGGACGATGGTGTCGGGGCCCAGGGCCACGTCGGCATTGGTTGCGATGATCCAGGAGGAGCGGGCCCGGCGAATCCCGACGTTCTTCGCGTGGTACTCGAGCAGCGGCAGGTGTGCCGACTGGGAAAGGGCTTGATGGATCGCGCGCGGGACGACGTAGGCGCGCACGGCGCCGAATCGCTCCGTCAACCCGTACGACAGAAGCTCGCGCTCGGCGGGCGGGTTCCATTCGACGAAGATGATTTCCCGGACAAGGTGGCGGATGTTCCAGGCGATGGTGGCATGGAGCCGTTCGCGGAAGTCGAGCATGTAGTCGTCATTCCGACCTACCATGACCGCCGCAATCTCAGGGCGTGACCTGTTCCGGTTCGCCCGGAGCTTGGCGAGATGGTTGGCTCCTGTGACCGAGTACGAGGCGCGCCGCTGGAACTCGCCCAGGCGGTGAGCCAATCCCCTGATTCCCCGGACGTTCCTCAGCGCGGTCAGGTGAGCCAACATCGAGCTGATTCACCAAGAAAAGGACTGGAGGACCTGAGTCGCTTCGCCGTCGGGCGATGCGTGCAATGGACCTGGAAGCGGCGATCAACCTGTTACAGTGGTTGACAGCACGCTGCCCAACAAGGACAGTCGATCACAGCGGGTACGCGCCCCGGAGGATTCCGCCCAGGGTTTGCCGGACAGGAGTTCTCACGATGTGGGCGAACCGCTCCCGGGGACACACGAGGGCTGCCCCGGCGCAGAAGAACCATTTCACCTTCTCCCGCCCCTTCCCGGACATGGCCCCGGCCCGACAAAGCTGCCAGCCCCCCCCTGACCGCCTGCCGGCGACGACCTCGTCGATGCCGAAATAGCCTTCGAAGGCCGCCGCCAGTTGCTGGTTGAGCTGGAGGGCCTCCTCATCCTTCAAGATCGAGCGGAACTCCTTGCGCAGCTTTCTGAGCCCCTTGAGCATGCGCACCCGGTCGGCGCTCATGCTCGTCGGGTGACGACGATAAAGGGCGACCGTTCCTTCCAAGTTTTTATATTGAAACATCTGATTATTCATATAACATCTTATCCAAAAATGCCAATCTTCATTCGGATTGAATTCGGCATTGAAAGTTCCGACCGAATCGACGACGGTTTTCCTGAGGAGTGGCGCATGCGGGACGAACGTCATTCGCAGCAGGGGCAGGAGAGCGTCCCGGCCCCGCCCCGAGAGCTTGGGCTGATCCGTCATCGGCTCTCCCCAAGTGGCGTAGGGTCGATCACCCACGTCCTCTGCGCGGAAGGACCGTGAACTTCCATAGACGATGTCGATCTCGGGATGGTGCATCAAGTACGCGACCTGGAGATCGAGCTTCTTTTCCTCGATCAGGTCGTCGGAGTCCAAGAACTGGAGGAAAATGCCTCGGCTCCGGGTGATTCCCGTATTCCGCGCCGCGGCAAGTCCCTGGTTCTTCTGAGAGACGTACTGGAATCGGGGATCGGCCGCGAGATAACTCTCGACGACTTCGCGCGTGTTGTCGGTAGACCCGTCATCAACAATAATGCATTCCCAGTTCTTATAGGTCTGAGCGCTGATGCAATCGAGCGTCTGGGTGATGAAGTGGGCATAGTTGTACGATGGGACGATGACGCTCACCAGCGGTCGACGCGCGGGATCGGCCTCTCGAGTCATGTTCCTGTCGGTTTCCACGTGTGAAAGATCCTCCGGAAGTTAGAGAATGACGCCGGGGTTCAGGGAAGGCAGAAGTTGGTGTCATTGCACTGTTCCAGTAACCAGGAGGAACTGACACCGGTTATTCCGTAGGTCGGTTCGACTTCCGCGCTCTTGTGTTCCCTCATGAGTGAATAGCATCCACAACTTTAGTTGTCCTTGTTTGTAACTTCGATGATTCTCGCCGAATCGCGAGGACGGTATGGGGGTTGGAGTCGTCGATTTGGAAGCCGTGGTGCTCCATGATTGCGTCGAATCCGATTCGTTCCCTGCTGTCCCCATGAAATTCGATCGCGATTGTGTGGATTTGCGTCAACCAGCTCAGTCCACCCCGGAAAAGGCTGACCTCGGCGCCTTCGATATCAACCTTCAGCAAGTCGACAACCGGGAACCCCGATTGTTCGATCAGCTCGGTCATCGTCAGGGCATCGACGACTTGCACTCCCTCCTCGAGCGTTTCATAAACAAACATTGCGTAGTAACAATCCTCCCCTTCGGGAGGGGGGGCCACGGCGAGTCGCGCCTTGCGATCCCAGACGGCTGCCCGAACGGTGCGGCAGCGCCCCATTCCCACCAGCTCGCTGAGATTTTTCTCGAGCAATTTGTAATTCCCAGGGTGAGGCTCGACCGCCAAGATTCTACAAAGCGGGTACCGGGCCGCGAAGAGCCTCGCGGCAAGGCCAATATTAGCTCCCAAGTCAATCACGTACCTACAATCTTGTATTTTGTCCGTCACCCCGTCGTAGACCCGATCGATCACGATCTCGCGGAAGTTGTCCTTGTCCGAACCTTCCCTTCGCAGCCAAATATCACCGGCGATCGGTCGCCGCATCCGGAGCGCGAGCAACGTTCTTGATCGGTTTCGAGCTACTGATTTGCGGACAACGAGATTGCGGTAGCGGATCGCCGAGCCCAGGGTCATAGGCCCCCACTGTTCGAAAAGGAAGCGGAGGGTCCACGATTTCAGAGGGTTGTTGAGCATTATACCTTTCCAGAACATCGATACCCGCGCGACTTGGTTGGCGCTTCAGTAATGCGCTGCGGGAGAACTATTGCAGATATCCTCATCACGGCTTCTTGGGACGGTTTTATCATCCACCCGCGACCATTCGTAATTGCAGAGCACAACTCCCTGGAGGCGGTCGGTTGAGAAGAATTCGGTTCCGTGACCCTCGAGGATCTCGAAAGTCAACGCATCCTCCACGCAGTCGACGACGTCACCTGCCTCTAACCAGAGCCCGATTGTCATTCGCTGCCCGGGTCGGAGCCGCATCGCTAGGAAATGACACTCGTATTCCTGGTTACCTGGGTTGAGAAAGAAAGGGAACCCGACCTCGCGGGTCCATCCGGAATGGATCCTCGCTCCGGTCGCCGTTAATACATTCAGAGCCAAGGCCGCATTGGGAATCTGGATGTGAGACTGGATTCTGACCCGAACTCTCAAGTCGTCACCGCTGGCATGATCGGCCTTCGGTGACCCATCCGGCCCCACGAGCCAGATATGCGTGAACCGCGCCCGCCCATCCCCAAAACGAGGCTTTCTCGACAGATCTTCATCAGTGAAGCGGGCCGGCGTGTCTTCCAGGTAGTCCCTGACTACCTGGCTAGCCGGGCCGGCGACGGCGACGTGGCCCCGTTCCAACAGAATGGCTCGCTCGCACAATCGCGGGATCAGATCCATGTTGTGACTAACGAAGAGTACGGACCGTCCGGAGCGGGCGATCTGGTTCATTCGGTCAATGCAACGTTTTTGATATGTGGCGTCGCCGACAGCAAGAACTTCATCGACCATGAGGATCTCGGGCTCGAGATGGGCTGCGACAGCGAATGCAAGCCGTAAGTACATGCCGCTGGAATAGCGCTTCACCGCGGTGTCCAGGAATTGTTCGATCTCGGCGAAGGCCACGATCTCGTCAAACTTGCGGTCGATCTCCCGCCGGCTCATACCCAGAATGCTGCCGTTCAAGTAGACGTTCTCACGCCCGGTCAGTTCCGGGTGAAAGCCTGTGCCGACTTCGAGCAGACTGCCCACGCGACCGTAGAGGTCGACCTTTCCCTCGGTCGGCTCGGTGACTCTGGACAAGATTTTCAGAAGCGTGGACTTGCCAGCCCCATTCCGGCCGATTATGCCGACCACCTCACCCGGCTTCACTTCGAAACCGACATCCTTGAGCGCCCAGATATGACCTTCCGAGTCGGCTGAGCCATTCCCGCTATGATTCAGCGCTCGCCTCAGGCGATTGATGGGAGAAACGGCAGCCTGGACCAGCGACTCCCGTATGGTCGCGTAGCGTGCCTCGCGCCGGCCGATGCGGTACTGCTTGCCCAGGTTTTCCACGCGGATGATCGGCTTCATTCGTTTCTTGAGGTCCAGGAGCGGTTTGTGCGTTTCACACGACGTCGGCAAACGTCTTCTCCATGCGGCGGAAGTCGTAGGCAGCGTAGATCAAGGTCGCAAGCGTCAGGGCGGCCGAAAGGGCCAGCGCCTCCCAGTCGAAGGCGCGGCCGAACAGGGCGGAACGGAAGCCCTCGATGATGCCGGTCAAGGGGTTCAGGGCCAGAGCCCACCGCCAGCGCTGCGGCACGATCGAGGCCGGGTAGATGATCGGCGAGGCGAACATCCAGAGCTGGATCAGGAACGGCAGGGCGTAGCGGATGTCGCGATACTTGACGTTCAGGGCCGACATCCACATCCCCACGCCCAAGGCGAGCAAGGTTGTCAACGCGACGAGCACGGGCAGCATGAGGATGCTCCAGGTGACCACCACGTGGTAGTAGGCCATCAGGCCGGCCAGGAGGGCGAAGGCGATGGCGAAATCGACCAGCCCGGCCCCGACCGCTGCGCCGGGGATGATCATGCGGGGGAAATAGACCTTGGTGATCAGGTTGGAGCTGCCCACCAGGCTGTTGCCGCTGCTGGTCACGGCGTTCGAGAAAAACGTCCAGGGCAGCAGGCCGGCGTAGGCGAAGAGGGGATACGGAATATCCTCCGAGGGCATGCCGGCCAGCTTGCCGAAGAAGAGGGTGAAGATCAGCATCGTGGCCAGCGGCTGGATGATCGCCCAGGCGACTCCCAGGACCGTCTGCTTGTAGCGGACCTGGACGTCGCGCCAGGTCAGGAAGAAGAGCAGCTCGCGATAGGCCCACAGGTCCCGCAGATTGAGCGCAACCCAGGTCCGGCTGGGACGGATCGAGATCAGCGGCTGGTCGGGCAGCTCGTAAGCGTAACCAGTGCACGCTGGCTCTCCGGGCGGGGATTGCTCGGAGATCTCGTCGGAATCGTACGCGAGTTCTGGGACGGTTGATGCCATGGGTATCTCAAGATTAAGAGTAGGACCTCATGCACTCGCCCGAGCAATGCTGGAAGGCCTGCTCTACCTCGTGTTCCTGCTCCTTCTCCTGCTCTTGCTCTTAGTCCTGTTCCTGATCTTACTCTTCATCTTTCTCTTTCAATGAGACGACACGGGGCTAAGAACGCCGATTATCGCGGAGGTGTAACTTGCCTCTATCACACCCAACTTCTCGGCGCCTGCTTGCATGCATCCGAGTCCGGTGGCCGCTCTCGCCCTGAGGCCGTCAGGGGCATGCCAGACGTACCAATCGCCCCCCCAGCCACCGGGCCCCCGGAGGGG
>JBEKTN010000101.1:0-22564 GCA_049516015.1 Isosphaeraceae bacterium | reverse complement strand
AAGGGCCGGCGCAGACGATGGCTTCACCGCAAGCCGTTCCGGCCTTTCGGGTACAGGCTCTTGAACGAAGCCGTGGGGCGGCACACGGTTTGCTTTAATACGTAGATTGGTCGCGCGGGCAACAGGGGGCGGTTTGGGCAAGCGACTAGTGACGCGAAGCAGGAGCAAAGCAAGGCCGACGCGGGCTCGCCGGGTGACTGTGATTTTCCCACCGCGGAGCGGTTTCGTTCAAGTAGACTTTGACCTCTCTTTTCGCCACGACGCCTTCGGTCGGCGAGGGTCTCCCGACCCTGCCCGAACCAGCGAAAAGTGGCGAGTTGCGAGTGATGAGTGGCGAGTGCTCATTTCTGCGTGTTGCCTCGACGAGCCCGGCCCCCGTCTGCGCGATGATGCCGTCGTGATCATGGGGGTCTTCGCCGCTAACCAAGACTGCCCCAAAACTACTCTCTGCTGGGGACCGGTCTTGACTGATCACGTGCCAGGACGGTAAACTCAACCGCCCAAAGTGAGACTGAGTCTCAATTGCATTTGCGACTGAGATTCAGTCCGTACGTGGCCGAGCCAAATGGACCGAACGCCTCCGGGAAGGGGACTTGCATGCAATGGCTTAACCTGCGTCGTGGTTTTACCTTGATTGAGCTTCTCGTGGTGATCGCGATCATCGCCGTGTTGATCGCACTCTTGCTGCCGGCAGTACAGTCCGCGCGTGAGGCGGCACGACGAATTCAATGTGTGAATAACCTCAAGCAGCTTGGGCTCGGGATGCACAACTATGAGAGCTCAAGTGGCGTCTTGCCGCCCGAGATGGCCCTGACGTTCAACAGCGCGGGTGCGGTGGCCTGGACGTCGACGTGGGGCGTCTCCTCACGGATCACCCCCTACCTGGAGCTGGGGTCCCTCTACAACGCCATCAACTACACCAATTTGACGAGGGACCCATCGAATAAGACGGCCGTCTCCACGCAGTTGAACGTCTTCATCTGCCCTAGCGAGGTAAATCAGCAGGCGTTTACGAGCACAAACGCCGCCGGCGTGACCACCACCTACGGCATCTCCAGCTACGGCTGGTGCGAGGGGACGTGGTACATCTTCGGTGGCTTCACTGGCGGTGGGCCAAACCCGAGTGCCTTCGGTCCAAATGCCAGCCGGAAGTTTGCTTCGTTCACCGATGGGCTCAGCAACACGTTGCTTGGCGCGGAGGTGAAGACGTACATGCCGGCCTACCATGACTGTGGGTCGGTTCCGCCACCGGGCCCGACCGGACCGCTGGCGTACCCCGACGTCGCTACCGTGCTTGCGAGCGTCGCGGCGGCCCCGACGTCGGGATGCAAGTTCGCCACGACGCCCTCGGGCATGCCGGGCGGCGGCCACACCCACTGGTGCAACGGCAACTCGTTCTACGACGGGTTCACCACGGCCTTGCCCCCCAACACCCAGTCGCCTGCCGGGTCGCAGGCGATTGACAGTGATATGATCTCCGAAGACGAGGACGACGGCGGTCCCACCTACGGCGCCGTCACCTCCCGCAGTTACCATCCCGGCGGTGTCAACGCCCTCTTTGCCGACGGCAGCGTGCACTCGATCAACTGGCAAAACTGGCGTTCCCTGGGGACAGTCGGCGGCGGCGAAGTCATTTCCTCCGACTCCTACTGAGCTGCATCAAAACTCAAGGATTTGGGGTAGCTATTTCCCTTCCTCGACGATCTTGATCTGCTTCGGATCCTCGACCCGGATTCGCACCTGGTCGTTCTCGCGGATGACCTTCCCGGTCACGCGCAACGACTTGCCCTTGTAGTGCTCGGCCGCGTCGTCGATGCCTACTTTCTTGAACAGGTCGGCGTGATCGTAGGAGATGACGACGGCGAAATTCTTATCGTCGTGGAAGTCCTCCTCCGAATCGAGGTAATACTCGCGATGGCCTGCGGCGTTCTTGCTTGACCGGACGGTCAGCTCGACCGTGCAACGTTCATCGATATGGTTCCTGGCGTCGGCGGCCTTGACCACCGCGGGGGGTTTCTCATCGTCGGCGGCTGCGCCGGTGACGAGGAAGGGCGCCAGGAACAGGAGTGGGAGGGCGCACCCAAGGCGAGTAAAACGATCGAATCTCCGCATGATGATTCTCCGGTGTCGGTTCGTCGTCGGCCCCGTCCGGGGCGAAACGCGGTTTGGCGGCGCCGTACCGTGATCGACATGATTGTGTCGATCTTCGATAGGATCATATCAAGAGCGAGCTCGGGCTGCAATCACCCGGACCGCTGGCAGATCTGCCGATCGCTCGGTGGTCTCGCCGTGATCCTGACCGTGGCGTCAGTTCAGTTTTCAACGAAGACAGAGAGCCCTATTCCCCCGCGACTTGCGCCGTGCTATCTTTCGTGAAAGTGCATTTTTTGGCCCTCACAGGTGCACAACAATGAAAACAGCAGTCTTATGGGCAGGCCTGATCCTCGGCGGCGCAACCCTTGCCCTGGCCCAGGATGGAAAACCAGCAGATGCCCCGCCGGGGCAAACTGCCGGCGAGGCGAAGTCTTCTCCGGAGGAGAAGGCGATCCGCCTGGCCGATGACGCTTTCGTTCGCGACTACAACAAGGCAGACACCAAGGCCCTGGTCGCCCGGTTCGCCGAGGACGCGGAGGTCGTCGAGGAAGACGGCGCAAGGTACTGCGGTCATCCCCTGATCGAGCAGCGTTTGGCCGAGACCTTCGCCGCCAGCCCGGGAGTGAAGCTGGAGATCAATACCGACTCGATCCAGTTCCTCAGTCCCGACGTGATCAAGGCCGAGGGCCGCACCGTGGTCACGCCGGCCAAGGGGTCGCCCGAATTGCGCAGGCACTCGGCCCTCCTGGTCCGGCGCGATGGTCGCTGGCTGATCTCGAGCATCCGCGAGGAACCCGACCCGCTGATTACCCCGCACGACCGCCTCAAGGAGCTGGAATGGATGGTCGGCGAGTGGGTCGATGAGGGGCCTGACTCCTATATCCGGGTCGCTTGCCGATGGTCGGAGGATGGCAATTTCCTGATCCGGACCTTCACCGTCAAGGTGCAGGGCAAGCCGGTGCTGACGGTCCACCAGCGGGTCGGCTGGGATCCGCTGGCCCGGCAGATTCGCTCCTGGGAGTTCGACTCCGAGGGGGGCTACGGCGAAGGGAAATGGAGCCGCGACGGCGAGCGCTGGGTCATTAAACACACCGGCGTCCGGCCCGAGGGAGTGACCGCCTCGGCCACGCATATCGTCTCGCGGGAGCGGCCCGACCTGGTCCGCTGGGCCGCGATCGACCGCGTCCTCGGCAATGAGAGTGTGCCCCAGGAACGAACCTACGCGATGGTTCGCGTTCCCCCGCCACCGCGGGTCCCGTCCACTGGCCCAAGGCCAGCTTCCCCCACATCTAAAGAGACGAGGAGCCCCCGATGATTCGCAAGTCTTCACTTGTCGCGCTCGTCGCGTTTCTTGCGGTTCTGCTCGCCGGCGGGCAGATCTCGGCGTTCCACGGCTTCGGCGGCGGTGGTGGTCGTGGCGGTGGTGGTGGTTTCCGTGGCGGCGGTGGTGGTGGTTTCCGTGGCGGCGGCTACCGGGGAGGCTATGGCGGGATGGAATCGTTCGGCCGGACGCCCTCGTTCAGCGCGGGCCGCTCGTACGGGGGCTACGGCGCGGGCATGAGCTCCGGAAGTCGAGGGGTTGCCGAGGGAATGCGCGGAGGCCAGATCGATTACGGCGCGCGCTCGGGTTCCTACGACACGGCGCGGGGAGGAACGATCAACCCTCATATCATTTACGGGGCGGCTGGAGTGGGCGCCAGGGGACCCGCCGGCGGCGCGGCGGGGCGCGGAGTCTATGGAGTTGAGGGCACCACGGCGGGCGGCCGGACCTTCGGGGACGTCGGCCGCGTAGGCGGGGCCGTCGGCCCTTATGGCAACGCCGTGGGCGGGAGGGCGAATTATGGTGCCTCCGCGCTGCGACCCAATGGGTTCAACGCCTACGGGGGGTATCACAATGGCTGGGTGCACGGCTACTGGGGCGGCCACGACTCCGCCGCCTGGGGCTGGCGCAACCCGTACTGGGGAGGCGGCTGGGGCTACGGAGGCTGGGGCATGGGCCTCGGCATGGGGCTCGGCATGGGGCTGGGCTACGGGCTGGCCTCCTGGGGCTACGGCTCGTCCCTCTACGGCATGGGATACATGCCGTACTCCAACCCTTACTATGACGACTACTACGGCGCGGGCGCGGGGGTGGCGATGGCCTCCCCGTACAATTACTCCCAGCCGATCGATACCACGAGCGCCGCGGCCGACGAATCCGTCGCGAACCCCACCGAGGCGCTTTTCGACGCCGGCCGGGCCTCGTTCAAGCAGGGCAACTACACCGACGCACTCCAGCAGGCCGACGCGGCGCTGGCGAAGCTGCCCAACGACACGACCTTGCACGAGTTCCGGGCGCTTTGCCTGTTCGCCTTGAAGCGCTACGACGAGGCCGCCGCGGCCCTCTACGCCGTGCTCTCGGTCGGGCCCGGCTGGGACTGGACCACGCTCATCGGCCTCTATCCCGACATCGACACGTACACTGCGCAGCTTCGCGCGATCGAGAATTACTGCGGGTCGCACAGTGATTCGGCCTCGGCCCGGTTCGTGCTTGCCTATCACTACCTGACCCAGGGATACACCGACGCCGCGGTGAACGTCCTCAAGCAGGTGGTCACCCTCAAGCCTGGCGATGCGCTCTCGGCGAAGCTGCTCCGGCAGCTCGACCCGTCCCGGGATGCTGCCACTGCAGCCGCCCCCACTCCGGCCGAAACGACTCCGCCGCAGGGGGCGGAGATCACCGGGACCTGGACCGCCCAGCCGGCCGCCGACACCGCGATCGCACTGGCCATCCAGCCTGGCGGAGACTTCACCTGGCAGGTCACCAAGAAAGGCCAGACGCAGCAACTGGCCGGGAAGTCGACCTTCGGCCAGGGAATTCTCACACTGGCTCAGGACAAAGGCCCTGCGCTGGTCGGGCGGGTGGACTGGAAGGACGCCAATCACATGAACTTCCGGATCGTCGGCGACGGGCCCGAGGACCCGGGACTGTCGTTCTCGAAATGAGGCGATCGCATCGAGACTGAAGACCGGCGCGAGGGACCGTTCCTTTTCCCCCCCTTCGCAAGGGGGGGGAAAAAATGAACACGCCTTCGCAAGGGGGGGAAACGCAACGGAATCGGGATGAACGCGCAGCTTGTTCAAGACCGACTTTTCATTGCGCCAGCGTCGCACTGGTTGACGCTTCGAAGGCTGCGACGTGGCGAATCCCCGGTCGTGACGCAATGGCCCCTGAGTATCACAGTCGCCATGCTCTCCGCGGTCATCGGTCTCTTGGGACTCTGGTCGCTGTTTGCGCGTTGACCATCAGGGATACCCCCGTCGCGATCAGACCATGAACTTGGCCAGCAGGGAGAGGATCTCGGTCAGTCCGGTGACGGTGCCCAGCAGGGGGACCATCGGAATCAGCGCGGCGGCCACCAGGACCGTGATCGCCTGCTTGTCCCAGGGCAAGAGCTGCATCCGCTCCACCTGCTCGTAGACCACCGACATGTGCGCCAGCGATCCCGTATCCGGGCCGCCCAGGAGGCTCGCCCGGTTCGCGCTGGGCGACTTGAGCCATTTCTCGTCGAACGCGCGGTCGTGGTCGCCGATCAACGAACCGAAATCCAAAAGCCCCCGGAACCGGCACCGTGCCAGCCGGCCCGTGAACACGATCAGGGGCGCATGCAGAATGACGATGGCCAGGACCACGAAGACCATGATGTGGTATTTCAGGATGTTCAGTGACGAGCCCCGGTGAACGATCTCGTAAGCGACGCTGCCCGAGAGCACCGCCGAGATGGCCATCAGTACGAGGCCAAAGCTCGCCAGGCCCCAACCCAGGAATCCCAGGCCCCCGGCGCGGTCGGGGTGCGTGGGCGTCAGCTCGAGACCCAGCCGTGAGACCCGGAAGAGGAACCTGGACCAGATCAGGAAGATCCAGAGCCAGCGGAGGAGGAAGAAGAACAGGATCGGCAGGCTCACCAGGATGTACCACCAGCCGGCGAGCGTGATCCCCGCGTCAGACCGCTCCCAGGTTGACTCTCCCGCGCCGAGCCGAATCACCACTCGCCTGATGATCGCGATCGCCACGGCGAGGACCACGATCACCCCCTCGGCGACGACCGACTCACGAAGCCGAAGCGCTTCGGCCTTGGCCGCCTCGAGCTTGACCGCCTCCCCCGCGGGCACGACTCCCGACGCGAGGAATTGACGCGCCTGGACGTTCAGACTCCGCGCGACGACGACCTCGGCGAGTGCCAGCAGGGGAAGCACGAACAGGAATCGGCTGAGGATCACCGGGTCGCGCAGCAAGCCCACGACCACGCGGTCGTCGAAAGCATGACCGGCCAGGAGCGAGAGGAGCACGAGGGGCATCCAGGTCACGAGAATCAGCAGCAAGATTTTGCGAATCCGCCGCGGCCGATCCGGGCGGTTGAAACCGAAGTGCTGGGCCAATCGGAACGAGGGACCGCGGTCGACGAGGTCAAATCGATCTGGGTCCGCCATCGACATCGGCCTCGATGTTGGGAGCCTGTCAGCCCAGAGAGTCCGGGCGTGATGTAACCGTCCAGGACGAGCAAGAGTTTGAAATGGAACCGCCTCGCTGTCAATACTGACCCCTTTACGGTGATGCGATGCTGGGTTATTGTCCAGTCGATCACGTCGAACGCTGTCCCTGCTCCACGCACGCACGATTTCGCAACCTTGCCCGGGAGTTTTCCGCATGAATCGAAACCGGATTTCCGCGCTGCTGTTCATCACGGCAGGCGCAGTTCTCGGCTATGTGGCCGCAACGAAGGATTTCACATTCCACCGATCGGCCAGCGCGCAGAACGTGCCGGCAGGCCTCGCCGGGCAGGAGGCCCCGCAAGCCAGTTGTTCCGAGGGCTTGAACAAGGCGAAATTACTGGCCATGGCGGGCCCGGCCACAGCCCCGGCCACGGTCCAGGCCCAGGAGGCCTCGTCGAGCAAGAAGCCCAACATCGTGGTCATCATGTCCGACGACGTGGGCTGGTTCAACCTCGGCGCCTACCACCGCGGCATCATGGCCGGTAGGACGCCGAATCTTGACACACTGGCCGCCGGGGGCATGCTCTTCACCGACTACTACGCCGAGGCGAGCTGTACCGCCGGCCGTGCCAACTTCATCACCGGCCAGCTCCCCATCCGGACCGGCTTGACGACGGTCGGACAGGCGGGGGCCACCGTCGGCATGCCGGCTCAGGCGCCGACCATCGCCACCGTCCTCAAAACGCAAGGCTATGCCACCGGCCAGTTCGGCAAGAACCACCTGGGCGACCGCAACGAGTTCCTGCCGACCGTGCATGGATTCGACGAGTTCTTCGGCTACCTCTATCACCTGGACGCCATGGAGGATCCGGCCCATCCCAACTATCCGCCGGAGCTGAAGGACAAGGTTGGACCAAGGAACATGCTGCACACTTGGGCGACCGACGTGGACGACCCAACGGAGCAACCGCGCTGGGGCAAGGTGGGCAAGCAGCGCATCGAGGACGCCGGCACGCTCTACCCGGATCGCATGAAGACCGTGGACGACGAGATCCTCGAACACTCGCTCAAGTTTCTCGACAAGGCCAGGAGCGATGGCAAGCCGTTCTTCCTCTGGTTGAATCCCACCCGGATGCACGTGGTAACCCATCTCTCGGAGAAGTACGAGAAGCTGCGCACGCCGGAGAACGGCTGGACCATCCACGAAGCCGGAATGGCCCAGCTCGACGACATCGTCGGCGCGGTCATTCAGAAGCTCAAGGACGACGGTCTCGAGCAGGACACCATCGTCGTCTTCACCACCGACAACGGCACGGAGAACTTCACCTGGCCCGATGGCGGCCAGACACCCTTTGCCGGGGCCAAGGGGACCGTGATGGAGGGAGGCTTCCGCGTGCCTTGCATCGTCCGCTGGCCGGGCAAGGTGCCTGCCGGCAAGGTCGAAAATGGCCTCATCTCCGGGCTCGACTGGTTCCCGACGTTCGTGGCCGCGGCCGGCAACCCGAGCATCGTCGAGGAACTGAAGCAGGGCAAGCAGCTCGGCGAGCGGAATTACAAGGTCCACCTCGACGGCTACAACCAGCTTGATCTCCTTACCGGCAAGGGGCCATCGAGGCGTCATGAGATCTTCTACTTCGCGGAAGGCACGCTCGGCGCGGTGCGCCTCGACGACTTCAAGTACCGTTTCATCGATCAGCCGAATGGCTGGATTGGCGGCACGGTCAAGGTCGACTGGCCGATCTTGACCAACATCCGGCTGGACCCTTTCGAGCGTACGGGTCTGTCGGGCTCGTTCGGCTTCTTCAACTGGTACGTCTACGAGTTCTGGCGGTTCGTACTGGTACAGCAGGAGGTCGCGAAGTTCGGTGCGAGCTTCATCGAATTCCCGCCCATGCAGAAGGGCGCGACATTCAACCTCGAGGCCGTGAAGGAACAATTGCTCAAGGCGAGCCAGAGCCGAACGGCACATTGACACAAGAAACGGGAGAACAGGAACGCCCCGCGCAGAAAGAGTGTCTGATCGGGGCTTCCCTGTCTACCCGATGTTCAAGGCGTGGAATAGTCGCTATTCTTGAATGGAATCATCCTGTCAGAAGCGAATCTCGGACGCCTCCCTATTTGTTTGCCTGGCGAGCTGACGGATGAATCGGTCCGGTGCGGGCGCAGCGAGGCGCCCGGCTCGAAGGCAAGAAGAATTGCACGATCGGTGCAGTCGATCGACAAGAATGTTCGCTGATCAACCACTCTTTCGGGGGCTTCACATGGTTCGTTTCATGCGGCGGGCATTGCTTCTTGGCCTGGTTCTCAGCATCTCGGCAGTTTCGGCCCGGGCGCAGTACGGCGGCTGGGGCGGCTGGGGCGGCGGAGTGGGCACGGCCCAGGGCAGCATGGCACGCGGAGCAGGTGTCGCCGCGGCCGGCGCGGGGTATTACAACCAGCAAACCGCCGTGGCCCGCTCGATCAACGCCAACACGGCCATGCAGGTCAACCAGTACATGTACGAGGTCAACAAGACCAACGCCAAATATTTCTACACAAGGTCGGCGAACAAGCAGGTTGACAGCCTCCTGCCGCAAGGAGCACCCAACCGGCTCGAGGCCGATAATTATCTGAAGGCTCTCTACGGCCTCTCCAAGATGCTCGAGACACCCTCGGTGGATCAGTTCCTCACGGGGCTGAACAAGGTGGATTCGACGACACTGGGCCACCTGATCGCCTTCATGCACACCTTCAACTTGCGTTTCGGCGCGGCCAAGACGCCGGTCCAGGAGCAGACCTACGATCAGCTCTACCCGCTGCTCGTCGCGGTTCGCGACCAGGGCAAGGTTCCCAGCGCGAATCCTTATACCACCTCGAGCGAAACGCAAGACCCCAAGAAGGTCTCCGCTTATTTCTCAGGGATGCAGTTCGACCCGAAACACGGCGTCGTGCCTCCGCCTCCGCCCCCGCCCCCGCCCCCGCCCGGCCAGCCATGATGAGCGGGATCAGGCCGTCGCATCAACAGTTTCGCGTCCTGTCCAGTCCGCCCCAGCCCGGGCGGTGCTATTGCCCCACATTCTCTTGAGCTCTGAACCTTGCCCGAGCTTCCCGCCTGTCGCGGGTCCGGTTCCGGAAGGGTGAGGTTGTCGATCCCTGAAGGAAAGGAACAAGCATGAAACCGGTCTATCTGATGATCGGCCCTGCGCTGCTGGGAGCCTGCCTGAGCGCGCAAGCCCAGGACACGAACACGCCGGAGCAGAAACGCCCGGTGCCAGCGAAAGAGGCCCCGGCGCGCGAGCCCGCCGCCGGCGCGGATCGTGCCGGCGACACACGGGCCATCGGGGCCCTGGTCGAGGCCTTCACGAAAGCATTCAATGCCGGCGACGCCGCGGCCGTCGCCTCGACCTTCACGGCGGGGGCCTTGGTCGTCGACGAGGAGGGCGAGCGCACCCTTGGACGTGCCGCCATCCGCGACCAGTTCGCCGCGTCGTTCAAGAACACTCCAGGCAGTCGGATCGCGATCCAGGTCGACTCGCTGCGGTTCCTCGGCCTGGAGACA
The DNA here is from genome assembly GCA_049516015.1 of Isosphaeraceae bacterium. Classification (GTDB taxonomy): domain Bacteria; phylum Planctomycetota; class Planctomycetia; order Isosphaerales; family Isosphaeraceae; genus Aquisphaera. The sequence continues at coordinate 12,459 of JBEKTN010000101.1, read as the reverse complement.
GTACTCGAGGAGGGCCGGGCCACCATCACTCCGGGCAGTGGCGCCGGGGCACCCGAGTTCAGCCGCTTCACCGCCGTGTACGTCAAGGAAGACGGCCACTGGCTCCAGGCCGCCGTTCGCGACGAACCGGCCGGCAACCTGACCGTCCACGACCGCCTCAAGGAGCTGGAGTGGCTGGTCGGGGAATGGGTCAACGAGAGCCAGGAGGCAGTCGTCTTCACCACCTGCAAGTGGGCCGACAACGGCAATTTCCTGCTCCGCGAGTTCACCGTCAAGGCCCAGGGCAAGCCCGTGATGAGCGGCTCGCAGAGGATCGGCTGGGACCCGGTCAAGCGCCAGTTCAAGTCGTGGGTTTTCGATTCCGAGGGGGGCTTTGTCGAGGCCTACTGGACCCGTGACGGCAACCAGTGGGTGGTCAAGGCCGAGGGCGTGCAGCAGAACGGCGAGCCCGCGTCGGCCACGAATATCATCACCCGTCTGGGCAAGGACCGGGTGAGCTGGCAGTCGGTCAACCGCACGCTCGGCGGCGCGGCAGTGCCCGGGGTCGATGAGTTCACCTTGGTGCGCAAGCCACCCGAGATCAGCAAGTAATTCCGTATCATATTATCCATTCCTGTACATCTCACTTCGAAAAGGACACGTCCATGACAGGCACCCTCAGAAAACTGGCCCTCGCCTCGACCCTGGCGCTCCTCGCCATCCCGCCCGCAAGCTTCGCCGGCCGGGGCGGCGGATATCGCGGCGGCGGTGGCTATGGCGGCGGGTCGCGCGGTGGCGGCGGCTCTGGCGGTGGGTCTCGCGGTGGCGGCGGCTATAGCGGTGGACAAATGGGCCACTCTCCCTCGTTCAGCCAGCCGAGCTCTTACGGGAACCATAGCCAGAGCGGCAACACGGCGAGCTCCGCCAATCGCAATCCGTATGCAACCAACTCCAATGCCGGCGCCGCGGCCGCCGGGGCTGACCACGCCAATAAGAACCAGAGCCCGTCCAATGCCGGCGCCGCGGCCGCGGGGGCTGACCACGCCAATAAGAACCAGAGCCCGTCCAATGCCGGTGCCGCGGCCGCGGGGGCCGGCTACGCCAATCACAACAACCAGGGCCTGGACCATCCCGGAGCGGCTGGCGCGGCCGCGGGGGCCGGCTACGCCAATCGCAACAACCAGGACTTGGACCATCCCGGAGCGGCTGGCGCGGCAGCGGGGGCCGGCTACGCCAATCACAACAACCAGGGCCTGGACTATCCCGGAGCGGCTGGCGCGGCAGCGGGGGCCGGCTACGCCAATCACAACCAGTACGACCAGTACCACCCCGGTATGGGGTACGGCAACTACGGACACTACGGCTATGCCGGGGGCATGGGTGGTTATGGCGGCTATGGCGGCTACGGCTACGGCAGTGGAGTCGGAGCGTGGGGCATGGGCTCACCGATGTACGGCTGGGGTTACTCGAACTATAACAATGCGTACTACGGTCTAGGCCCGATTGGCGGCGGCGGGAACCAGCCTCCCGTGACCGGTCCTCCTCCCTTCGACTACTCCCAGCCGATCAGCACGACCGCCGCGGCGCCCGCAGCGCCCGTGGCCTCCAAGGCCACCGCGGGCTTCGACCAGGCCCGCGACGCCTTCAAGCAGGGAAACTACACCCTGGCCGTCCAGCTCGGAGAGCAGGCGCTCGGCCAGATGCCCAACGATCCGAACATTCACCAGTTCCTGGCGCTGGGGCTGTTCGCCCAGGGCCAGTACGATCAGGCCGCAGCGCCACTCTACGCGGTCCTGACGATCGAGCCCGGCTGGAACTGGACCACCTTGATCAGTGCGTATGCCGAGGCCGACGCGTACACGCAGCAGATCCGGGCTCTGGAGGCGTACGTCAGAGCGAATCCTCAGTCGGCCCCGGCGCACTTCGTCCTGGGCTATCACTATTTGACCCAGGGTCACAATGACGCCGCCGCCAAGCAGTTCGAGAAGGCGGCCGGGCTCCAGCCGTCGGACAAGCTCTCCGCGCAGCTCGCCGCCCAGTTGCAGCCCCCCGCGAGCCAGCAGCCGTCCTCCGACGGGGCTGCTCCTGCCACGGCAACCGCCACTGCCGATGCGGCCCCGCAAGGCAAGCTGGCCGGAAGGTGGGCAGCCACCCCGGCCAAGGATGCCCGGGTCGCACTCGCGATCAACGACGACGGCACCTTCACCTGGGCTGTCACAAGTCCTGGTCAGCCGGACAAGACCATTGCCGGCAAGTTTACATACGCCAACGGCGTGCTCACCCTCGCCGGTCAGGATAAACAGCTCGGCGCCCTGGCCGGCCAGGTGGCCTGGCAGGACGATAACCACATGACCTTCCGGGTTCTCGGCGCCCCGCAGGACGACCCGGGATTGAAATTCGAACGCTGACGCCGGTCATCCGGAGCTGCTTCGCTGCGCGGGAGATCGACATTGAGGAGTGTCTTCCAGCCGATCATGGCGGTGCTCTTCCTGGTTGGAGCGGGATGCTGTGGCTCTTTGCCGGTCTTCGCCAGCCAGGAAGTGGCGCCGGCGAACAACACAGGAGAAGGCACGAGCGCCGGGCCGGCGGTCGCCTCGGTCGATCCCCGGTACCGCTCTCCCAGGGCGACCGTGCGGACATTCCTGATCGCCATGAACCGGATCGAGGACGACCCGCGGATCATTGAGGAGGCCGTCGCATGCCTCGATCTCTCGGCAGTCCCGGGCGATCATCGCGCTGGGGGAAAGCTGGCGTTCGAGCTCGAGTTCATACTCCGATCGACCAACATCCCCACGCCCGTGATCCCGGACGACGAGACCGGTGCGGATTGCGAGATTGCCGAGAGCAAGGAGATCAAGCTCACGCTCCATCGAATGGAGGATGGCCGCTGGCTGTTTGCCGGCAAAACTCTGAGGGACTTGCCGAAGATGCGGCTGTTCCTCTGGCAGAAGGCACTGTCGGCGAGCCAGGCGAAGGACGCGAGCGACGTGCCGGCGGATTTCCGCTCGCCGTACGCGATGGTTCGCACGTTCATCGCCGCGTTCAAGAAGAACGACCTGGATGCGGCCGCGAGGTGCCTGGACCTGGCCGAGGCACCTCTCCGGAAGTGTTAATCAAGTTCCGTGAAGGGATCCTGGAGCAGATCAGGAACCATCCCCACGTGCGGCAAGGAAAGTACGAGGTCGCCGTCAATGACATGGGAAGTTCCGGAATTCAGCTCTTGATCCAGGTCTTCTTCGAGGTACCCGACTACCACGCCGAGCTGCTGACGCGTGACAGCCTCATCCTCGCCATCCTTCGTCTGGCCGAGCGACTGGGTATCGCCTTCGACACCCCGACTCTGCTCCTGGAACGAGGCCAACCCGAAACGGTTCAGCCACACCGGGGGAACGCTGATTCGCGTTCCGCGGTATCAGTCGACTGATCGTTGCGCCCATCACTGCATCATGGACTCACGCCCCAGGATCGTGTAAGGTAGCCCGCGTAACCTCGAGATGATCCGGCGCGGTGCGGGCGCATGGATCCTGCCCTTCGCTGGCCGGTAGTCTGTCGACGATGGACCGAAGTGCCCAGGACCCGAGCTCTGAAGCCTCAAGACATGAAGGTTTCCATCGATGTTGGCCGTCTACTACATCGGAATCAAGGCAGCCTTCCTCTTCGGCCTGGTGCACTCGTTCGTGAAGTTCGAGCCGCTCCAGAAACACTGGCTGTTCATGGGTCTGCTTTACACGGCTGGAGTGGTCATGCTGAGCTGGGTGTGGTTCGTCGCGCCGCAGGAGGCTCCCGATTATCGCGCGTGGCAGATCTTCTGGCTGAAAACGGCCGGGATCGCGGTGCTGTATTTCTGGTTGCTCCAGCGGTTCGACGAAGGATGGATGTTCTGGACGTTGATCATCGCGGGCCTGGGCGTGGTTTATTTCTAAGGGCGCGCGGCCGGGCGACGGCCGTCAACAAGGGACGGAGCGGATGATTCACTTTGAGTGTCCAGCGTGTGCCGCCCCCTTTGACGTGGATGAGCGACTGGCCGGCCGGGCCGGGCGCTGCAAGAAATGCGGCGGGCGCATGAAGATTCCCTCCCATGGGGCAGCCGAGGCAGTCCGGGCGCATGCTGCCGCTCAGCGGCCCCGGGCGATGGCGGCCGCGGCCGCCGCCCCGAACGGACCACGGCTGAGCCCCATCGCGCCCATGGCCCCATCCCGGCCCCAGCCCTCGCTGGCTGCCGGGCGGCCGATCAACTGGCTCGAGGCGGTGAACAGCCAGGTGGCACTCGCGCCCATCAGCATGGACAACTTGCAGGGGCTCGGGAACAGGCCCTCACCGATGGACGAGCCGTCCATTCCGGGGCCATACAAGCTTGCCACAGCGCCGTCGCTTCCCGCTCTGGATGTCGTCGGAGGCAAGCCCGCGGGAGCCGTCACGCGCGGCTATCGCCAGGGGATGGGCAAGTTCCAGAAGCTGTTTCGCTGGCTCAACGAGAGCGCCTACCTCGTGTCCGTCCCCTTTTTGATGTGCTTGCTGCTGGGGTTGGCGGTCGGCAACCATTCGCTCATGGTCCTGGGGGCGACGGCCGTGGTCGTGCTCAACATCGGGCGGATCGTCGCGGGCGTGGTGAACCTGGTGGTGATCCCCTTCCGGCAAAGCCCTATTCAGGGCGTGCTCTTCCTGATCCCGCCGCTGACGTTTATCTACATGGCACAGCACTGGCACAAGATGGAGCGGCCCGTCAAGCGGATCGTCGGCCCGATCTTGACCATCGGCATGGTGGCCCTGGCGTTTCTGGCCGAGCCCTGGATCAGGGGCGAAGGCAAGTCCAAGGGGTCGATCCAGGACCAGGTCAAGGCCAGCGCCCGAACTCTGAAGAAGGGCATCGCGAACCAGATTGGCGAGGTGCCGAACATGAAAAGCGACGCGCTGAACTCGCTCGAGCGGAAGGCGGCCGATGTCCTCAAGGGAATGAATGCCGGCGACGCCCTCAAATCGATCGAGGAGCATGTGAAGAATCCCGGAAACTCGAACTAGACGAAGGATAGGCCCTCGAACACGCGTTGATTTGCAGAACCCAATCGCCGCAAGAGAGCCCCATGATGTCGCAAGCTGATAACCGGACACCCACCAACCGCGCTGCAATCGACGCCGATCTTGACGATGAGATCGAGCTCGAGCCGACAATCCAGCAGCCGCGCGGCTTTCCCAGCTCGGCGTCGGAATCCTTTCACATGGCACTGGCCACGAGCTCGATGCCGAGCCTGACCACCGAGACCGGGGAACTGCTGCGCAGCCGTCTGAATGCCGCGACGCTATTCCTTGCAGTAGCCTACGGCCTCTTTTTCCTCCTGGGCGTGGTCGAGCCGACCTCGACGCACGGACAGATCCGCATCTTCCTGGGCCTGCGAATGTCTCTCTGCATCGCGGTCGCGGCCCTGCTCGCATCGCCGGTCGTGCTCAGCCTTCGCCAGCTTCGTGCCCTGGAATACGGCTTCTTCGGGATCATGGTCCTGGCCATCGTCATCACGCAATACATTGCGGGCTCGGAATTGATCGAGCGGGGAGATCAAATCCGCCTGGTCGGCCTCGAAAAGAGCGGCGTTCTGAATTTCCTGATCCTGATGGTCCTCTACGGCGTGTTCATTCCCAACGAACCCAAGAACACGGCCAGCATGGTGCTGACGATGGCCATGGCCCCCCTTGTGGTCCTCGCGCTCTTGAGCGCGAAGGCGGCCGGGTCGTCGCTCATGATTGATGAGCTCGCGGTCAACCAGCTTGCCCTGGGAAACACGCTCTTCGTCCTGATCAGCGCGGCGCTGGCGATCTTCTCCGCCTACGTCCTGCATGGCCTGCGCCACGATCTGCACCAGGCGCGGAAGCTGGGCCAGTATCAGCTCGGCGAAAAGCTCGGAGAAGGGGGGATGGGCGAGGTCTATCTGGCCGAGCACCAGCTCTTGAAGCGGCCCTGCGCCCTGAAGCTGATCAAGCCCGACGTCAACACCAACCCGATCGCCCTGGCGCGGTTCGAGCGGGAGGTGCAGGCGGCGGCCATGCTCTCGCATCCCAACACGATTGAGATCTTCGACTATGGGCACACCGATGACGGCACCTTTTACTACGTGATGCAATACTTGCCCGGCCTGACCGTCTCGGATCTGGTCCGCCAGTCCGGTCCCATGCCTCCTGGCCGCGTCATCTACGTGATGCGACAGGTCTGCGGGGCCCTTGCGGAGGCTCATCGCTATGGGCTGGTCCACAGGGATCTGAAGCCGGCGAACATCCTGGTGGCGATCCTGGGAGGGAAGTGCGACTTCGCCAAGGTGCTCGACTTCGGGCTCGTCAAGCTGACGGCCACACCCGGCGCCCCCCAGTTGACGGCCGATTACACGGTCAGCGGCACGCCGCAGTACATGTCGCCCGAGCAGGCGACTGCGACCGCCGGCGTTGACCGCCGGGCCGACATCTACTCCCTCGGGGCGATCCTCTACTTCATGCTGACCGGGCGGCCCCCTTTCGATGGAGCCAACCCGACCGAGCTGATGATTGCCCACGCTCGCGACCCCGTGGTGCCGCCCTCGCACCACCGACCGGAGATTCCAGCCGACCTCGAGGCCGTGGTGCTGCGCTGCCTGGCCAAGAAGCCCGACGATCGCTATCCCGACGCCCGGGCCCTGGCCGCCGCGCTGGCCGCTTGTGCCTCTGCTGGCGAATGGAACGATGAAAAGGCTGACCAGTGGTGGATCGATCAGGCCACGACGCACATCCAGGAAGCTTCCGCTCCTGTCCCTGCCGCCGCCCCGGCTTGAGTCCAATCGCGACCGGTCAACCCCCGATCGGTTCCTGCCGCCGCAGGTGGATGGCTATGCCCATGAGCGCCAGCCACCAGGAAACGCCGTAGATCAGGAAACCCCAGTCCGGGAAGTTGACCATCAAGAGCCCGGTCGCCCACATCTGCACCGCCGGTACAAAAAACCAGGGTGAGAAGGCCCAGGCCAGGGACGCGAACAGGAACGTGCTCAGGGTCGCCCAGACGGGCTTGTACCATGCCAGCTCGAAGCCCGTGAACGAGTTGAGCGTCACCAGGTTGAACGACAGAATGAGAAACGTCGTCCAGAGCTTGGCCACCAGGTTGATGGCAGACGATGATCGAATCCAGCCACGTCCCAGCGACTTTCTCAAGAATGCCAGGACCGCCGCCAGCTCCAGAAGCCACAAGAGTGGATAGCGAAAGTCTGCGCGGCCATCGGGAACATAGATGATCTGGCACACGATGAAGGTGACGAGGTTGATGCACGCCACGCCCGCCAGGCCGATGGAAAGTCGCTTCCTCACTGCCGATCGATTCAACTCTTCGATCAGCTCGGCTTTCCAGCCGCGAAGGTTGATCGTTTCAATAGCAAGGCGACTCCCTTGATCCTCGCTCAAGCTGAGCACCGCCGAGCGGGTGGCTTGCCTGCCAGTCTTCGCGCCAACACTCATTGCTAACCCTTCTCCGCCACCGTCTACCCGACATGGAGCCGACAAAGCTTCCCCGACCCAAGTAAACGACCTAAACTCTACATCATCGTGTGATAGAATGGGGGAACAGGAAACAAAATTCTCGGTCTGCTTCCCGTCACAATCGGATCCGGATCATTCCGTACATCCAGGAGGCTGGAGCCCTAGCCCATGGCGGACACTTTGACCGAACCATGCTCGACCGACCTGACCTGGGACGAGGCACATCAGCGGCTGATCCCGCTGCTGCGCGCCGATGATTTCACGAACGTCTTCTACATCCTCGGCGAATACGTCGGACTGATCGGCTCGCTGGCCGCGTGTGCCTTGCTGTACTCCGCCTGGTCCTCAGGTCGTCTGCCGACGGCCGGATTCCTCTCCTTGAGCGTGCTCGGAATGGCGGTGATCGCGGCCTTTCAGCATCGGCTCTCCGGACTGGGCCATGAGGCTTCACATTACGCCCTGTTCAAGAACCGGCTGGCCAACGAACTGGTCTCGGACCTGCTCTGCATGTTCCCGCTCATGGCCATGACCCAGCGGTTCCGGGTCACTCACCTGGGGCATCATCAGTTTCTCAACGACGCCGAGCGCGACCCGGACGTCCCCCGTCTCCATTGCGACGAAGATCGTTTTCCGTTCCCGATGAGCAAGGCCACGTTCTGGTACCGTTACGTCGTGCTCTCGATCTGGCCGCCCTCACTTCTGAAGTACCTGTATGGACAGGCCAAGAATGCCAACGTGACCGCGGGGTTCCGCGAGCCGCGCTGCGTGTACCGATTTCGCGTCGGCCGCTGCATGCGGGGCGCGTACTGGCTGCCGATGCTGACGTTGGTCCACCTGACCGGGTTGTGGCCGATCTTCTTCCTTTTCTGGGTCATCCCGCTGCTGACCTTCTACGCGTTCTTCATGCAGCTTCGCGAGATCGCCCACCACAGTAATGCCCCGACGGACGGTGAATTCAGCCATTCGAGGAACTTCCACTGCAACCCCATCTTCAACTGGGCCGTATTCCCCTACGGCCAGGACTATCACCTCACTCACCACGTCTTTGGCCTGATGCCGCACTACAACCTGGCGAAGGCTCACGAAATACTGATGCGTTACCCGCCCTATCGCGAGCAGGCAATCTCGTGTTACGGCTACTTCTTTGCGCGGATGGGAAAGCCGGGGCCGACCGTGCTCGACGTGCTGTCGGGGCGGGAAGAACAGGGCGTGCCATCAGGCGTGCTCGTTTAGCAGGGAATCGATGGGCGTTTCCGCCTGGTCCGGCCAAGCTACTCCAGGTAGCCCTGCGTGTCGTTCATCACGATGCCTCGAGCCCCCGCTCCCTTGAGCCGGACGAGCGTCGGCCCAAAGAGGGACCGGGGAATGCAGATCTCGCACGCGTTCCAGAGCGGGTCGGTCAGCGGCGAGACCGTGGGCGCCACCGACGCGGGCAGGCTGAGGGCCGACAGGTCAACCGAGGCAGGGATGTCGAACGCGACGGTGATGAACGCCTGACCGCTGACGACAGCCTGGAGCGCGAGGCTGAGCGCCTGGAGTGACTCTTCCTTCGCGGTCGCAAGGTGGGGCAGGGCGCGGATCTCCGGCTTACTCACCAGGAGCGAGTCACATCCGGGGAGGATCTCCAGGCCGTTCTCGCGGATGCTTCGCCCGGTCTCGGTGACGACCAGCACGGCGTCGGCGATCCCGTACTTGACGCACATCTCCTCCGACCCGTCGATGCGGATCACCCGGCGATCGAGAGGCAGGTCGGTTTTTGCGAGCAGGATCTCGGCCAGCCGCGGCAGCTCGCAGGCGACCCGGACAGGCCGGCGGTCGAGCGCGGCCCCTTTCCTGGTCGCGAGGACCCACCGCGAAGGCTGGTCGGTCGTGCGCGAGAAGGCGAACCGGTCAATGACCCGCAGGCCGTCGTGCATGCCGCTGTTCTCCCACAGGTCGAGGCCGGTCAACCCGGCATCGAACATCCCGGTCTCCATGAAGGAAGGGATCATGCGGCGGTCGAGCTGGTGGAACTGGATGCCGTCGGCTTCTCCGCAGAGCCCGGTGCGGTCGGGGGGCCGCAGCGGGAAGCCCGCGGTGGCCAGATGCATGCAGAGGCGATCCCAGAGGGAGCCGTTGGGGACGGCGAATCGGAGTTTTTCGGACACGACGCGGTCCCTTACTTCTTGTAGACCTGGGCCGGGTCGAAGACCGGCTCACCGAGTTGTTCCAGGCCCCGCTCGGTGATCCGCCTGTAGAAGCAGGAGCGATGGCCGGTGTGACAGGCAGCGCCCCCGACCTGCTCCACGAGCAAGAGCAGGGAGTCGCCGTAGCAGTTGATGCGAATCTCCTTGACGAGCTGCACGTGGCCGCTCTCCTCGCCCTTGCGCCAGAGCTTGTTCCGGCTTCGCGAGAAGTACACGGCCCGGCCCGTTCGCAAGGTCTCGTCGAACGCATCCTGGTTCATGAAGGCGTCCATGAGGACGTCTCTGGTCTCGAAGTCCTGGGCGATCGCCCGGATCAGTCCGTCAGCCTTGCTGAAGTTGGGCCGGTCCATTGGAAACGGGTCCATGGTTGATAACGTCTACGGCTGCCGCCGGGAGCGGCCCGCTCGATGGGGACTGGTCAAGGTCTTTCGCGGGGCCTGTTCCCGTCCTCCTCTGGTTCCTTCGCGACGGCGCGGGAAAATCCATTATACCCAGCGGGAGCCCGGCGCACGACGGCGAATCCAGGCCCGTGCAGGGTGGTATTCTGGATCCCATCAAACTCCGGAGGTCGACTCGTCACGATCGCGACCAACCCTGGCAAGAGGTGAAGCGGGCTGGGCTTCCGGGGACAGCATACTCATCTCGCTTCTACGTTCTTGGGGCCGGGCTTCCGGCGTCTCAAGATCCGGCCCAGATTCTTTTCGAGCAGCGCCAGAAAGTTCTCGTCGCCGAGCGGCCGGCCGGTACGCTCATGCGCGCGGAGGGCTTTCAACTCCTCTCCTCTGATGGCGCTGGTCAACAGACGGCGACAGTTGGGGGCCACTTGCAAGAGCGGAGCGACTTGCACCGGGACGTCATCAAGCCCTCTCAGGTGAGCCGCCGCGCTGCTCCAGCGTTAACGGCTTGGTGCCTGGACCAATCCGGCGCGCACGGGGTTGGGCTCCACGTACCGCGCCGCGGTCAGGAGGCGGTCTTCATCCATGACGAACGAGGCGAAGCGACCTTGCCACAGGCGCCCTCGCCTGGAAGACGAACTGTCAACGTGCTCTCATTGCAAACACACGAAGCGCAAAGGATAATCGGGGACATGGAATTGTGGCGAGACCCACGGCGAGGTTCGTTATGCCATCGAAAGCCCTCCGCCGATGGTTCAAGTCGCAGGCAGTTGCTCTGGATCAGATGGAGAACGCTCATGCTTCGGTAGGCGGGAAGGGACGGGGCAGAAGGTATACGACCGATCATATCAATCAAGCATATGCCGTACTACTCGCGTCTCAGTTCCAAGGATTCTGCCGGGACCTTCATTCGGAAAGCGCCGAGTATCTCGTAGATATTCTCGAGCCGCCGAGCTTGAGGCCGATCGTCCGAGCGGAATTTACCAGAGAACGAAAACTCGATAGGGGAAATGCGAATCCTGGGAATTTGGGAGCGGATTTTGGGCGACTTGGCATCGAGTTTTGGGATGAAGTGAAGAAACTAAGTCCCAGAAACTCAGCTCGAAACAGATCTCTGGAAATGTTGAACCTTTGGCGCAACGCAATCGCGCATCAACACTTCGATCCGGGTAAACTAGGCAGCACGAGCCTCGGTCTCGCCCAAGTGAGGAATTGGCGAATCGCTTGCGACCGCCTTGCGCGGGCATTCGACAGGGTGATGCGAGAGCACATCCGCTCGGTGACCGGGAAGACACCGTGGAAGTAGGAGGCGATCGATGAGTTCCGTCAAGAAAGAACCGCCTCGTTTTCACATCGGCGATTGGGTGAAGTTTGATTACGGACCGAAGAAGGTCTCTGCCATGATCGTCGAGGACCGTGGTCTCCTCGGCATCCAGGGCCGTCGGCTTTATCGCGTCCAACTTGATAAAGAGTTGGGGGAGGCATCAACGTTCGAAGTGCCGGAAAACGAGCTGGAGACCGAACTGCCGCCAGTTCGCTTATCCTATGAAGTTAAGTATATAAGGCCGGATAATACGAACGTTTGGCACGCAAGCACAAGAAAAGAGCGTGTCTTGAAGGGGGTGAAGGCGAAGGGAGCGGTTGGATATACGACGGCGTTCTACGAAGGGGAAAGAGCAGACGACCAAAGATATGCCGCCGTACAAGTTTTGCTTGAGGTCGATCCACACTTCGACGAAGCCGCATTCGCGGCGGCTCCAAGCTTCATGCGTGAGTTCGCCGACCGCGCGAGGGCCATAGCAGACGAGATGTTTCTATCTAGACATCCGCGTGCAAGAGTTGAACATACAAAAGACAGCACGGACTAGACTTTCGTAGACTCCGGAAAGCCCTGACAAAACAGCTATGCCCGGAACAGAAAAGGGGCAGGAGCCGTTGCTCATTTAGCAAAAACAAACACAATAACGGCTCCTGACCTCTTTTCCTCGACGAGCTCGGGACACCAAACACAAAACAGCCTCAAACCCAGTACCGGACACCTCCCAGGATACTTCCGCCTGACGCCATTTTCATGCGCAGGCGGTGGGGTCCGCAGTGGGTGTCAAGCAATATGCCCAGATCGCGACCTGCTCTGCGCGGCAGAATTGCGCCATGAGCTTGAGGTAGTGCTGGTAGTCTTCCTCACCGAAGAATGTCTCTTGTCTGGGCTTTCCCCGCTGGGTGACATGGTGGGGCATGCCAGGAGCTATCACACGTGCCAATCGAGCCATGGTGGGAAACCAACCCGGCCACAACCCCGCGTCAAGAGTTGTAGAGTCGAGGTGTGGCGCGGTGGTTTTAGGCTCGGCATATCTGTGTCCGGCCCTTTCGGTTGCCGGTGCCTCACTAGCTTCGCCATGCTCCGTTTCCACACC
>JBEKTN010000100.1:0-22569 GCA_049516015.1 Isosphaeraceae bacterium | reverse complement strand
TCCATTGGCCCAGGTGGTAAGATAGGGAATTCGGGAAAGCATTATGCGCAATGAGTTCGCGAAATGGGAGATCAAAACCAGCGTGTTTTCAGGGCGAAAATCGCAGGCCGGGAATTGCTGGGGGAAACTCGTCCCAGCTTGAGGGACCAGTGGTGTGATGTCCGCGGTGTAGCCGGTCCCCTCCTGTGCAAACGGTGTGATGATGCGATCTCGAGGCGGTCACGCTCTTGCCGAGAGTTCGAACCGGGGCCTCTCCCAGAGGGTGAGAACCAGTCCCCGGGCGTTTCTCCGTCTAGAGATGCTCGAGACGCGATGCTTGCTGTCGGGCTGGGCTCCGAAAGCCGGTCCCAACATCGATCGGCCTCCTGTGGTGGAGCGCCCGGCGCGTGATGTCGGCACGGTCCCAAACGACGGCCTCAAGGTCCGGGACGCACAGCCCACCGAGTCCGGGAAACTGAGCCCGGCTCCCTCCTCCGCAAGTCAGGATCTCGATACAGATTACGTCGGAGATTCCACGGGAAGTGCCGATGTCACGCCCGGCCTTGCGGGTTTGCCGCAAGGCAACTATGTCATCGTTCCCGAGACCTCCACGCCTCATGACACCATCGCCTCCGCACAGGTGCTCCCCGATCTTCCGTACTTCGGAGTGGTCGGCACGCTCGGCGCCGGCGACGGAATCGACCTCTACCAGCTCGCGCTCGACAGCGTTCCCGATCATCTCGATTTCGGCCTGGTGATGCAGGGACGGGGCGGCAGCGTGCCAGCGACGTTCCAGATTCTGGACGGCTTCGGGCAGGTGCTTGGTACGTGGAACCTCGGGAGTGTGGGCAATTCATCCATCCAGGTCGATATTGAGAAACTTAGCCCCGGATCCAGCCTGTACCTGGGCGTCTCGGCCGGCAACTCGAGCACACCAGTTGGAGCTTTCGGGACCGTCGACTATCAGCTTTGGGTGGCTCGCCAGCCGGCGCTCCCCCTGACTTCCTCAACGATCGGCAGTCCGACTCAGCTCCCCTTCGCCATATCTGGTCTGACACCGCTGCTGATTCCCCTGACCGCCGTGGGACTCCCATCCCCGCAAGGCGGTTCCGCGGCAGCCCTGACCGCACCGGGGACCGTATCCGCGACCTTGAGTGTGACCGTCGGCTCGCTGGCAATCCGCTCGGCTGGGGCTTCCCGGGGGTTGTTGTCAAACGACGAACCCGCTCCGCTGGCTGTGCAGGGACCCGGCACCTCGGCTCCTCAAGAGGTTGTTGCAGGGTCCCTTGCCAGGCCCGAGTCGGAACGTGAGGGCGAGCCCCGTCCCGGTGAACCGGCGGTTGCTGGGCGGGATCCCGAGGCCAGCGTCGTCGTCAGTACCGGCGGGTTCCCGCTCATGGGCGCAACCGCTGTCGGCTACTGGAGATGGCGGGGAACTGCCCCTGAAGCTGTCCCTGCGATGACGGCTTCCGCCCTGGAAGCGAGATCCGAGGGCGTGGAGTCGACCGGCGATCCCGACCTTGATGGCAGACCGGCCGTGTTGCTAGCCGAGGGGGAAGTCATCGCCAAGGAACAGGCAGTCCGCCACAGGGCCTGGAGCGGCTTCCGAGTGTCTGTCTTTTCCGGCCTCGGCGTGGCAACCGTCTGGACCCTGAACGCTGTGCTCTCACAACCGATCGCCGGCTATGATTACCTGACTGCGAGACTCTATCGCAGCCGCATCGGAGCCTGCTCACGCCGCAAGCCGAACAAGTAACGCGCCACGCCCCATGGGCCCGGTCGGGGAGCCGAGCCACGGACTCAATCCGAGCGGGATGGCTGAGCGGTTGCGACCCACGCCGACCACGCCCGGCGCGCCAAAGCGAACGCACGCGGAAGCCGCTCAGGGAATGAGCCAAGGCAACTGGCGTAGGTCACGGCGATCCTGGCCAGCAGCGCGGGACGATCCGCGGCCGCGTCCGCCGCCTGCTCCAGATCGACCTGGGCTTGATCGCGGAGTCCTCGTCGGAGCAAGGCCATCGCGCGGCCGAGATAAGTCTGGGGATCTTCCGGATCATTCTCCACGGCGAGCGACCATTCCCGCACGGCAGCTTCGTCCTGGCCCAGGGCCATGAGGGCTCGAGCCCGCGGAATCCGAACGGTTCCGCGAGCCCCACGCATCAGCGCGTGATCCAGGTCGATCAGGGCCGCCGAGGGGTTTCCCATCTCGGTCTTCAAGAGCCCGCGAAGCTCCAGCAGGCGAGGATCGCCGGGAATCAGGGCCAGGCCCGCCTCGATGTCGCGGAGGGCGTCACTGCGGCGCCCCGAGCGACGGCGGATTCGGCCGCGCACCAGGTAGGCCTCGGCCCACTCCGGCGCCAGGGCGATTGAACGGCTGGCTTCGGCATCGGCGGATGGGTTTCCCAGCACGCTGAGGAGCACAGCGCGGGTTCGGTGGCTCCGTGCCGAGGCCATGGCCTGGCGCTGGTTGGGGGCCGTGGCCTCGAGCCGCTCCACCGCCGAGCGGAGGTCAGCTTCGAGCGATCGGCCCCCCGCCGAGATCGGGGGAAGGTCATCCGGCTGATCGAGCCAGGACAGCTCCTCGACCCGTCCCAGCGCCAGGAGTGTACGCACCCAGAGACGTTCTCGGCTCGGAGTCGGCTTGCGGCGGAATGCCCCCGCCGCATCGGCCTCGGCGCCCTCGAGGCGACCGGTCGCGAGCCTGGCCACGGCCCGGCGCGCGAGGATCTCGTCGGCACGCTCCGGGAAGTCGCGGAGCACGATCGAGAGATCAGACTCGGCCTGAGCAGGATGACCGGATCGCAGCGCAAGCACGGCGCGGCTCATCCGTGCCGGCGCGTCGCGAGGATCTTCAGCCAGCAGCGCATCATACTCGGATCGCCCCCGATCAACGGCCCCCGCATCAATGTCGAGCTTGGCGCGGTTGAGCCGGCCAGCCCGGGCCAGAGGTCCGCCCTTGTCCTGGGAGATCACGCTCTCGTAGGCCGCCCGTGCCCCGGAGTCGTCGCCAAGGACCTGTTTCACAAATCCGAGGTCGAATCGTGCCTTCAGCAGTCGGCTCCCCTGAGACGACTCCAGGACGCGATTGAGGTCGTCGAGCGCCCGAGTCCAGTCGCCCCGCGCCTGATAGAGTAGCGCACGATTCATCCGTGCCCAGGGGGAATCAGGACGCAGGGCCACCGCCGCCTGGTAATGTTCCATGGCTCGGCCCTTCTGACCTTCGCGCCCCAGGTAATAGCCCAGGTAGAACTGCGACCAGTAATCGTCCGGCTCGAGCAATGTCGCCCGCTCCAGCCAGGCAACGGCGTCCTGGGTCCGCCCGTCCAGGTCGCAGATCAGTGCCCACTGGAAGCATGCACGAGCCGAGGTCTCCCCCGCGGGCGAGGCGTGCGGCGATGGGTCGGGATTACCGCCGAGGACCGTCTCGCATCGCTGGCGAAGCGCTCTCCAGGGTTCGACTGGCGAGGCGAAGGCGATCGCTGTGTCGCAGATGGTGGCCGCGCGGCGAACCTCGGCGGGGTCGACGGACTGCTCCCTGTCCAACGCCATCACCACCCAGAGAAAGAGCAGCTCGTTGGCTTCGCTGATCAGGGCCTGGCGCCGCGCGCCGTCGAGCAGCGCGAGCTCGGGCCGTCGGATCCAGTCGGGATCATCGGGGATGGAGAACTCGGCGAGCACCGCCGCAACGGACTGGCCGATGCCCCTGGGATCGGCACTGAAGTGAAGCAATGCGAATCGCAGACGCTCACCGACCTCGAAGAGCCGGTCTGCCCGGTCCCGGACCTCCTTGGTCTGTCGCGCGCGCCGGCTTTCTTCGGCGATGACGCGGTACAGTGATCGGAGCCTCCAGTCATCCTGAGCGAGCCGCGCCGCCGTATCAAGCTGGCTGACGGCAAGCTCGAGCTGGCCCTCCTGGACCGAGCGCCGACCCTCGTCAACCCAGCGCCTGACCTCGGACTCGAGGAGCAGGCCATCGAGCCGGTTCTTGATCAGACCGTACGAGCAGGCCCCCAGCACCATGAGCAAGAGCACGGCCAGGGCCAGCCGCCGACGGTTCCGGCGCAGCCAGTGGATCATCCGGCCGGGCATGGGCTCGCGCGCGAACCGGAGCGGTGCGTCATCGGCAACCGCTTGAAGATCCGCCGCCAGTTCCGACGCCGATGCGTACCTGTCGGAGGGTTCCGGCGCCAGGCAGCGGCGGACGACCGCCTCGAGTGCCGGAGGGACGTCCGGATGGCCGCCCCAAAGGCCAGGCGGTCCGGTGCGCCGAACCTCCGCCGCTCGAAGCAATGCCGCGCTCATCGGGATCGACCCCGAAGGCAGGGCAAACGTGCTTGTGCCCCTGACCAGGCAATCGAAGAGAACCACCCCCAGGGCGTAAAGGTCGGAACGCTCGTCGACCCTCTCGGACGAGCTGCGTGCGAGCGCTTCCAGATGCTCGGGAGCCATGTAGGCAAGGGTGCCGCCTACACCCGCGGGGAGTTCCTCCGCGTCGGCAACCTGGGGTTCCTGCGCCAGGTTGAAGTCGAGCAACATCGGCAGGCCGTCTCCGGTCACCAGCACGTTCGAGGGTTTGACGTCGCGATGCAGAATCCCGCGGTCGTGGGCGTGTTGCAGGGCCTCAGCCATCCGGGCGCCCCACCAGGCGATCGCCTGGGCATAGGTCCGCCCCTCGAGTGCAACTCGGCTTGCCACCTGCTCGATCCTCACGCTCTCGGGCGGCTGCAAGCGGTCCAGGAGATCCAGCAGGTCGGCCCCGGAGCGAACGGACTGGATCTCGGGTCGGTTGAGTACCTGCAGAAGCGTGATCCGGCCGAGGTACGGCATGCAAAGCAAGTGCAGGCCGGTGGCCGGCTCGGTCCGGTAGGAATAGACGGGCACGATATGGGTGTGCTGCAGTCGTGCCAGGGTTTGCGGCTCGCGCGAGCCTGTCCGCGACACCTTGAGGGCAACGGGCCGATCGGCCAGATGCTGCTCCTCGGCCAGGTAAACCCGAGCGAATGCCCCTCGTCCCAGCTCCTCGACGAGCCGGAAACCCGCGATTGTCTGGCCGGCTTCGGGCAGCCGGGCGCCGCCCTGGCGAGCCCCTCGCGACCAGGGAGCACGAGCCCGTCCGACCAGATCGTGAATCGCCATGACTTCCTGAAAGGAGCCGGCGAGTCTGGGGAAGCGGACCTCGTATTCCGCCGCCTCCGGCGCCTCGCCAGCTTCCTCGCGGAGGCAGTATTCCTCGTAGAGCAATGCCACCAGCAGCTCACTGTCGAGCTCGGGAAAACGGTCGCGGTACGATTCGATCGGGCTCGGCTCCGCCGCTGCCCGGCGAAGGGTCAGGTCGGCCCGCAGCAGAGCAACCAGGCCAGCCCGGCGCTGACGGAGATCGTCGGGAAGATAGTTCCTCGGGTCCGGCCGGCACTCCGGAGACGATCTCCAGTCCGCCTGGTACCGCACCACGAGGGCCTCGATGCTTGGCGATGAGGTGCCATCCCAGATGCCGCTGGAGTGGGTCGAGCTCATGGCATCAGCCCTCGATCCGAGCACGGTTCCTCAGCTCTTCCAGGACCCGCTGCACCGTCCTCTCGCTCAGACCCAGCCTGTCGCCGATCTCGCCGCAGGAGTAACCAGCCGCCTTCAGTTCCAGGATCACCCGCCGGTCCTCCGGCAGCAAACGGCTGAGCCGGTCGAACGTCTCGTGGGCCTGAGCCAGCTCGCTCGGGGTGTCTCCCGATGCCAGTGTCGTTTCCCGGTCTCCCCGGTTCTCGATCGATTCCTCCCGGTGAATGTTCTGCTTCTGGGTGGCGGCACGGCGGTATTCATCGATGACCTTGTTCCGCCCCGCCCAGGCCAAGAACGCAATCAGGTTCTCCTCCTCGTTCAGGTCGTTCGGCTCCGTCTGGATCCTGTGAAAGAAGCTCCCCCAGACACTCTGGAGGAAGTCGATCGAGTCGAACCGCGACCTGAGGAGACGAGGGAGCTGGCGGCGGACGACCAGGCGGACCTTCGACTCGTAACGGCTGAGAAGCTCCCGCGCAGCCTGCTCGTCTCCGTTCTTGATCCGGGCCAGGAGCTCGCGGATGTCGCCCGGGCCCTGGCCATGCAGTTGTTCACTCGTCGTCATGGGAGCCTCCCAAGGTCCTCGCGGCCGGGTCGTCGTGCGGCTTTGCCTGTTCAGACCACGTGCCCGCGCCCGCTCTGACGGTTACGAAAAAAGACAACTTCCGACGAGAGACAGACGCTGTTGCCGGCTGGGAACGTCCTCGGGCGATCATCGTTCGTGCGGATCACGCGCGGTGATCCGCGCTGGCATGCTGCAAAGTTGGCCTTGACCGCTCCTGCCGCCGCGACGCCGAGATGCCTATTGTGTTGCGCCAAGGTCTCCGTGGTTCTCCCCCAACCGAGGCGAGAAAGAGAGATTCCCCCCCTTGCGAAGGGGGTAGGGGGGGGCTGTTGCTGCTGCTCCCAAAATCCGCCCCGGGATTCGCCATGTGGCGCGACAAAGCCCTCTCCCCGTTCTTGACGGGGGCACTGCTTGGGGGGGCGTGCTTGCGTGGTGCCGAACCCGGTACGATGGCACAGACCTCGGCGCGCCGTATTAGCATAGCACGAACTGATCGCAGGAGGCGTGCGCCGGGGGACGTCGCGAGGGAGACATTCCACTCCACGTGCTCCCCAAGAGTCGGGGGCAACAATTCCGGGTACGCGGCGACGTCCGGGCCAGACTGACACCCGGGCTCGAGGCTCCACTGATCATCGGCCTCCTACCCGACACCCGCCTCCAGACACATCCCACCAAGGCCATACTCCATTTTCATCATTCCGGGTGCCGCAAGGCGGCATAAGCGACTGACACCCAGGCCGCGGACACCCACTCCCCCTCGCCTGGTGCCTTGCGCTATCAGTCGCTGGCCACACAGCCCGGTCATGCCGCGATTCCTGGCACCGGATGTGTCGGGTCCGGCTGGACCCCGAGAAGATTCCGAAAAAACTGTAACCACGGGACTCGATCGGCACACTTTGGTTCTCAGGAGGACTGCTCGAGCGACGAGAGTCGATCACGAGGACCAGAGGTTCAGTTCGATTTCGGCGCTTTTGCATCACCTCACGTTGTTGTCGTGCGCACCATCCTGGCAGACGCGGATTCGCCGGGTTCCGGGTCAACGAGATCGTGGAGGTCCTGGGGGCATATTCCCTGTCGAGACCGGCTGGACGCACTTTCTCGACCCCTGCTTGCTCTCGGCCTGGAAGGCCATTTCTCGATCGCACGCATGCTTTCGCTCCTCGGAAGGCCTGAGTCGCGGCAAATCTGGGCAGCGGCGACACAGCCGGCCGGTGTCGGGGTGACAGGCGGACCGTGAGGATTCGCGACGAGCCCAGACCGGCGGGCTCAGGCCCTTCCATCGCGGATGGTTGCGCTTTTCCAGGCCAGGTTTCTTGCTTGCGGAATGTCAACGGATCTGCTGGCGAGGTTCTCGCGCTCGCCAGCAGGAGCATCGGATCGGCGAGGAGTCATTCATCGATACAGGAGCATCCCATGTACGGCATCATGACGAAGAGTCTTTCACCGACGAACACGCTGCGTCGCCAGCGGGGTATGCAGCGGGCGAAGCGGCGCGCCCGGCCGGGGCTGGAATCCCTGGAGGCGCGGACCGTCCTTTCCGGCCTCAACCCTTACCTTCAGACAAACCTGGTTTCCGACGTACCGGGCCTCGCCCAGGTCACCGACTCCAGCCTGGTCAACCCGTGGGGCGTTTCGTTCAGTGCCATCAGTCCGTTCTGGGTCTCGAATCAAGGGACCAACACCAGCACTCTTTACGCGGTGACGCCCACGGGCATCTCGAAATTGGGCCTGACGGTCAGCATCCCGACGACGGCATCCGGGCCGCAGGGGCCGACAGGCCAGGTCAACAACAGTACTTCCTCCTTCCTGGTCAACGGCAAGCCCGCGGAATTCATCTTCGCCAACCTGAACGGCACCATCTCAGCGTGGAACGGGGGCACGACGGCACAGGTCGAGTGGACAACCCCCGGTGCCTCCTACACCGGCCTGGCCATCGCGACGAACACCGCGGGCAGCTTCCTCTACGCCGCCGACGGCGCGCAGGATCGGATCGACGTCTTCAACGGCACGTTCACTCCGCAGAACCTGGGCCCGAATGCGTTCGTTGACCCCAAGCTCCCGACCGGGTTCGTTCCGTTCAACGTGCAACTGATCAACGGCGATCTCTTCGTGACCTACGCAACCGCCGGCCACGCCAACCAGACAGGCGCCCACGCAGGGCAGGGGGCCGTGGCAGCCTTCACGACGGGCGGGCGATTCCTCAGCCAACTGATCACAGGCGGCGTGCTCGCCTCGCCGTGGGGCATCACCCTTGCGCCGGCCGGCTTCGGCGAATTCTCCGGCGACCTGCTCGTCGGCAATTTCGCCTTTGGCGACAGTGATATCAACGCCTTCGACCCGTCGACCGGAGCGTTTCGCGGCACGCTCACCGACGCGACCGGCCACACCATCTTCAACCCGGGCCTGTGGACTCTCACCTTCGGCAACGGTGTGAAAGGCGGTGATCCCAACACGCTTTACTTCACCGCGGGGATCGACGCAGAAAAGCACGGACTCTTCGGCTCGATACAGGCCGTTCCGCCACTCTCTGCGACTGCGCCCATCGTTCCGAACCTGCCCAATGGCGCGTTCCAGACCCTGACGACGGTGCCCGCCAATGGCGACCTGAACCCATACGGCGTCGCCTTCGTGCCGCCGGGCTTCCCCACCGGCGGGAAGCTTAGCCCAGGCGACATCCTGGTCTCGAACTTCAACGCGAGTTCCAATCTGGAGGGGACCGGCACGACCATCGTCGACATCCACCCGAACGGCAGCGAATCGCTCTTCTTCCAGAGTCCATCCACGCCCAACGACATCGGGCTGTCCACTGCACTAGGCATCTTGAAGAGAGGCTTTGTCATCGTGGGCAACGTCCCGGGGACCTATGACCCCGCCACCGGCAAGCTGGTGTCGGTCGGCCAGGGAACACTCCGGATCCTCGACCAGAACGGCAACGTCGTGACAACGTTGACTAATTCCTCGCTCCTCGACGGTCCCTGGGACCTTACCGTCAACGACCAGGGGAGCCAGGCCCAGGTGTTTGTCTCCAACGTCCTCAACGGCGTGGTGACGCGGATCGACCTGTCGATCCCCACGAGCGGCGCCCCGATCATCGAAAGCCTGACGCGGATCGGTTCCGGATACCTCAATAGAATCGAACCGGCGGTGCTCGCGGTCGGGCCGACCGGACTGGCCTACAACCCCAAGAACGACACCCTGTATGTCGCCTCGACGGAGGACAACGAGATCTTCGCCATTCCAAACGCGACCACCCGCACGAGCGACGACGGGACGGGATCCGTGGTGTATCAGGATAATGCGCACCTCCGCGGACCGCTCGGCCTGGTGTTAGCGCCCAACGGCGACCTCATCACCGCCAACGGCGACGCAGTCAACGGGGACACGACCCAACCCAGCGAGCTGGTCGAGTTTACGCCCGGGGGCAAGTTCGTTGGCGAGTTCTCCATTGATCCGACCCAGGGCGCAGCGTTCGGCCTGGCCGTGACGAACACCGGCGGGGTCCTGCGGCTGGCCGCCGTCGACGACAACACCAACAGCCTCGACGTGTGGACCTTCGACACAAGGGGTCGATCATCGAAGTCGACCGGCGCCTTCTCGGTCTGAGTCGCTCAACCCTCGGGCGGGAACGCCGCGGGCGTCGACCAGCTCTTCCTGGCGATCAAGGAGGAGGACCTTCGCTCGGCCCTCTTCGGCCCGCCGGACGGCGTCCGGGGCCCCAAGAAGAACCCGACCCATCCCTGGTCCGTGTGAGCCAACTGCCCGCCCCGCCCGTCGCTGCGATGGCAAGGGCGGATAAGGTGATAAGGTGAAGGGCGGATAAGGTGTCAGGAACCCATTTCGGGCACATTGATGCGAGAAAGTCGTTTTTCGATCCCTGACACCTTTTTTCTCCCGGGGGCTTTACGGCGGAATTTGGTAATGCGGGTTCTCGGGATGAAGCGCCAGCGGTGTCTCCGGTGCAGAGGCGAGGGAGGGCGCAAGGAGCAGGAGAGGCAAGAGGAACATGGTGCAGGCTCCGTTTGCGTGCGGGGAAACGTTCATCGGCCGGGCTGAAGCCCGGGGCAGGCTGGCGAGTGCTGGATCGATTTGACGAAAGCCATCAGGTCGGCGAGATCCTGGGTCGTGAGTCCCTTTTCCAGCCCTTCGGGCATGAGTGACAGGCCCGTCGATGCGAAGGCCTCGATCTGTCCGCGGGGGACTACCTCGGTGACCCCAAGGGCGCGCTTGAGCGTCAGGGCGGTGGCTGACTCTGAGGCGATGATCCCCGAGATCGTGCGGCCGTCGGTCGTCGCCACGTTGTAGTTGACGTAGTTGGGCGCGACTTCGCGATTGGGATCGAGAATGTGCAAGAGCAAGTCGTCCGGAGATCTCCCGGCGACCGTGGCCAGGTCGGGGCCGACCTCCACTCCCTCGCCGAGGACACGATGGCAAGTGGCACACGCCTTGAGAAAAATGGCATGCCCCCTCTCTGGCCGGCCGTCGAGCGTCAGAACCAACCAAGGTGAATCCGGAACGAGCTGAGCGCAGCAGCGGGCTCGAGCGGTTTGATCCGGGGCAGTTCGCTGGCCAGGTCGTCGAGTGTCCCGGCCTCCGAGGCCACTGCCAGTGCAATTCCAAGCAGGGCTCCGAGACCGCCGCGCCTCATTCCTCGGCCTCGGGCAATTGCCGACGCAGCTCTTCGACTTCGCGCCGCAGACGCTCGACCTCTTGCTCAGCCTCGCGCCGGGCCAATTCCTCCTTGAGCCGGGCGGCTTCCGCCTCGCGCCGGGCCACTGCCGCCTCGCGCCAGGCCACTGCCGCCTCGCGCAGCGCGAGATCCCGGGTCTCGATTTCCCTGGCGAGCTCGTGCACCGAGGGAAGAAGCTTGCCGGTCTCGGGATTGTAGAACTTCAGTTCGACGTCAAAACGCTGGAGCTCCAGCCCAAGAACCTCGCTCGGCATCCCGCCCTTTATCATGAGGATCGGCTCGTAGCTCCCGGCAACCAGACGGTATCCCTGCAACGATGGGTCGAGATACTCCTCGAAGGGGTCGAAGAGGAAGTACTCGCGAACCCGCAGGACATCCCGGTAGATCTCGAACTTCTTCGTCAGATCTTGCTTGCGAGTCTTCCGCGAGGTGACTTCGAAGACCACGTCGGGCCCCTTTCCCTCCTTCCAAACCTTGTAGGACCTTCGCTTGAAATCGTTGTCAACATCCCTGGCCACGAACACGTCGGGACAGACGTTGCGCTTGGGATCTCCCTTGACATAGTACATGAACATGTTGGCGTGCACCGCCACTCTGGGGTTGTTCATGAAGTAGCGATCGAGGACCCCGTAGATGCTCACCATGGCCACCCGCGCGTGGGTTCCCGTCTCGCCCATGGGTTTTCCGTCCGAGGAAGGATATTCAATGCCATCCTCGACGTCGAGGTTGGGCTTCCGTGGAGTCTTGGTCGAAACAGGGACGCTCATGAAGCTTGCTCCGGTTGCCGGGCTCCGGGGATGATTCCGACCCGATGTCCGCTGTGCCATCCATTGTAACCGAGGATACCGGGCCCGCGACCTTGGATTGGTTTTCAAGCCCGGCTCAGCTCCAAATGACGACCTTCAATCCGTTTCCTCCGGCAGCCGGCTTCGCAGAATCTCGTTCTCGCGGCGGAGTCGTTCGTTCTCGGCCTGGGTCTCGAGTCGGGCCTCTTCTGCTGCGTTCGCGGCTTTATCGAGTTCCTCTGCCGTCGGTATCCGTCGTCCTGTTGCCGGGTTGAAGAACCGCAGGTCCATCTCGTCTCTCTCGAGTCGAAGGCCCAGAACCTCGCTGAAAAGTCCTGCGCCGGCCCACGCGATGGGGCCGTAACGGCCATCAATCAATCTGAAGCCCTGAAGCGACGGCTCCAGGTACTCCTCGAGAGGATCGAAGAGGAAGTACTCCCGAACTCGGAGGATCTCGCGGTAAAGATCGAACTTCTTGTGCAGGTCCTCCTTCTGGGTCTTTTTCGAGGTGATCTCGATGACAAGGTCCGGGCCCTTGCCCTCTTCCCAGACCTTGAAAGTTCGGCGAATCGTGTTGCGGGGTACATTCAGAGTGACAAAGACATCGGGACACACGACTTTTCTGGGATCACCTTCCTCGTGGTAAAGGAACATGTTGGCCAGGACTGCGACCCGGTCGTTTCCGGAATAATGCCGCCGGAGCATCGCGAGCACGGCCAGCATCACATCGACATGCACCCCGGTTTCACCCATTGGTTTTCCATCGGATTCTGGATACTTGATGCCGCGTCCACCGCGAACTGTGGGTCGAGTCGACAAGGAATGGTCCATTGCCTTCATGCTCCCCTACCAGAGAATCCTCCAGGTCTTCCGCTCCGGTTCGAGTCACCTCCTTCATGATTCTAGCAGCGATCGAGCCTCAAGGTTCAGTAGCTCAGGGAATTCCTTGGGGCGAGAGTAAAGCTTTGGGGTCAAATGACAAGAATGTGCAGCCGGAATCAATGGCCAGGGGGCGGGACCACCGATTCCAGAGGCTCGATTTGCATGATGTGCAGAAGGGAAACAGTGACCAGGCGGTCGGCAACACCTTCCGGGTCTCCCGGTCGGGCGAGGCCCACGCCCACCCAACTGCGGCCTACCAGGGCGAGTTCTGGATGAAGTATGTCATAGCTCCGGCCGTCTGTCAGGGTCAGCCGGAAGGGCTGGAACGGCTGGCGTTTCAGGAATTCACGAACGTCTTCCGGTCTCATCGTTAGTCTCCGAGTTTGTGCTCGCCTCTGATGATCGGCTCTTTATCCCTGGATCGCGTTCGTCCGCCCCAGCGCGATGTCGAAGTCGCCGACGGCCGGAACCAGCATGGCCAGGAGCGCGAAGCCGTAGACCCCGGCGCTGAAGAGGAAGGCGGCGAGGAAATCGCCGTGGATCAGGCTGATGATGCAGTAAAAGGTCCAGAACGGAGTCAGCAACGAGACCAGGGCGATGGCCCGAGACGGGTTCCTGGCGCCCAGCGAGCCGAAGAGGGCAACGCTCCCGGCGCCGATGAAGATCATGAAGCTGAGCAGTTGCCGGCCGAATTCGCGGTCGCTGAGGACGATCAGGTAGGCACAAAGAAGGATGCCGACCATGAGGAAGAAGATCGTGCCCAGGCTGTTGGCGATGGCCGTGCGGCTGCTGGTGAAGCTGATCGCGGAGTGGAGGCCGAGCATGGCCGAAAAGTGGCAGAGCAGCAGGTAGTCGACCAGGAAGAAGATCAGGTTCTCGCCCGTGAGCCAGTCCGACCACCAGAGAAAAATCGCGCCAAGGAGTGGCAGTGCGACCATCTCCTTGCTGTTGTAGAGGATTCCAAAGAGCTTGCCGTGGATGAAGTCGCCCGGGGAAAGTTCGGTGACCAGCAGCAGGTCGAGCGCACCGGTGTCACGCTCGCTCGTCAGTGCCGTCACGCCCTGAGCATTGATCAAGACCAGACTGAGGATGGCCAGGCCGACGGGGATCAGGCACAACATGCTGCGCAAGGGGTTTTCCATACCCCGGGCCAGGCTGAGGAAGAACCCGGTTCCCAGGGCAAACAGCAGAAGGTAACATCCTTTGATGATGAGAGGCTTGGTTCCGTAGGCCCGGGTCATGAGCTCACGCCAGAGGATCGGGTTGGCCCAGGGCCGGCGGTGGGGCCTCGGCGGGGCGGCCACGCGCCTGTGGGTCCGGCGCGGGACATGCAAACCCGTGGTCGATCCGGACGATTCGTCGAACGGAGCGCCGCCGGCTCCGGTTTCTTGCAACGAGCCGTCATGGCCATGAGCGGAACGGGGCAGCGGCTGGCCGCCGCGAGCAACCGGGTCCATGGTCGCCGTCGTCGCCGCGCCAACGGCGACCGGGAGCTCGGCGTACTCCTGCGATTTCCTGACCTCGACCTGGGTCTCGACCACCTCGACCTCGGCCTCGGCCTCGTCGCCCTGCTCGCGCGGCTCGCTTCGCCCTGGGTTCCAGGTCCGCAGCTTCCAGGTGCCGAATGCCACGATGAGTGCGGCGAAGGTCAAGCGGACGCCGATGTAGACGAGGCTCGAGGCCCGCACGACTCCCGTGATCTGGTCTGCCCGGGGGTACAAGAGCGCGATCATCGCGCGGTAGGGATTGAGCACTTCTTTCAGGGGAACGCCCATGAACTCCAAGGTGGGAAAGGCCACGGAGAAGAGCTCGACGCCGGCAACCGAAAAGACGACCATCAGGATGGTCAGCGAGATCGACTGGAAGGTTCGGTCCCGCCAGAGGGCGATCAGTAATCCCATCGCGCCGCCCGCCACGCCCGAGGCCGCCGTCACCGCGAACAGGCTGGCAACCTGCCCGAACGAGATGCCGCCCAGCAGGGCGCAGAGCGAGAGCAGACCAACGCTGGCACCCAGGATGATCAGGATGTTCAGCAGGCCGGCAACCAGCTTGCCCACGACGATCTCCGTGTCGCTCAGGCTGGTCATGAGCAAGAGGTTGAACGTGCGGCGATCCTTTTCGTAAGCAACCGCGGCTGCGGTGAAAAGTGGGGCGAAAAAAAGCATGAGTGTGAGCTGGAGCAACGCGAACATGACGTAAAGCACGCCGCCAAACCGTGCCAGCACGCCCAGCTCGCGCACGTCTTGCCAGCCGATGATCGACTGCCAGGCGGTCCAGAGCAGAATGAAAAGAGCACAAGAAAACGATGCGCGCCACAAGTAATAGCGCCAGGGGCGGGGCGTGGTCACCAGCTCCCGGGCAATGATCGGTCCAGCGAACAAAGGCTCATCCTCCCAGCGTCGGCATGCACTCGGGCGGGAACGTTCGTAGGAGCGGCAGTCGTGGAATGAAACAGCTCGGTCCTGAACCCAGACTGATACGTTCAGGACCATTACAAAATTCAAAAAGCGAGCAGCCGCTCGCCGGTCGCACTCGGAACGAGAATCGACACGAACCCTTGCAGCTCGTCTGAGGCACGGACACAACCAGTTTAACAGGCCAGGGAACACCTGACCAAGTGGAGTTCCCGACCGGGGCAGCCTGCGCCTCCATGCCGCGCGTTCCCGTCCAGCCGGATCGCCCGCATTTCCGTTCGGCGCCAGTCGCCGTGTCGAGACGGGCAAGCTCCGACAGAGCCGTTTTGTTTTCGGAGCGGGACTGGCGGGACCTTCCTGGCTGACTCAGAGTGCCTTGAGTTGCCGGCGGTTGGCGTGTGGAAACGGGGACGCAGCTAGTTCTTGATTCTAGCTGCGTCCCCGTTTCTGATCCGCGCAAGACTCGGTCGATCTTGTCATATACTGAGTATGATGGGATTGTGCGGAAGGTCTTTGACATTTCGGTGTGAGACGCAGACCCGCGCGTCGCCCAAGCCGAAAGGCGGCGCGCGGGGTATGTCCTTTGACACGCGGAAACCAACCCAACTGATCTGCGGATCGTGCAAGTCTTGCGGAAAAGCCGGATAAGAAGAGCTGGGGAAAGCTTTACGGTTCGCAGAGGGGCCGGGTTCACCCCGGATTGACCGAACAGCACGCGGCTCGGACCAAGCGGCTGTCAAGAAAGTGCGAAACAAAGCCAATGGAGATTAGCCACTAGCGTTTGACATTAAAAAAGTAACGTCCGATGGATTCGGCCCTATTTATGCAAAACAAACCCAATTCCGACGGCGACCTTGACCTGTTCCTTGGCAACTACATCACCTGGACCCCCGAGATCGATAAGGTCCAAGGGTTCCAGATCAGCGGCCTGGGGCGGGCTTACGGGCCTCCGACCTCGTTCCCCGGCTCCCTTTGCGCCTTGCTGCGCAATGATTCAGGCCACTTCACCGACATCAGCGAGGAGTCGGGCATTCAGGTCCGCACGCCCGACCTGAAGGCCCCCCTGGCCAAGGCGCTGGGAGTTGCTCCCTCTGATGTGGACGGCGACGGTCTCGTGGACATCGCGGTTGCCAACGACACCGTGCAGAACTTCCTTTTCCACAACAAGGGTCAGGGGAAATTCGAAGAGGTCGCGATCCTTTCCGGGGTCGCGTTCGACCAGTCGGGCTCGCCGCGCGGGGGCATGGGCTGCGACTGGGCCTGCTTTGGAAACGACGAACGGCTCGGCCTGGCGATCGGCAACTTCGCCAACGAGATGACCGCCCCGTACGTCAGCGACCAGCCGGCGAGCCTCCAGTTCTCGGACCTGGCCAATCTCTACGGCCTGGGGGCGCCCACGCAGCCCCCGCTGAAGTTCGGTCTTTTCTTCTTTGACTACGACCTGGATGGCCGGCTTGACCTGCTTTCGGCCAACGGACATCTCGAGCCCGACATCTCCAAGGTCCAGGCGAGCGAGACCTACGAGCAGCCGATTCAGCTCTTCTGGAACTCGGGCAAAGTCGGCCGCAACCTTTACGTCAAGGTCGGGCCCGAGACTGCCGGACCCAACCTCTTCCGCCCGATCGTAGGCCGCGGCAGCGCCTATGCCGATATCGACGGCGATGGCGATCTCGACGTCGTCATCGTGGTCAACAATGGCCCGGCCCGCCTCTTCCGAAACGACGGCGGCAATGCCAACCACTGGGTCCGCCTGGCCCTGAAGGGCAACGGAAAAACTTCCAATCACGACGCCATCGGGGCCAAGGTCGAGCTCAAGGTGGGGGATCAGACGTGTCGTCGCCAGCTCTTCCCCGCCAAGAGCTACCTGTCGTCCGTCGAGCTTCCACTGACTTTCGGCCTTGGCAAGGCAGACAAAGTCGATGAGCTGAACATCACATGGCCCTCGGCCAAGGTCACGACGCTCAAAGACCTCAAGGCCAACCAGATTTACCAGGTCAACGAGGAGACGGGCGTCGTAAAGTGACGTGGAGCGTGGGGCGTGGGGCGTGACGAGAACCCGGCCGTCGCGAAACGATGTCCTTTGTTCACTCGCCACTCACAACTCGCCACTCGCCACTATTACAAACGATTACAACTCGCCACTCGCCACTATTCCGAGCCACGACCCCTTTCCCCGTGTGATATAATTCCGATCGAACGGGGCACGCGGCGGAGGCCGCGCCCTGTTTCGGACCGATGCGGATGGGAGTGGGTTCGAGGAACCGAACCACCCTGTCCGTCGTGCCCGCTTTCTGGCTCTTGACATCATCGAACGGCAACGACGGAGCGGTGCGCGCGGACGTGAGTCTTCCTGCTCAACTGGGTTTCCGCTTCCTGGACGAACACCGGACTGCGAAGACCGGCCATCGGTTCGCCCGTCCACCTTGAAACGGCCCCACGCGAACATCTTAGGCTCGAACACCCTGAGCGCACCCTCCCGCAGCGGGAGGATGGTTGGCCATGCGTCGCCTGGTTAAGTGGTCCGCAGCCTGGGCATTCTTGGCGATGCTGGCATGGATGACCAGCCCGACCGCCTGGGCCACGCCTCTCGACTCGGACCCTCCCGCCGAGACGTCCTCGCCGACCACCGAGACAAGATCGACCGGCGAGCTCGAGGCCTTGATGGTTCAAGGGCTAGATCACGAACGGCAGCACAACTGGGCGGCTGCCATCGAGACCTACCGGAAGGCTGTGGAGCGCTGGCCCAGCCGAATCGAGTACAGTCGCCGGCTCCGGCTCTGTGAGCTGCACTTCAAGCTGATCCGGCGCTACCAGGACGTGAGCTATCGCGGTGTTCTCCTGCGGCTTTCCCGGGAACAGGCGATCGACCTCTACGCCGAGGTCCTGGACCGGATTCAGACGCACTATGTCGATCCCGTCCCCCTGGAGCCGCTGGTTCGCCATGGGCTCGACAACCTGGAAGTGGCACTACGCGACCCCTTGTTCTTGAAAACGAACGTGGCCGCTGCCGCTCCGGAACGCGTCACCTGGCTGCGAGAGCAACTTCGGAACATGAGGGGCCAGCTCGCGGTTGCCGACCGAACCGCGGCGATCCAGATTGCCCTGTCCGCCTGCGAGCTTGCCCGCCAGGGCATCGGGCTGCCGCCGACCCCCGTTTTGCTCGAGTTCACCTGCGGCGCCTGCGACGCCCTTGATGACTTCACCAGCTACCTCACGCCGGACAAGCTCGAAGACCTGTATGCCATGATCGACGGCAACTTCGTCGGCCTGGGAATCGAGCTCAAGAATGATCCGCAGGGGTTACGCCTGGTCGGCGTGATCCGCGGCGGCCCGGCCTGGGAAGCAGGGATCGTCACCGGCGACCGGATCGTCAAGGTCGCGGGCCAGGTCGTGAAGGGCCTTAGCCTCGACGAAGCCGCCAATCGACTTCAGGGGGCAGAGGGCACGAGTATCGACCTGGAGATCCTCAAGCGCGACGGTGATCGCCGCGAGGTCCGGCTGATCCGTCGCCATGTCGATGTCGAGAGCATCACCCGCGCCAAGATCGTCGAACCCGCCGAGGGCATCGGCTACGTCCAGCTTGCGGGGTTCCAGAAGACCTCCACCGACGAGCTCGATCAGGCCATTTCCGGCCTCCAGGCGTTGGGCATGAGGACATTGGTCCTCGACCTCCGCGGCAATCCGGGCGGGCTGCTCAACGTGGCCGTGGAAATTGCCGAACGGTTCATCGACGAGGGTGTGATTGTCTCGACCCGGGGCCGAGCCTCGGGACAAAGCCAGGTGTTGCGGGCCAGCGGACGGGCCCGCTGGAGAATGCCGATGTATCTTCTGGTGGACCATGACAGCGCCAGCGCCAGCGAAATCCTCGCCGGAGCACTTCAGGACCATCACCGTGCGACCGTGATCGGCGAGCGAACCTATGGCAAGGGCTCGGTACAAAGCATCTTCTCACTGCACTCGGCCCCAGCCGGTCTCAAACTCACCACCGCCAAGTTCTACTCGCCGCGGAACCGGCCCTACAGCGAGCAAGGCGTCACTCCCGACATCCCAGTCAAGACGCGCATTGCCGCCAAGCCCGCGGCCGACGGCGGTGACGACGCCCCGCTCGACGACTCCATCGTCGGCGATCCCAGACTCGACCAGGTCCTCGCCGCAGCGATTCGAGCCGCCCAGAGCCGCAGCCAGGCGACGCGGTAAGCTTGCTACTCGTCGCTGGGGTGGGCCGAATTCTCGATGTGCCACAGATTCTAACTCAGCGCCTGGGCAACTTCCACCGGTCAGAGGGCGGGCTGATCGTCATTCGTCACGGGGCGCTGGTCAATTTCAGGCGGAGTGCAAGGCTTCAGCCGGAAGCTGAAGACGCATGTTACCGGGCATCCTGGCGCGGCGGCGTCGGCCGGCGGATTCGTGGCTATGTCCAGGGCTTGCCGGGCGCATTCGTGCAGATCAAGTCCGAGCTGGAATCGTCCTGCCTCACGGCGCGATTTCTCGAACAGTCTGGCGGCCCTGGAGGCGTGGGTCCGAACACCGGCGGGCCGGCCCTCGCGGACCTTCACCCCAGCGGCCGCGAGCTTGATGAGTCCCTGGAGCAGTTCCGCGGTCGGTCCACGGCGGCCGTGGGCATGCCAGAGCAGTTCCCAGCTTTCGTGGGCCTCCCAGTAGTATCCCGCGTTGAACAACGCGACTCCCCGCAGGTACGCGGGCGAGGATTGCCATTGGTCTGCCAGGATCGCATCAATGGCCCCATGCTGGCG
This sequence comes from Isosphaeraceae bacterium, assembly GCA_049516015.1. Taxonomy (GTDB): domain Bacteria; phylum Planctomycetota; class Planctomycetia; order Isosphaerales; family Isosphaeraceae; genus Aquisphaera. Next base: position 2,953 of record JBEKTN010000100.1, on the reverse strand, counting down.
CCCCCACGAATGCCCGTCCGGAGAGTGAGTCGGGTGTGGCCAGGGGCCACCCGGCACGTAGGTGTAGGGCGGAAGCGGCAGCCGGCTGGACATGCAATCGCACCCTCTTGTTATTCTGAAGATTCGGTCAGTAACTTGATTCTCCGGGTTTCCAGCGGGCTGGTCCATGGAAGTTCAACCGATCGTTCTGATCAACGCCGTCGGCTTGACCCCGCGACTGCTCGCGCTGGCGCCCCGCCTTGGGGAGCTGGTTCGAGCAGGTTGGTCCTGCCCCCTGGAAGAAACCGTTCCAGCCGTGACCTGCACGGCGCAGGCGACCCTGCTGACCGGAAAGATTCCCGAAGAGCATGGCATCGTGGGCAACGGCTGGCTGTACCGGGAGACGGGTGAGATCCGTTTCTGGCAGCAATCCCATTCCCTGCTCCAGGCGGAACCGGTCTACGTGACAGCCCGGCGCCTGGCGCGCGAGCGGGGCCGCTCGTTCCTGGCCGCCAAGCTCTTCTGGTGGTTCAACCAGGGAGCGGCGGTCGACATCAGCGTGACGCCCAAACCCTATTATGGCGCCGACGGCAACAAGGTGTTCGCGATTACCGGAACTCCCGAGGGCCTGACAGACCGGCTCGAGCGCGAACTGGGAAAGTTCCCGTTCCACACCTTCTGGGGACCGAGCGCCGGGCTGCCCTGCACGCATTGGATTTCCCGAGCGGCGGCCCAGGTCTTCGATCGCGAGCGTCCCGAGCTGACCCTCGTGTACCTGCCTCACCTCGATTACGACCCCCAGCGGCTTGGCCCCGGCGGCTGCGACATGACCCGGCTGGTCGGTGAGCTCGATGCCGCATGTGCTCCCTTGCTCGATATCGCCCGCTCGGCCGGTGCGCGAGTCTGGGTGGTGAGTGAATACGGCCACTGTGATGTCAACCGGGCGGTCCTGCTCAATCGCCTGCTGCGCGAGGCGGGCATGCTGAGCGTTCGTCGCGGTCCCTTCGGCGAGATGCTCGACACCTTCGCCAGCCGCGCCTTCGCGGTCTGTGATCACCAGCTCGCCCACGTCTACGTTTCCCAGGAACAGGATCTCTCCGCGGTTCGCGATCTGCTCGCTGGCCAGGGGGGCGTCATGCGCGTCCTCGCGGGGCGACAGCGGCATGAGCTGGGTCTGGATCATTCCCGCTCGGGAGAACTGGTGGTCCTGTCCGAGCCCGACTGCTGGTTCGCCTATCCCTACTGGCTCGATGACCGCCTGGCTCCCGATTTCGCCCGCACGGTCGATATTCACCGCAAACCGGGCTACGACCCTTGCGAGCTCTTCTTCGATCCTCAATTGCTCTGGCCGAAGGGTCGGGCGATTCGCCGCTTGATACAAAAGAAGCTCGGTTTCCGGACGCTTTTCGACGTCGTGCCGCTCAATCCGAGGCTGGTGCGCGGAAGTCATGGTCTGCCCGCAAAGGCCAATGAAGACAAGCCCCTTCTCATCGCCGACGGACCGAAGCCGGATGATCGCGGCACCTTGCCCATGACCGAGGTCCATCGCCTGTTGCTGCGTGCGCTCGTGCCGGATTGATCAGACGGCCGGGGTGGAGCGTGAGGCGCGAGGCGTGGGGCGAGAACAGTGGCCAGTGGCCAGTGAAGCCGAAGGGAGGGAGATAACGCGCCACGCTCCACGCCTCACGCTCCACGCCTCACGCCCCACGCTACCGCCTGACACCGACCGCCGTATTGCCAAAGACCGAACGGGACTTGTTCGATAATGAGGTTCTCGACGTTTCAAAACAGGACGGTGAAGCCTGCCGCCTGATAGTGCTTGTCATTCGTGAACGCCTCGGTAATGCCAAGCCGACGCATCACCTGAAACGAGACATGATCGACGATGCCGGCCTGCCCCGCCTCGCCACGCTCGTAGGCGACCCAGGCCGCCTGCCAATCATCCTCCGTAGGAACGATCAACTCCTCGCGCAGATCAAGCGTTTGTCGCAAGGCACAGACATCAGCCCGAAAGGTACGTCGAGCCGCTGTGTTGCCGCATTCCAAAAGAATGAACGTGGTTGTTAACGCCCTTTGTCGCCGGGAAATAATGCGTTGATAGGCATTCTCAGCGGCAGCGTGCCACTGATCGTCCACGTCCCAAACGGCGATCAGTCCCACCGTATCAAGAAGCACTGAAGTCATGGTTGATGCTCGTTGTGACGCTCGGCAAGGTCGTGTTCACCCGAAGAATGACGCCTGCCGAGAATGGCGTACACATCGTCCAGGCTAGGTTTCGTGGGCTTGTCGCTCACATAGCGGACCTCGACCTCGACTTCGCAATGATCGGGCAGGTCCACTTTCTCCGTGGGGCGAAAGACGCCGTTTTCGTACACTGCATGGATTGTCTTGGTCATGTTGATTTCCTTTTCGCCATCTGCTGTTATTGGCCGTCGTGGAGCAACACCTGTTTTATGGTTGATGCTCGTTATGGCGCTCAGCGGTGTCCGTGTGGCCCGAACTATGCCGTCTGCCCAGGATCTCGAACACCCTGGCCAGTCCTTCGCTCATAGGCACTGTGGTCGGTTTCGTCGGTTGGACGACCTTCACTTGGACCTCGACTTCCTGTCCCTCGGCCACGCCGAGGTCTTCGTCGAGTTCGATGGTCTTGCCGTGAACCTTGCCGTGTAGTGTCCTTGTCATTTGGGTTCCTCCTAACGCGGCATAGCCACAACCAAAGAGGATGAGCAAAAACGGCGTCCTGCTGTCAGACTTGGGTTTGTCTGGAACCCCCTCTGGAGCAAAACGCCATGAAGACACTATCGCGCTTCGTCACTAAGTTTACCAACCTGATCGTCGCTGTGCTGTCGTGTTTTGACAGGTTTTTGACAGTAGTCCGGCGATTCTTGCCGTAAGTCCTTTCGCGATGGAGCGGCAACTGTATTCCCTCGCTACACATGGTGCCACGTCTTGAGCGATTGTCCCCTTGAATTTG
>JBEKTN010000099.1:0-22606 GCA_049516015.1 Isosphaeraceae bacterium | reverse complement strand
GTAACTGGGCGTTTCTCTGGATTTCGACGGCTCGTTATTCAAAATGATCGATGCGTTCTAACGTACTCAGATTTAATGCTTTACGGCGTTCTTTGTGGTGGACCCGGCGCTGTAGAAGTAGGAGGGGGGCGTATTGCATTTGCTATTGCGGATCATCCTTGGGTTGACTCCGTCGACGGAGCCGCAGTCCGCGTTGCGATGACAGTCGCTGACAGACAGGCAGGTCTCGGCACTCTCGCAATAGTGGTTGATGAACACGAGTCGCCTGAGGGAGAGCGAATAGTCCAGCTTGACGCCAGAAAGCTCACGATAAATCCAGACCTGAGCGGGGAGACGGACCTGAGCAACCTTGTTTCTCTCAGAGCAAATCAGGTGATGGCGTTCACTGGGATGTATCCCCTTGGTCAAGGATTCGTTTTGCAGCCCGATGAAATAGATCGGGCAACAGGGGGACGAAGTGAGGAACGGGCTTTTGTTCGTCCGTTCTTTATTGCCCGGGACCTTACACAGATCAACCGCAACGCTCAGATCATTGATTTTTATCCGCTTTCGCAGGACGAAGCGAGAAGACGAGCCCCGAATCTCTTTCAATGGGTGCTCGAGCGGGTCAAGCCTCAACGAGACCAGGACAAAGTCGCTGAGCGGCGACGTAACTGGTGGATGTTCACCAGGCCCATACCCGCGTTGAGAAGAGCTGTGGAGGGGTTGTCTCGATTCATACTGGTCCCTAGAACAGCCAAGCATTTCACGTTCCAGTTCCAGCACTCTGATTCCATTCCGGACACATCAGTAGTAGCCATTGCGTCCGATGATGCGCTAATGCTGGGGCTGCTTTCCTCTCGCGCTCACATTGTCTGGGCATTGCGAACCGGTGGCACCTTGGAGGATAGACCGCCGTATCAACATTCCTCAACGTTCAATCCGTTTCCGTTTCCGGTTCTCGATGAGCGGCAGAGAGGTCGAATCCGTGAGCTTGGTGAGCAACTGGACTTGCACCGCAAACGGCAGCAGACCTCGCACGAGGGACTCACTTTCACCAACATGTATAACATCCTTGAAAAACTGCGTTCGTGCGAGCCTCTTTCCGGGAAGGAGAGAGCCACTCACGAGCAGGGCCTTCTCTCGGTGCTCAAGCAGCTCCACGATGACCTTGACGCGGCAGTTTTCGACGCCTACGGTTGGCCGCCAGAGCTGAGCGAAGGCGAAATACTGCGGCGTCTGGTCGACTTGAATCGCGAGCGGTCCCAGGAGGAGAAGCGGGGCATCATCCGCTGGCTTCGCCCCGATTATCAGAACCGTGACGGCACCCAAGCAACGGCCACGACTCAGGGCGCCTTGCCGATCGAGCCGGAAACCACCGAAGCCACTCCCGCCGCAGGCCCCAAAAGCCCCTGGCCCAAGACACTGCCCGAGCAGGCCCAGGCAGTCCGCGCCGTGCTCGCCGAGCAATCGACCGGCCTGACCTCTGAGCAACTGGCACGGCTCTTTCTCCGCGCCAACACCCATCGCGTCACGGACATGCTCAACACCTTGGTTTCGCTGGGACAGGCGCGCATGTTGGAGGGAGATCGATACGTCCCGACTTGATCAGGTCTACGCAGACCGAAAGCCGTCACGGAGGCGCGGTCTGCCGAAGGATCGTCCCATGATCCTTGGGCCGGTCGTCTCTGCCAGCCACGAACACTCTCGCACTCCCTGGCAACAAGTGAAGAGGAAACAAGACATGGACCAGATCACAGTGGCCGACCTTGGACTGGAGGGCGGCGGGTTGACCATTCACGGAAGGCAGGAGGGGGGTTCCTGGGTGTTCTGGACCGCGGGGAGCTCCATAGCGCTGGATGAGAACGATGATGAAAAGTGGAGGTACTGGACCACGGAACAGGTCGCGGACCTGAACTCCGTCCTGCCCGCCGAATGGCCTCTTTTCTTCCCCATGGAAATCCATCCCGAGTTCAGGGGTTGGTTTCGGGATCATTACGAAAAGGCTTGCAGAACGTTGAGGGAGGATCTAAAGAAGTATCAGATCAAGCATCCGGGCAACGAATGGAGAGGGATACTCGACATTGCAGTAGCGGGCGGGGCCGACACAAGAGCATAGAGAAACAAAGTCTGCGCCTTTTGCAGGCAGGCGGAATGGGCAAACTTGTGTAGGTACTCTCATATTTTCAGAATCGATCAAAATGGGAACCGATGACAGTTCTACGGCGAGATGATGTGCTGAGACTGACCGTCTACAGAAACCGGCGCCACGGGGTCATAGACCATGGATCAAGAGTGGCTAACCGTCCGACTGGTCGAGCAGCTTCAGGAGCTGGTCCAAGACGGGCGAGAGATCGCTTCGATCCTCACGCGCCTGCGTCGGGGCAACGCTGCCGGGACTGATGGAGGCGAATAAAGGTACGTTCTTACTTGTTGCGGCAAGATGCCCAGGCTGCGGAGAGGCGGTTTCCCTGGACTCTTCAACTTACCAAAAGGATTACGATTGCGAACGCCACCCAACCTCACTCCTCTTCACCAAGCCACTTTGACCGTAGGGCCTACGTTGCGAGGGCCAGAAACAGATGGAGGAGGGTTATCTCGTTCCGAATGCCGGTCTGCCTGTGCCTCGTGCTGAAGAGGTGTGGGATTTGGCCGAAACGCTCCTCCTGTCGCCAGAGCCACTTATCCGACATGGCCGTTACCTTGCGATCAAATTCCGTGAGTCTCTTTTCCATCTGGCTCGCAACATCGCCACATTTACCAGCACAGACGTAACCGACCATCGCTCCGAATGGGTGCCCAGGGCTATACTTCCCCATAACAAAGCGGTGAACACCCTCCGTCGCATACAATCGCGACAGATCCGGATCGGCTTCAGCGACCCGTTTACACTCAATAGCGAAATACTCGGTCTGCTCGAAGCTATAAATCACATACACATCAATTAGCCCGATATCTCGGCTGTTGTCCGGGAGATCGCTCTGGACCTCACGCTCAAAGCGTAGATTCAGCGCGGGCCGTCGCCGTTTCTTCTCCGCATCCATCTGCCACCGAAGCTCATCGGTAATGTCGTCCTCGCCGCTCTGGGGATCTACTTTCCCGCCCGATACCACGGCCAGCCACGCTTTGACGGTGATGTCAAGGATGGTGGCGATGATATCCTCAAGGATGGCGGCTCCAGCCGTACCGAAGGTGCCGACACTCGGGGGTTTCAACAACTCATCCACGGTCCGATCCCATAAGGTCCTTGAGGACGGAGTCAGCATCGGCCATGCCCGCCGAACGGCTCCAAAACCGCTTCTGAGCAGGCTTAACGATGTAGAAGGTATCGCCTGAATAGACTCGGAGGTGTCTCCGCGTATAGAGTTGGGCGGACATCTCGCTATCGATCGAGTCTGCAATTCGACCCAGGAGCGTTGAAAGCTCCTGACGTGGCACGATTCTCGGCTCTGTATCAGCGTTACCATCGGGCACGAACCGGAACTTGACGACGCTCAGCGGTCCGTCGACTTCGTTCACCTCCGCTGTGAGCGCCTGTCTTCGGCGCGTGGTGAGAAACGGCTGAATCACGCCGATCAGCGAGTCGGCATATTGAAGGCATTCTACGGGACTGGGCCGTGCCAGGGCCTTCGATTTCCCGTGCTTTCGCTGATAATCGATCGTTAGAGTGAGCATGTCCTCGATGAGGACCCGCTGCCATGGTTCGAGCTGGTATAGATTGAGAACTGCTTCATCGAGTTCGGTGAGGCCGCTCTCCGAAAGTCGTTTGCCACCCGCGCTGCGAAGTCTCGCCTCTGCGTTGAGCAGCCTGTCAACTGACCGCCGGTCGGCGCGGGCCATCTCGGGAATCGGGATTCGAAGGTAGTCGTTGGGAAGTACCTCGTATTTCTCGATGCCCCACTTCGTCGCGGTAAGGAAGACAAAGTAGGCAGCGAGCGAGGAATTCAAGATCCCGTTCAGGTAGTGTGAAAGCATGGGGTCCGTCCGTCCCATCGGAACTCCACAATAGGAGAGGGAATAGACCACATCATTGCGGCAAATGGCCGCCACGAGCCGGTTACCACGGAGGCCGCATGCCGCAAGAAGCAACGGCCCGCGATAGATGTCGCGGTCGCGAGCGTGCTCCAGCTGTATCTCTCGAAACGGCGGCAGCGACGAGGCATCAAGCTGAAATGGCGGTAACTTGACCCCGGCAAGACAGGGCAATCCGCCAAGCTCCGTAGGCACCGGACGCTTCCTGTTCCCGGCTATGTACCCCTGAAACATCCGGAGGCCATTGTCGGCCAGGTATTTTTCGAGGCTCGGAAGGGCATCTCGCAGCCGGTTTATAAGCGCCATATCCCGGGCAGTGCCCCAGGACGCGACCTTTAGCGCGTTCTCGTTCGAGGCGACGAGATTCACCGACATGTGGTGTATGTTCTCAGGGCCGACTCGGAGCACGCCGTGCTCCCGGTACGTTAAGTCTCGCTCGACCGTCATGTAGACAAAGGAGTCCTGTTTATGAGCCGGAACGTTCTCGAAAATCACCGCAACCGCAGGTTGCTCAGCCGATGAGAAGAGCTTCTCCCGGTGAAGCGCCGACAGATTGACAAACATACGCGGCGTAAATGCGCTGAAGAGCTCCCGCTTCGCCGTGAGTGACTGGACGTGGTGGCTGAAGAATCGCTTTCCCTCGAGAATGAAGCCCAGGCGTGCATTCGGCCGACAGAAGTCCGAGGCCCGCCACACAAAAGCCTGATCCGGAGGATTTCTAAAGGGCAGCGTAACTTTCGGCCTGCGCCCTGCGCAGTAGGCGACATGCGAAGCACTGGCGGAGGGCCGTACCGACCTTCGGCCTTTGTGCCGGGTCCAGGGCGGGTTGCCAACTATCACGGAAAATTCCCTACACCTGAACGGTGGAGTTTTCGCAAACAAGGCTTCCGGCTCGAAGGCATCCGCCACGAAGAGATTCTGCCCTTTTAGCTGCCTCTCGAAACGGAGCTGTTGGGGCACGTTCGGCTCCGGGTCGAGCTCGAACGCGGCTAGGCACAGACTAAAAGCTGCGATCTCGACGGCCGTCTCTTCCACGTCCACGCCGAAGATCTGCTCGAACAGCGTTTCGCGGACCAGCTCACGCGTGTGTTCCTCGCCGCTGGCGATCCGCCTTGCGACGAGCCGCCGCAGTGACTCGACGAGGAAGACACCCGAGCCGCACGACAGGTCGAGAACCTTCGCATCCCGGGCGAGTTCCTTAGCTTCGAAGAGATCGTCATTAAAGACCCAGGAGATAACAAGATCCACGAGATTGAACGGCGTGTAGTGCGTCCCCGCCTTTTGCGCTTTTTCAGGGTCTGCGGCGTGAATGAATTGCTCATAGATTGAGCTGATCAGCTCGATCGGGATGACGTCGAAGTCATACCTCCAGAAATTGAGGCTCCGCTGAAACGTCGTGAGATTCGTTCGGGCGAGGATGCACCGAGGAATCTCGAGCTGATTTTCAGGGAGCGGCGCTTCGATGTCGGCTAAACCATCTTCCTTGGGAGGTGGCGGGAAGAGGTCTCCGTTGAATATTTCCCGCATCCTCGAAAAGAAGGTGTGCGTCGCGTCCGCATCAGCGAGGATGTCCTCGAAACAATCCGACCCAAGCCCCTCGAACAAAGAGCTGGGGAGTATATGTTTTGCTTCCAGATATGCAATGAAAATAGTCCTCAAGAGAAGGCGATGTCCAGCGAGAGGCTCCATGCCCCGCTCGGTGAGCTTCGAGGCAGCGAGCGTCAGGTCAGACACCAACTGCTCATCGATCCGAGTCGCGCGGTCGATTCGACGACCGAGCGGCCCCTTCCAAAACTCTCCCGATGCAATTGAATCGCGTGTAAGTTGCTGCTGAAGCCTCTCGAGGTTATCCGCTACGTCGCTGAAAAGTTCGATCTCCGGATCATGGACTCCCGTGCCGTCCTGGCGTGGCGGAGCAAACGCATTGAAGACGCGGATGTGTGTGGGCGTGGTAACCCAGAGCATTCGGGCGAGCCCGTGGTTCCACGCCGCTCGGTGCCAGCTCGCGAGCTGGTCGGAGGACACCTCTACGCCGACCGATTTGAAATAGATGCACGGCGAGCCATCAAGCTCGAATATGTCGGTCACTCCGAGTTTGTCAGTCTGAAGGACTGCGTCGTACTTGAAGGACCGATCAATCTGAGTAGCCGACTTGCCTCCGTGTCGGGCGTGCTGCAAATCGGATGCGCGCAGCATCCCCTCACTCGGTTTGCCGTCACAATAGAAACCGAGTTGCTCTAACTGCTTTTCGAGTCGTTGCTTCTGCTCTGCCATGCCTTCAGATGACTTAGTTACACTTTATAGCAATGGTCATGAACCCGCCAGAGTCATTCCAGGCTTTCTCCCTTGCCTTGGCGTCGGACCTTTCCCTTCCATTCCATATGCATCATTTACCCGAACCCGACGGCCGCTCGGAGTGCCCTTGAAGCTTGCTCTCAAGAAGCTCCGACAAAGCGTCCCAATCTTCAGGCAAGGTGATCGCCTTCGACCGCGAATAGAATCGGCGTCCGGAAGCCGACGCCGCCATGTGCTTCAACTCGGGCGGCACTTTTCCCGCGACCACGAGCAGCTCGAGCGGGTCCGCCCCAAGAGCCGAGGCTAGGGCACGGACCGTCTCCGCCCCCGGCACGAAGCCGGGTTTGTTGTTCTCAATTTTCGACAGATACGTGTGGTTCACGCCCGCCGCTTCCGCCAGAGCCCGAAGGGTTAACCCCCGCTCCCGGCGCAACTGTCGCATCCGGCTGCCGAATTCCATAAGATTCTCGCGCCTCCTGTGCCGATATACACTAACCCAGCGTTGAGGTGAGTTCAACTCAAATCTGCGGCCGTAGGCTTGCCTTTTCGAAACCGATGGCGCACCACGGCATAATGGTTACAGCGGCTTCGCAGGGTCAGCGCCGGTTTCCGGGATTTCGCGACTTGCCTGTGGGAAGCTAATCTCGCCATGCCCCATATCGAGCAATTGGTCGTTCAGAGCTACCGGGTCTTGAAAGAGATCACACTCGACGTCCTGCAACCCATGAGCGTGGTCCTGGGACCAAATAGTTGCTGGAAATCGACTCTGTTCGACGTTTTCGGCTTCCTTTCCGACGCCCTGCAAACCAACGTCAAGAAAGCGATCGAGCCGAGAGGCAGGCTACGCGAGCTTCACTCGCGAGGCAGCACTGGCCCGATCGGAATCACGGTTCGGTGTCGAGAATCCACGTTCGGAGTCAACAAGCCAAGCCCGGTCATTACCTACCACGTCGCGATCGACGGTCGCAAGGACAGGCCTTATGTCCGGGAGGAGTACGTGCAATGGAGGCGAGGGTCCCATGGTAAACCGTTCAAGTTTCTCGACATGAGAGTCGGCGATGGCCAGGTGATCACCGGAGATTTCCCGGAGCTGGACGACGACCGTAAACCGGTGCGGCTTGATAGCCCGGACATCCTCGCGATCAAGGCCCTGGGGCAGCTCGCCGAGAACCCGAGGGTGGCGAGTCTTCGCAGGTTCATCGAGGGCTGGTTTCTCTCGTACTTTGTTCCAGACCAGGCCAGGCAGGTCCCCGAGGCAGGGGCGAAGGAGCATCTCTCCCGCACCGGCGAGAATCTGGCCAACGTTGTTCAGTATCTTTCCGAGGAGCACCTGGACGTCCTGCAATCCGTTCTGGATCGGGTTGCCAGCAGGATTCCGGGACTCCAGAGAGTGGAATCGAAGCGGACAGAGGACGGTCGCCTGGCGCTCCGTTTCAAGGATGGTCCGTTTGAGGACCCCTTTCTCGCCAGGTTCGTTTCCGACGGCACGATCAAAATGTTCGCGTACCTTGTTCTGCTGTCGGATCCTGATCCTCCTCCCCTTCTGTGCATCGAAGAGCCGGAGAACGGCCTTCCTCCCAGGCTGCTCCCCATCCTCGCCGAAGAACTGCGGGCACACGCCGCGAGGACGCAAATCTTCGTCTCCTCCCATTCTCCCTACTTCGTCAAAGCTCTCCGGCCGGAAGAGCTCTGGATCATGGACCGGGACCGTACTCATGGTTTCGCCACGATCGAGCGGGCCGACAAAGTCGGGGGTGTGCCCGAGTTCATCCAGTTTGGCGCCAGCCTGGGGAATCTCTGGACCGAGGACCAATTTGGAAGAGGAAATCCTTGATGCACCTGGAAGTCCTGGTGGAGGAACCGTCCGCCAAAGCCGCACTGGATCGACTCCTTCCCAAAGGCAGGCAGGGCTTCGCGCGGTCAGAGCCGGTTACCGGTTTTTCGAGAGGAGATACGGGGCGCACTGGCGAAACGAATGACAGTTGATGCAGGCTTGTCGCTACAATGCGTTCGCGGAACACCGTAGTCAATCGTTGGCTCGAGGGAGGGAAAACGGAACGTTACTGATATCGACTGTCTGCACGGGGAAGTAGCCTCGGTTACATGCACGCAAACGCTTGATACAAGCGGCTTTAAGGTCAAGGAGGTGCTGTTCAGTGACGTCCTTTTTTTCTCCCCTTTTTCCCCCGAGATTTACGTTTTAAATATAGTAGATATAGGCATTCTCGATATAAACATTGCCTAGATTCGTCCCACGGACCCGCTTTGCCAGGGGAGCATATTGCTTGGAGACGAAGTCGATGACTGCCTTCGCAACCGGGTCGCCCGGACCGACGAGTTTCACCTCGAAAGGGTCAATCGAGGGCTTTGTCAATCGCTTCATCGCCTTGTACACGGCCTTGTAGGCTTCCTTAATCCCTTTTTGATCGACCACGTCGGAGACGAGATAAAGAAACCATTGGTCGGCCTCACTCGTGTAGAGCCAGAAAGCGGCCTTCACGTCGAAGTTGTCAACCTTAAGTTCATCAATCAGCTTGGGTACGTCATCGATCTGGTGTTCTACCAACGTTGCTTGATCCATGGGAGCACCCCGTGTGCGGCGTCCGTGATCGCCGCGATGAGTTGTTGGGCCTGAGCCTGAGTCTTGCGCTCGTACCGGCTCTCCTCCGTCCAGTCCTTGACGATCCCCCAGTTAGCCTCCAGCTCCGGATCGGTAGCAGCGTCGGCGTCTCGCTGCGTCGTCAAGCCGGCGGTCTTGACCAGCTTATCGATCTCATGCGAGTAGTAATCGTGGATGGATTTCGGCTTGGGAGGAAACTCATGCCGGTCTGTGAGCTTTGCGAGGCAAGCCTTGAGGCCGCACTCGACGGCATATCCAGCCAGATAATAGGCGCCGTGGTACTTCCCCTCGACCAAGAGCAGTGCCGCCTCGTCAATCCGCACGTCGGCAAGTTGTTGGAAATCGCTCCGGTTCATCGCAACGGCCTTGGTGTCCTCGGTCAGCGATCAGTCCATGATACGCACGTGGGTTCCTGGGAGCCATATCAAGGACTCCGCGTTGAAGTTCTATTGAATGACTTATGCCGAGACTTCTCGCCGAACTCCACCGTGATTCGTTGGATCCTATGATCGGGAAAGACACTTGGGTGGCTGGGGTTGACCGTGGGGAAGCCCCAGGGCCGAAGCCTGTGCGTCTGGGGCGTCGCCTCCGGCTCCGCCGCCAGCCACCCGGATCCTGGCAGCTCTGGAATGGTGAGATCAGTGAGGAGTCTGAATACCCCGAGCGACTGCGTGGAAATGACCGAGACTTCCTGAGATCGCGCGTTGCCGACGAGCAGGATCGAGCCGTCCGGCGACAGGGCGAGGCCTCGAGGCTCTCGGCCCACGGCCACGCGGGCGGACACGCGCCTCGTCTCGAGATCGACCTTTGCCACCTCGTTGGCGGCGCCCACAGCCACGAAGGCCGTTTTGCCCCCCTGGTCAAGCACGACCCCGCGCGGTTCGGGACCAACCTCGACGCGGCCGGTGATCGTCATCCGGTCGTGATCGATCTTGACCAGGGCGAGATCGTAGCCGAACCAGTGCGTGACCACCCCCCGCGTGCCGTCGCCCGAAATGGCCACCCCGGCGGGCTTATCGCCGGTTGCCAGCTCATGGAGAACCTTTCCGCTCGCGGTATCGACCAGCGATACCGAGCCGGCGGTCTGGTTGGCCACAAGCAGTCGAGTGCCATCCGAGTTCAACGCCAGCGCGATCGGCGAACGGTGCGGCTCATCCTGCGCGGCAGGCGAGGCCGGTGGGAGCTCGGCGCCGTCGAGCCTGATCCAGAGCGAGGGAATCGCCGCGGCGACGATGATCGTGCACAGAAGACCCAGTGCCACGGCGGTTCTGGAGTTACGCCCTTGCGTGCTCATCAAGCAGACTCCCGGCGGTTGGTGCCGATTTCCGTCCGAGCTTTTCGGGTGGGCGATCCCGCGGGTAGAGAACGCGGTCGATGGGGGGTTTCACATGCGATCGACGACTTCGATTCCAAGCAATTCGAGGCCGAATTTCAAGGTCTGCGCCGTGAGGTCGCAGATTGCGAGGCGGCTGTCGCGCCGCGAGGGTGACTCGGCCTTGAGGACGGGGCACTCCTCGAAGAAGGTGCTAAACGCGTTGGCCAGGTCAAACAAGTAATCCGTCAGGATGTTGGGCTTGAGCTCCGCGGCTGCCAGCTCGAGGACCTCAGGCAAGCGCAGGCTGCGCACGCCCAGCCCGCGTTCGGCCGGGTGGTTGAGCACGATCTCCGGCGGCTGCTCGCGGAGGGTGCGGGGATCGATCTCGCCCTTGCGAAAGATGCTCTGAATGCGCGCGTAGGCGTATTGCAGATAGGTGGCCGTGTTGCCGTTCATGGCCAGCATCTTCTGCCAGTCGAAGACGTAGTCGCTGAGCCGGTTCTGGGAGAGGTCGGCATACTTGATGGCGCCCAGCCCAACGACCTCCGCCACTCTGGCACGGGCTTCCTGGTCGAGGTCGGGGCTGTTCGCATCGACGACTTTGCGCGCTTCCGAGACGGCCTCGTCGAGCAGCGATTCCAGGCCCACGGCGTCGCCTTCTCGGGTCTTGAACGGCCTTCGGTCGGCCCCCAGAATCGTGCCGAAGGCGACGTGCTCGAGGTCGACCTGGTCGTACCCCCACCGCCGTGCGACCGCGAAGAGCTGCCTGAAATGGTCGCCCTGGCGGTGATCGACCACGTAGAGAATCTGCTGGGGATTCCAGGTCTCGGCCCGGTACTTGATGGTCGCCAGGTCGGTCGTGCCGTAATTGAAGGCACCATCGCGCTTGCGGATGATGAACGGGGCAGGGGTCTCGGCGGTGAAGACGACGACCGCCCCCTCGCTCTCCTCGGCGATGCCTTTTGCCGAGACGTCCGCGACGACCGAGGCCAGCATCGGATCGTAGAAGCTTTCGCCCAGCTCGACATCGAACCGCACGCCCAGCCGGTCGTAGATCTTCCGCAGGGCCTGCAGGCAGTGCGGCATGAACTGGATCCAGAGTGCACGATTCTCCGCGTCTCCGGCATGCAGCTTGGCGGTCTCGGCCCGCGCGGCCACCTCGACGGACTGGTCGCCGGCCTTGATTCGATCCTGGGCCAGGCGATAGAGCCGGGCGAGCTCGGCCACGGGATCGGCGGAGTAAGCGGCCTCATCTCTGGCGTTCTTCCAGCCCCAGAGGATCATCCCGAACTGCGATCCCCAGTCGCCCAGGTGGTTGTCGCGGATCACATGATGGCCCAGGGCCTCGAAGATCCGGGCCAGGCTGTTGCCGATCACGGTCGAGCGGATATGCCCCACATGCATGGGCTTGGCGACGTTGGGCGACGAAAAGTCGATCACAACCGTGCACGGCTGCGCGGGCGGCACGATCCCGGGGAAACTCGCAGCGAGCAGATCGGCCAGGCTGTGCGCGATCCAGGCGTCGTGCAGCCGGACGTTCAGAAATCCGGGGCCGGCGATCTGGGGCGGACCCGCCAATGGTTCCAGGTCAACGGCGTCAGCGACCTGGGAGGCCAGAACGCGGGGGTTGACCTTCAATGATTTGGCCAGGGCCATGCAGCCGTTGGCCTGATAATCACCGAACTTCGGGTCGTTCGTCGCGCGGACGGCGGACCTGAAGGCGTCGGCATCGCCGCCTGCCGGAGTGACCGCGCCGAAAGCGGTTCGTAATCGTTCGAGAACATTCATGGTGGGGTGTCTAAAACGGGAGGCGGCTCAGTACGACTGCGGAAGGCACTGGGAGAATCAAGGCTGGGGGGCCGCGTCCGAGCTGCCGGGAGGGGTCAGCGATATGCTCCTGGCCGGCGCCGGCGATGCGGGCTGCTGTCGCGGTTCGGGCGAGCCCCATTCCAGCTTCGGAGGATCGCCCCAGAGCTCCTCGAGCGAGTAATAGGTGCGGGATTCGCCGGAAAAAATGTGGACCACGAAATCGCCGTAGTCGATCAAGATCCAGCGGCCTTCCTCCGATCCTTCCATGCCGAGCTTGTGCTCGCCGAGTTTCTTCATCTCGGCATCGATCTCGCTGGCGATGGCATGGCTCAGGCGCCGGGAGTTCGCCGTGGCGATCACGAAGAAATCAAGCAGGGGGGTCGCCCGGCGGAGGTCGAGAAGCACGATGTCCCTGGCCCCGTTGTCATCCGCGATCCGGGCCGCGATCCGGGCATGTTCGAGCGCGAGGTTGACCCGCTCCGGGTCGCTCCGATCGACGGCTTGGGTAGGAATCTCGTCCTGCGCGGTCTTGATGGATCGGCCGCGGAGGGATTTTGAACGTACTGAAGGCTCCGAAACCGGGGCAGGTTGCTTCATCGGGGGGATGTTTTCAGTCATTCATCGTTTCCGAAAAGTCCAACGTCAGCCGGCGGGAAGATCGACGCGTTTCCTGGATCACGAGCAATTCTGGAGCGGTTTTCAGATGCATTGCATGCGCCGCGGCTTTCACCCCCCCTACCCCCCCTTCGCAAGGGGGGGAAAGTCGGCGGCGTCTAGTCTTTTCCCCCCCCTTGCGAAGGGGGGGGGTAGTGGGGGTGTTTCGAGTGCCTCTGCGTTGTGCCAGGTTCGTCATCCACGCGATTGAAAATCGCTCTGGTGCGGCTGAAATCGACCTGTTAGACACTTCTGGGGCACTCGGGTTCGATCGGCCAGAACTCGAGTTTACCCGAAGCGTGCCCGTCCTGACTATGACTATCGCAAGAGCAACTCGGCCCGATGGCATGTTCCACCGGAATTGTCGATCTTGGATCGACCACGGTCCGGAACAAAGGTCTAACCGAAGGCCGGATCCTCGAGACCCAGTTCCCCGCGCAGACGCTCGGGGACCCGGCCCTGCTCGGTCCATCCTCGTTCCCGGTAGTAGGCGGCGATCATCGTTTGCAGGCGGGCTCTCGACAGAAACGAGGCACCGGGCTGGGGAGGTGACTCGGTCAAGAGACGAGCCGGCAGGGTGTCTTCGCAGGCGGTCCAGCCCTCGCGCTGATTGAGGCATTTGCGGGCATTGACGACACGCTTCCCCACCGTCTCGAGCTCGAGGGCGGAGAACGGCCAGCCGGTGACCACGCTGAGCATCCGGGCCGCCTCGCCGTAGAAATCGGTAAACACGCCGCGCAGGAACTTGCAGAGGATGAGCGAGTCCATGACCGCCGCGCGGTCCTCGGTCTCGATCGCGGCCAGGGCTGAGTCTGGACCTCCTTGATGACGATCTGACCGGCTGGAGAAGTCGGCCTCGTAGGCACCCGAACGATTGTGGTCCGCGCCTCGGGTTCCCACCGCGAGGCCCAGCGCCATCGTGTGCAGACCGCGCGGGTCGTAGCCCGGCAGCTCCAGGCCCTTCACGTGAGGGGCCAGAGCCGGGGCGTCACCGCCGATGCGCTCGGCCGCCTCGCGGCTGCCCAGGGCCAGCAAATCACCGACGGCGCCCCGCCGGTTCAGAAGCGCCTCGATCGCCTCCAGCACGGCCTCTCCATCGCCAAACCGGAGGGGACGGCCCGAGCCCTCGAGCTTGCCGCTGATCCAGCCGTTCTCGGAGCATTCCATCATGAAGGCAATCGTCGCCCCGGTGGTGATGGTGTCGATTCCCGCCAGATCGCAAGCCTGCGCCGCGCGGAGGACGACGGCAGGATCGCTGACTCCACAGAGCGGGCCAAGAGCATAAAGCGACTCGTATTCCAGCCGGACTCCGCGGCTCGAGCCGTCAGCGTAGATGTGCTCGCAGCCGATGGTGCAGGAGGCGCACGAGTTGCGGGCGATCCGGCGCGCCGGCCCCAGCGCTTCGGCGGCAAGCATTTCGGCGTCCTCGAAGGAACCGCTCTGGAAATTGCGCGTGGGAAGCGTTGCCAAGCGATTGAAGGTCAGCAGGTTCGCCACCGTGCCCAGTTCCCGGTACTTTTCGGTCGCCGGGCCGAAAGAAAGGGCCGACATTTTCCGGGCCAGGGCGACCGTTCCCGGGGCATCGGCAAGGAGAGTTCGCGCCAACCCGCGGACGGCAATGGCCTTGATGCGCTTGGACCCCAGAATCGCGCCCAAGCCGCCGCGCCCCGCGTGCCGCCCGTCGTGGCTGATGGTCGCGAACGGAATCAAACGCTCGCCCGCCGGCCCGATCGCCGCCACTTGCCAGTCCGCCCCATGACGGGCGCGGATCTGCTCTTCGGCCTGTCGCGCAGCCAGCCCCCAGAGCGCAGCCGCCGGCTGCCAGATGACCCGGAGAGACCCGTCCGGGTTGCCCTCGATGAAGACGATCGACGGCTCGGCACGCCGGCCCGTGATCACGATCGCGTCGACCCCCGCCCGCTTCGCGGCCAGTGCGAAATGGGATGAAGAGAGAGCGTCGCAGATACGCCCGGTCAGGGGGCTGATCGCGACGAGGGCGAACTTGGCCGAGGTCGTCAGGGGAGTTCCAACCAGCGGACTGAGGGCGAAGACCAGCGCGCTCTGCTCTGCCAGCGGGTCGGTACCCGGTTCCGTCTCAACAGCCAGGATCCAGGTCCCCAGGCCCACACCGCCGACAAACCTGCGGAGGATCTCCGGGGCCAGAGCCTGGGATGATGAGGTTCCAGTCGCCGCATCGACCCGGACGTAGCGTCCGTGGTAACCGGCCAGCACTTCGCCACCTCGGGCCGACGGCTCGATTTGAAGCACCCCCACGGGGACTCGAACCCCGGTCCCTTGGCTGAGAACCAAGTATCCTAGGCCGCTAGACGATGGGGGCGTTCCTCGTCGATTTATCATAAACCACCCATCCGGCGAGTCAAGCCTTCGGAGCATATTGAACCGACCCCATCTTCCAGTATGCTCTGACAATCAGGATCACGATGAGTTCGGCCGCGGGACGATCACTGCTTGAGGATGGGAGTGCCTTCTGGAAACATGCCCAGTATTCTTGTGAACACGCATTCGTTCCATTACGAGGAGACGGGCCAGCACGGGGAGCCTCTGGTGTTCCTGAGCGGACTGGGGGGCGATCATCGGGCCTTTGGCCTGGCCCAGCGCCACTTCGGACCGCGGTATCGGACGCTCGCTTTTGACGCCCGGGACGCCGGCCGGAGCGACCGGTTCAGCGACTCTTACACGACGGCCGATATGGCCGGCGACGTCGCAGGGTGGCTCGAGGCCATCGCAGCGCCGGGAGCCCATGTTGTCGGCCATTCGCTGGGTGGTCTGGTGGCCCAGGAGCTGGCGCTGCGGCATCCCCACCTGGTAAAAAGCCTTGTGCTTGCATCAACCCACTCGCGGGCCGACGAGTGGCGAAGGGCCTTGATCGAGTCGTGGGTCTTGCTGCGTCGCCAGGTCGCGATTGGTCTGTTCACACGAGCCACGCTGCCCTGGCTGGTCGCGCCGGCATTCTATCACCACAAAAGCCAGATCGAGGGCCTGGTTCGATTTGCCGAACAGAACCCCTGGCCGCAGGATCCAGAGGCCTTTGCCAGGCAGGCCCGGGCCGCGGCCGAGCACGATGCCAGGACCAGGATCAAGCGGATTCACGTACCCTGCCTTGTCCTCGTGGGCGAGCTCGATCTGGTCAATCCGCCACGCGTGGCCGCCCAGCTCGCCGAGGGGCTGTCAAGCTCATTGATGGTCGTTCTACCCAACGTCGGGCACCTGCCACACATCGAAGAGAAGACCCTGTTCCGCCAAGAGCTGAACCGCTTCCTGGAACAGGTGAGCAAGTGATGCTCAAACTGCATTTGAAGGGACCCATGGACCTCGGCGAGCCTTGAGCCCACCTTCGTGATTGGAGCTTTCCTGGGCCTTTTTTTTGCCTCTGGAAGCAATCGCAAGCGATCTGTTACCGTCAGACACCACAGCACGAAATCGACGAGGAGTTTGCAGGAATGAAGTTTCCACGATCGAGCGGCATCTTGCTTCATCCCACGTCGCTGCCGGGGCGATTTGGCATCGGCGATCTGGGCCCGCGCGCGGAGGAATTCGTGGATTTCCTCGCTGCGACCGGGCAGCGTTGGTGGCAGGTCTTGCCTCTGGGTCCGACAGGGGGCATGAATTCGCCGTACCAGTCGCACTCGTCGTTCGCGGGCAATCCGCTCTTGATCAGTCCCGAGGCGATGGTCGAGCGGGGGTGGCTGCGCTCGTCGGACCTGAACAATTTGCCGACCCTTCCGACCGATCAGGTCGATTTCATCGGAGTCGCTCGATCCAAGGAAAACCTGCTTCGCCGGGCGTTTCAGACCTTTTCCCTGGATGACCCGGGTTACCAAGAGTTCCTCGCGGCCAGTTCTGGCTGGCTTGATGACTACGCCCTGTACGTGGCGCTCAAGGAGGCCAATGGAGGCAAGGCCTGGTATCAGTGGGAGCCGCAGGTGGCCGCGCGGCAGGCAAGCGCGCTGGCCCGCTGGCGAGACAAGGTTGGCGCGAGCATCCGCTACCACCAGTTCGTCCAGTACGTCTTCGAGACCCAGATGCAGTCGCTGCGCAAGCGATCCGCCGAGAAAGGCATCAAGCTGATCGGCGACATCCCGATCTTCGTCGCTCACGACAGTGCCGATGTCTGGTCCAGGCCGGACCTCTTTTTCCTGGACGCGCGCGGCCGTCCGACCGTCCAGGCCGGGGTACCGCCAGATTACTTCAGCGAGACGGGACAGCTCTGGGGCAACCCTCTCTATCGCTGGGAAACTCACGAGACAGAGGGATTCGCGTGGTGGATCAATCGCCTGAGCGCTCTCTTGAAATGGGTGGACCTGATACGCATCGATCATTTCCGCGGTTTCGAGGCTTACTGGGAGGTGGAAGGGAAAGCAAAGACCGCCGCGAAAGGACGCTGGGTGCAGGCGCCGGGGATCGCCTTCTTCAAAGCCTTGCAGCAGCGATTCACCGACCTGCCGCTGATCGCCGAAGACCTGGGCGTGATCACACCCCAGGTCGAGGCGCTGCGCGACGAGATCGGGCTGCCCGGAATGCGTGTCCTTCAGTTCGGGTTCAGCACCAGTGCCGAGGATGAAAAGTACCTTCCGCACCGGTTCGTGCCCCACTGCGTGGTCTACACGGGGACACACGACAACGACACCTCGCGAGGCTGGCTGACCTCCCAGCACGTGCAGACGACCCAGTCCGCCGAGCGGGTCCAGACCGAGCGGGCCTACGCCCTGCGCTACACTGGCAGCACGGCCAAGGATTTCCACTGGGACATGATTCGCCTGGCTCTCGGCTCGATCGCCGAGATCGCGATCATCCCCATGCAAGACGTTCTTGGGCTGGACAGCTCAGCGCGGATGAACGTGCCGGGCAAGGCGGAGGGCAACTGGGGCTGGAGATATCGCGCCCCCCAGCTCAGCGCCAAGGTGAAGGATCATCTCGCCGCGCTGACGGCGGTTTATTCGCGATGGAATGGAACGATCCCGCTGCGGCTTGATCCGCATCACGTGGCGACGGACCTGCAGATGGCAAAGACCCCGGCAGGATTGAGAGCCGAAGGCGCGGTGCTGGCGGCTGGGCTCAAACCACGAGAGACCGGCACGAAAAGCCCGCGCCGGGGCGATTCCGCGCGCAAAGACACGAAGCCCCGAAAGACGGGGTCAAAGCATGCAAGCCTGGTCCGAGCCAAGAAAATGAAACCTCGCTAGATGGCGCCTTGGATATATGAGAGGAGATGAAGGTTCTCGGTTGCGACTTTCTCGTACATGACCTTGATGACGTCGCCGACCGAGATGATGCCGACCAGCGTACCGGCATGGAGCACGGGAACCTTGGCGATCCGCCGTTCGCTCATCTGGCCCATGACGTCGTTGACATCATCGAGGATATCGCAGGTGATGGGATCACGGGTCATGACCTCGGAGATCCGCATCCTGCCGAATCCCTCGCCCCGATTGTGGATGATCCGAAGGACATCCCGCTCCGCGAAGATTCCGATCAGCCGACCATCATGATCAACTACCGGCAGCGATCCGATGTTATTCTGCACGAGCCTGGCGATCGCTTCGTGAACGGTCGCTTCCGGGTCGATCGAGACGATTCGGTTCCCTTTGGCGTGCAGGACATCGCGAACCAGCATGGTGCTCCCTCCCCGAGAGAGACTCGAGCGCAATTGCGGCAGAGAGCCGCTCGCACGACGCTCTGGAACTGAAGACTTGGATGCGGACCGTACTTCTATCCTGACATCTTCTCGACGCCGTTTCAATTTCTTTTTTGGAAAGACCAAAAATTCGAGGCAGATTCTTTGATAAATGCGAGCACGGAGGCGTAACCGAAGCCGGCTTGCCTTGTCGTGAGGACCATGATCGGTGAGCTCCGGCGTGCAGAGCAGCGGTGACGAAGTCCTTGCGGAACCGCCTCGCTGGAAGGTGCGACTGACCTTGCTGGCGACGCTGCTGGGGATCGTCGTCCTCCGGTTGCTCTGCGCTCACCAGCCGATTGTGGAGAACTATGTGGGCCGCCAGGTGCCGACGGCCATGGTTGCCCGCAACCTCGACCGGGGTTCGGGATTTCTGCGACCGCTGCTCGATACGGCCCCGTTTCCGAACTTCTTTCTGGTTGAGCCACCGCTTTATGAACTCGCGGTCGTGGCGTTGCACAGGATCGCGGGGTGGAGGCTTGAAGCTTGCGGACGGATCGTCTCGGCCCTCGCAACGGCCCTGGGGGCCTGGGGATTGTTCGGACTGATCCGGCGGCGCGAGGGGGAGCGGGTCGCCCTCGCGGCCGTGATTGCCTTTTCGCTCTTTCCAGTGACGATCCGCTACGGGAGGGCCTTTCAGCCCGATGCGCTGATGCTGGGAGCGGTGCTGGCGGGCCTGAATTGCTGGGATCGCGCCGAGCACGGACGAGGCCGATGGTGGCTGGTTGCGGGCTGGCTCTTCCTGGTCTTGGGATTTGCCGCCAAGGTCACTGCGGCCCTTGTCCTGATCCCGCTGTCGGTCGCGATCATGCGCCCTAGAACAACGGCCAAGCTGTTGTTTGCCGTCACCGCGCTGGGGCTGGTGCTGCTTTGGTATGCCTGGGCCAATCATCTGATCGAATCGAGTGGAGGCTCCCGAGCCTCGGCGGAGAACTGCGCGATCTGGATGACGGTGCTTGGCGTCTCGGCCCTCGGCAGTCCGGAGACCTTGACGTATCTCTGGCGGTTCCTTGCCGTCCGGGCCTTCACCCCTCCTGGTCTTGCCCTCGGCATCTGGGGCCTTTGCCGCCGACAATGGAGTCAGGAACCTCTTGATTTGTGGAGGGTCTGGGGGCTGACGGCGGCTGTGACGATGGCGCTCCTGGCGGGCAAGCTCCATCATGAGTATTACTGGCTCATCCTCGCTCCCGCGGTCGCGGCGGGGATTGGCCGCGGCTGGACGATCTTGGCGGAGTGGCGGCGCGGGCTGGCCTGGGGAATCGGTCTTGTCTTCTTGTTTTCCAGCGCGTTCCTGTCGCGTTCAACATGGCAAACCCCCCCGGAATGGGAGCATCTCGAAACGGCGGCGCGGCTTGTTCAGGACGTCGTTCCCACGGGAGCCTGGCTGGTGGCGTCGGAACCGCTGCTTTACCAGGCAGATCGCCGCGGCTGCCGGCTGGAGTTCACACCGAGGGCCGCGGCTCGGGCCGCCGCGGAATGGCCGCAAACGGGCGCGGGACGCATCCAGGGACCGCTCGATCTGATTGATTTTTATCGGACCAAAGGTGCCCGGTTCGTGGCTGACGTCGTGCCTGATCCTGCTGATGAACACCGAAAAGCCTTGCACGAAGCGATCCGACGGCGTTACAAGGTCAGGGTGGATTGTGCATCAGTCCTCATCGCAGAACTCAGCCCTTCCGAGATCTCCGGGCATGGCCAGTGAAGATCGTGCCGTCATCATCCCCGACTTCGCGGCATGGAAAAGCCAGGGACGGAAGATCTCCGTATTGACTGCATACGATTATCCGACCGCCCGGCTGCTCGATGCCGCCGGTGTCGACTGTCTGCTCGTCGGCGACTCGATGGGTACGACTGTGCAGGGACGGGACACGACGCTGGGAGTCACCCTCGAGCAGATCGTCTACCACGCGGAGATGGTTGCCCGGGCTGCCCGCAAGGCGCTCGTGGTGGCCGATATGCCGTTCCTTTCATACCAGGTTTCGCGACGCCAGGCCATCCGCTCCAGCGGCACGATCCTGAAGCAGACCAACTGCCAGGCCGTGAAGTTCGAGGGCGGGCAACGGATGGCCGCGACCATCAAGGCCGTGGTCGAGGCGGAGATTCCCGTGATGGCCCACATCGGCCTGACGCCCCAGTCGATTCGCCGGTTGGGTTCCTACAAGGTCCAGCGGGCCGAGGATGTCCTTCGGGCTGATGCCCAGGCGGTAGCCGAGGCCGGCGCCTTCGCGGTTGTCCTGGAATGCGTGCCCGCGGAGTTCGCCTCGAGCATCACGGCGGAGCTGTCGATCCCGACCATCGGCATCGGCGCGGGCAGCGGCTGTGACGGCCAGGTGCTCGTCCTGCACGACATGCTCGGCCTGCTCGAGGGCTCTCGGCCCAGATTCGCCCGCCTCTACGCCGACCTCGGTGAAGCAATCCGCACCGCCGCCGCGAACTACGTGCGGGACGTCAAGAGCGGCACCTTCCCCGGCTCGAGCGAGAGCTTCCGCTAAGCATGCTTGATGGTCCAGACCGATCACTCCACACACCTTTCTTGATTCTCACCCAGGGAGACATCGTCTCATGAGCGTACTGACAGGAGAACAACTGGTCCACAAGAAGTGCGCTCCTTGCGAGGGGGGCATTCCTCCCCTATCAAGAGCCGAAGCCGAAGATCAGGTGCGGCACGTCGAGGGCTGGTCGCTGGTACAAGATGGGCAACGAATCCGGCGGAACTGGACGGTCCGCAACTTCATGGCCGGCGTGGAATTCTTCAACAAGGTTGCGGCCCTGTCCGAAGACGAAGGCCATCATCCCGACCTGCATCTCGAAGGCTATCGTCAGGTTGCCGTCGAGCTCTGGACTCACGCCATCGGCGGACTGAGCGAAAACGACTTCATCCTGGCGGCGAAGATCAACCAGATTCCCATCCAGATCAAGCGGTAAGGTAACCCTGCCGAAAGTCATAAACCCAGCCACGAACCAATCCGTCGCAAGAGACCCTGCCGCTGAGGCGGAGCGACGCGACCCACGGGAGGGGACTGGAAACGGGGACGCAGCTAGTTATCGATTCTAGCTGCGTCCCCGTTTCTGCTCCAAGTCTGGGCGTCGATTCCCGGGAAACGGTTCAAGTGCGCCAGGTTCGTCGTCGCGATGGTGACGGTATCCCCTGGCTGGCCGGCGAGCGCCGCTTGTCCGGCAAGGATGGGATCGGCATCGAGAGCGTCGGGAGACGCCGTGGGGATGCCCAAGCGTCGGAGGGAAGCCCAGAGCTCAGCGGCCTTGATCGATAGGGACCCTCCGGGACGGTTCGCAATAGCACGCGGTCTCGGCTACACTGTCATGAGCCCTGGCCGCCGAAGCGATCTGGGAAACGCCGGGTGCGGATTGCCAGGGAAGAGTTCGCGAGGAAAGGTCGTGTGAAGATGGTCACGATCACGTTTCCGGATCGCGAGGCGGAAAAGCGTGCGCTCGCCTTCTTGATTGGTCGCTTCTCGGGCCGGGTGTTGCGATCGGGCGAACACATCGTTCCCGAGGCGGCACTGGAGGCACTCGCCGACCAGAATATCCCTTTTGCCGTGCGAGGGAAGGCGACCTATGAGCAGCAGATGGCGGCGCTACGAGGTGCTGCTTCCGGTCCAGTTCAATGACGGCCGCGCTGTGCCTTCGGAATGGCTCGCCGAGGCCGTCTTGGAGGTCGTGGATCACTTCGGCGCCGCCAGCTACGAAACGCAAAAAGTCGAGGGCCACTGGCGACACGGAGGCGTCCTCTATCGAGATGATCTCGTGCGGATCGTCATCGACGTACCCGACTTGGCCAAGAATCGGCAGTGGATGAAGCAATTCAAGAAGCGGTGGAAGGATCGCCTCGAACAACTCGAGCTCTGGGTGATCAGCTACCGGATCGAGCTTGAGTAGGAGCGTCTAATTCCCGGAGCGGGGCGTCCGATATATCGACGGCGGACGACGAGATTGAGCGCGGCAGGTGGCCGCGGCGGCATACCGAGGTAGCTCATCGATGCTGGGATTCGGTAAATATTCGCCAAACCCGTTTTAGGACTCTGCCCAAGCTACCAGACTTAGCCACTTTGGGGCCCCAGAGGGACATAAGGGAATCCCCGCAGAATAGTCTCGGCATGATTCGAGTTTTCTGTTCTACTCCCCTCCGTTGTGGTTTCGGATTCGAGAACTGGTCCCAGGGAGGGGATGATGAAAGTTCTCACGGACG
>JBEKTN010000098.1:0-22626 GCA_049516015.1 Isosphaeraceae bacterium | reverse complement strand
TTGCTGGGCCGTTTCTTCGCCGCCAGCCGAGCCCGGTTGCGGGAAGTCGCCGAGCGTCTGGGCGTGCACCACCTGGCGAACCTGGGCGGCTGCGCGGCGCGATGACGCCGCCCCGAAGGCTGCATTCCAAGGCCGTCTTCATTTCACTCTTCCGGAGACGATCGCAAGATTCCGGCGATCTTGTCGTAAACTCAATATGTCGGGATCGTGCGGAGAGTCTTTGGCAATTCGGTGTGATCAGAAGGCCCGCGTGCCGCCCACGCCGCAAGGCGGCACGCGGGCGTGTTTTCGTCGATACGGGGAAACCTGGCCGCCGGATGTGCCGATTGTGCAAGGCTTGTGAATTGGAGGGATAAGAAGAGCCGGCAAGAGCTTCCCGATTCGCGAAGTGGCGGAACTCACCCGGGGTTGATCTGGCAGGACGCGGTTCGGGCCGGACCTTCGTCAAGAGAGCGAACGTGGGCCAGCCGGCATGGTTCAATTACGGGTCACAACAATTCCTGAGGTCGCGATTCATTGGAGCTCCGGCTTCAGCCGTTTCACGGACCGCCTGGATGCGGGATTCCGGCGCAGAGAAACCATCGAGTACCTGAAGCGACAAGATGGTCGGAAGTTCACATTGATGATCCACCCGGGAACCGCCGTCATTGAACGCTGCCTGATCTGTCATGATTCCCAAACGACGATCTTGATGAACCCATGACCTGCGGGTGATCGCCTACTGGGTCTTCCGCCCGCTTCTCTTATCTGCGTTTATCTGCGAAATCTGCGGACAAGAATTCGGGACTTCATCTCCAATCGGATATGGGACCTGCGGTGTTGGCCAACTGACCGCTTCTGGCTTACGCACCCGCAGCTTCATTGATCATGAGACCAGCGCACGAAAACCTCCCAGGAACTGTAAAGTGGGCGGAGAAAAGGCCAGGCGGAAGGAGGATTGTCCGCACTGGACGGCTTATTTTCAGAGCAGGATGAATCAACCTCAGATTTCTTGTCCGCAGATTTCGCAGATGAACGCAGATGGGGAGAATCACAGAGACAATCCGTTACATGGTTCGATTGGCGGATTCAGCAATCCTTGAGGTCGCGATTCGTTGGAGCTCCGCCTTCAGCCGGCTGACGGACCGCCCTAAAGGCGGAAATCAAACGCGAGACCATTGAGCAGCCGAAGCGAGCAAGTGGTCGGAGCTTCGTCAAGCGAGCGAACGTGGGCCAGCCTCATTCCCTGATGCCAGAAAGTGGCTGGCCCGGCCGCTTTATAGCCGACACGTAGCTGATACGTAGCCGGAAACGTAGCCGACACGTAGCTGATACGTAGCCGGAAACGTAGCCGACATGTAGCAAAACGTAGCTAGTATGAGCCGCCTTTGGAAAGCATGAGCTCGATGGGCAAAAACACCGCAAAGCCGTTGTTCATAATAGAGTTACGCCAAGAACACGCTGGCGACTCGAGGTCAGGACAATTTCGGTCCAAGTCGTAACCCATCATTAACTTGCGTGGAAAACGACGGCTCGCCAGAATTTCGAGAAACCCAGGAAAACGTAGCATTTCGTAGCATATCATACATGCCAAGCGGACCCAATTCCGGGTCGCCGAACTCGGAGTCGGGAATGGCGGATGGCAGGTGGCGAGTGCCACATCGGCGCGGAATGGGATGGGCAGAAGTGGTTACTTGAGAGCGGGTGCCCACCAGGTGCCGGCGGAAGAGTGGCTCGGAATAGTGGCGAGGGCCTGTGGTCTGTGAAGCCAGTGGGAGGATGTTGACGGTGCCGGAAACGCGACGAAACGAAGCCAATTGCTTGGGGTGCTAATCGCTGGTGGACTGTGACTTACGGCGAACGACGGCGGAATTGAGGCGGAAAACGAAGCCAATTCTTGGCCGGTGGCTCGGAATGGTGGCGAGTGAATAGGCGACGAAAGGAGCCAACTGGGTTCCTCGGGTTTTCAAAGGTCGGTGACTCCTTCCGCTCCACTCGAGCCTTGTACAAAAAGGAAGAGGACGGGAGAAGCGGGGGGGGGGAAAGAGATCAGGATCAGGATTAAGATCAGGATCAGGATTAAGATCAGGATCAGGATTAAGATCAGGATCAGGATTAAGATCAGGATCAGGATTAAGATCAGGATTAAGATCAGGATCAGGATCAGGATTAAGATCAGGATTAAGATCAGGATCAGGATCAGGATTAAGATCAGGATTAAGATCAGGATCAGGATCAGGATCAGGATTAAGATCAGGATCAGGATTAAGATCAGGATCAGGATCAGGATTAAGATCAGGATCAGGATCAGGATCAGGATTAAGATCAGGATCAGGATCAGGATTAAGATCAGGATTAAGAATAAGATTATGATCAGGATTAGGATTAAGATCAGGAAACCAACCCCGCCGCAGTTGCGGGTCGCGCAGGTCTTGCGGAATAGCCAGGTAATAAGGGCTGGCGGAAGCTTGACGTTCGCAGCGCTGCCAGGTTCACCCCCGGATTGACTGAACAGCACGGGTTTGGGCCAAGCCGTCGTCAAGAAAGCGCCAAACAAAGCCAATTGAAATCAGCCACAAATCGTTTGCCTTCAAAGAGTTAACGGCGGATCGATTCGGGCTTCTTTATGCAAAACAAACCCAATTCCGACGTTACCGACAAAAGTCCCGAGTGATAGTCTGGGACGGATAGGGAGCTTGAAAAGAACCAGCGACAAGTCCCTGTTTCCAATGGCTTTAGGTAGCTGTGGCCACCGAATTACCCATCAACTTCGCCCGATCAATATGAACGGGCGTTCAATTTTGTCGGTGATGTCAATTCCGGGTCGTCGAGGACACGACACTGGAGGGCTGGCGATGCCGGAAGCAGGGGCGAAGAAAAGGGGTCCGGAGTCAATTCGGGGTCGGAGGGGAATACTCCTCATTCGTGACGCGGACCGGGAAGGCTGGATAAGATGCCATCCGGGGCGGAAGACTCATGTGTCCTCCTCGTACGCGGTCTGGCTGCGGTCACCGCCAGATTGGTTCACGCGTGCCCAGACCCGGGCTCGAGCGTCCTGTCTGGTGCTTCACGAGTGGAGTGACGGCTCCTACAGCGAGCGGGCTCGTCCATCCCAAGGCCATCCAACCAGCGCGGCTAGAAACTCCTGTCGATCACCTCTCCCACGGAAAATCGAACCCCCAGCACATCGGTCCGATAGGGTGCGGTCCTGAGCTTCCGATGCCAGGTCATGGTGCCTTTCAAGTCGGTCATCGCGACCGGCTCACTGACCAGGATCGTCTCGACCGTTTCACCGGGCTGGAGGGCCGGAAAAAGCTGGTCCCGGATCGACCATTCGCTCTCTATCGCCAGCCGGAACATGGCGATTCGCCGGCCGCCGGGCACTTCAATAAAGGATTGATCGACCGCCGGGACAGGGTCGCGCACGATGGCCGGGTCAAGGGGAGTGAGCGCGCTCCCCGTGGAGCGGTTGGCCAGCTCGAGGGTCAGCACCAGCGAGGGGGAACTTTCCCGTTCCCCCTCGGCAGTCCCCTGGAGGCGCAAGAGCTCGACGGGGCGCCGGGCGATGGAACGAAGAGTCACCTCGAGCTCGCCCAGGCGCACCGGCCTTCCCAGATCGGTCACATTCGGTGCGGGCAACGGCAAGAGGACGTCGCCGGTCAGGCTTGCACCTCGGCTCGGCGATGCGCCGGTGCTACTGGGGACAGGCTCTGATGAAGGGCTGAAGTCCAGCCGCGACAGCCCCTGTCCCGTCCAGAGGATGAAGCCGAGCGCCAGAGTCAGGGCGCTGGCGTAGCTCGACACGAGCAGAAGCGGCCAGGAAATCCGGGGCGCCACCGCTTCGTCCTGCATTTTTCCCGCAGGTCCCGCCGAGCTGGCCGCAGGCTGATGCGATGCGGGCTGCGTATCCGGTGAGGGCGAGAAGGTGATGTCAAGCTCGTTCTCGGACAAGGAGAGCGAGTCGAGGGAGGAAACCGGCTCGCCGCCTTCGATGTCGTCGAGCGGCTTGCCTGGGTCAGCAGGGTCACTCGTCCCCACGCCTTCGGCCAGGTACGGATCAGGGGCGGACTGGGCAAGCATCAGGTTCAAGTCGTCGGCGCTGGAGGTCGTGGGCTTCGTGACGTCCCCAGGCGCCGGGGAGTGGACCGGCCGTCCGGTCACTGGCACTGGTTCTTCGCCGGAATGGCTTGGCGGGTCAGGGAACGGAGTGATGGGCGTCGAGTTCAGCGAATTCGGGGACATCAGAGAGTGCGCCTCTTTCGACTTTCGGGCCGCCGCGTCGAAGTTGCGGCGGCTCGCGGAGTTGGTGTTCGCTGCAATCAGTTTACCGCTGTCGCCAACTCCCTCACGAGCCCGTTGTTTGACTCTTGCGCCTCAGCCAGACCGTCGTCCCCGCGCCTGCGGTGAGGTGCCTGGCCGCGTCACCGTTGACGACGGCGACCTCGACCCAGCCGGAGCTGCCCGGCAGCGCCATCAACGAACCCGTGGGCTTTTCGCCGTAGGTGCGCGACAGGCCTTCGATTCGTTCCCCGGCGATCTCGACGACCCAGTCGTCGGCCGGATGACCTGCCAGGTGGGTTGAATTGACGTTCGTGATCAGGTTGCCGAAGGTGTCACGAAAGATGACCTCTCCCACATAGCTCGTATCATCGGCCAATGGCTCGAAGTTGCGCAATGTGATCAACCCGGAAAGCGGGGCACCGAGCTCGGCGGGGTCGCCGCCGCGAACCAGATGTGCCGCGGCCGGTGAGAGGATGTCACGGCCTTGGAACGTGTTGGACACCACGCGTCGGCGGAGCGAGGGATTGGTGATCTCCCAGATTCCCTGGAAAGGCTGGTTCCGAGCGACGCCGGTGATCAGCCCATTATCGGGCAGTACGAACCACTGTTCGGCCAACCTGGCGGCGACCAGCCTGCGATCGATTCCCACCCCCGGATCGACCACCGCCAGGTGAACCGTCCCGTGAGGAAACGAATCAACGATCCCGGCAAGCACGAACGCCCCCTCGAGGATGTTCTGCGGCGAGATCGTGTGACTGACATCGACAATCTGCGTTTCCGGGGCCAGGCCCAGCAATACGCCCTTCATGGCCGCCACGTAAGGGCCGCCGATGCCGAAGTCCGTGGTCAGGGTCAGTATTCCAGGTTTCATGGAACTGCCTCGTTTCTCGCACCCCGCTGGGATCGGTCACGGTTCCCGGCCTGGGAGCTGACCTGCGGTGCGAGGTCAACCCCGTGCCGCCTCGTAAGTCGCCGTGATCCGCGAGCTGATTCCCCCCCGAGGGTTGAACTGGCCGACGACTTTCATCCGGATCGGATGGCACGAGGCGACCAGGTCGTCCAGGATGGCATTGACCGAATGCTCGTAAAAGATGCCGCGATCACGATAGCCGAAGAGATAAAGCTTCAAGCTTTTCAATTCCAGACACGTCATCGCCGGTACATACGTGATCACGATCGTGCCGAAATCGGGTTGCCCGGTCTTGGGGCAGACCGCGGTGAACTCCGGACAGGTGATCTCGATCTCGTACTCTCGACCGGGAAACTGATTTGGAAACGATTCCACTGCGGCAAGCATATCGAGCCCTCATCGTCTCTGGTCAATCGAGCGCGCACTTCGCCTGGAGCTCCAGGACTGGAGTCCGCTCGTTCAGGCTCCAACCCTCATTCTATCCCCGATTCCCGCAGGTCTGAAGTTCCTCGCTCCCACCGTCCGGGCGAGAAGCCCGATGCAAAACGCGACGTCAATGTGATGGAAGAAGGCGGACGGCGTAATATCGTTTGGGTTATCATCGATTATTTGTCCGATTCGCTGGTGGAACGGACCGGTTGGCGAACCAACGCTTCGTTCCGTTACCCCCGAGCAGGAGTTCTTCCCATGTCGCAAGGTCCGCGCGCTCGCCTCCGCATTGAGAACGTTGATGGTGTGCTCGTGGTGAGCTTCACCGACACCAAGATCGTGGCCGAGGATCAGATTCAGGAAGTCGGCGACCAGCTTTACGCGCTTGTCGAAGACAGCACCAGGAAACAGATCCTGCTCAACTTCGGTAACGTCCAGTACTGTTCCTCGACCGTGCTGGGTAAGCTGGTAAGCCTGAAGAGACGGGTCGATGCCGCCAAGGGGAAACTCAAGCTTTGCTGCATCCATCCAGATCTGCTTGTGCCGTTCAAGCTGACAGGGCTCGACAAGGTTTTCGAGATCCATGCCGAGGAGCAGGCCGCCCTCAATAAACTGAGCAGCAACCGTCAGCTCGAGCACGCCCCGCGTCTGCTTTGCCCGAACATCTTTTCTCGGTGGACCCTTGATTCCTTGGCACTTTCTGGTAAGTGTGGTGGTAACGCAGGGTTCTCGCCTCGGTGGGTTCTTCCGTGCTTTCCGGTGCTGCGCCTGAGAGGCCCGCGTGCGGGACCGGCCTGTACAAACATGAGTTGCCTGGGTCCGGTGCGGTTCCCGTCCCCGACAGGAGTTTCCCGATGTCGCAAGGCCCTCGCCGTCTCCTCCGCCTGGAAAACGTTGATGGAGTGACGGTTGTCAGTTTCGTTGATACCAAGATCGTGACCGAAGAACAGATCCAGGAAGTGGGCGAGCAGCTCTACAGCTTGGTCGAGGATGAGGGTCACAAGAGCGTCTTGTTGAACTTCGGTAACGTGCAATATCTCTCCAGCGCCGCGCTCGGCAAGCTGATCAACCTCAAGAAGAAAATCGCCGCGGTCAAGGGCAAGCTCAAGCTTTGCTGCATTCATCCCGATCTGCTGGAGGTTTTCCGGATCACCCGGCTTGATCAGGTCTTCGAGATCTATCCCGAAGAGCAGACCGCGCTCGACAAGTTCTGATCGCCTCCCGGAATGACCTTCTCCCGCTTGGTCCGCATAGCGATCATCGGCACCCGCCCAAACCTGACGGTCTGCACCCGGTGCGAGAGTGGATCGTCCTTCGTTTTTTGAGGGCGACGGAGGGAGAGGACCGGTCATGCACGTCGAGCCGGTCCAGAGGCGACGACCAGGCGCTCCCGCTTCCCGGACATGGATTGCCCGCCCTTCTCATCTCTCATGAGCGAGCCTTCACTGACACCGATGATGCAGCAGTATCGCGAGCTCAAGGCCCGCGACCCGGACGCGCTCTTGCTCTTTCGGATGGGCGATTTCTACGAACTTTTCGGCGAGGATGCCGAGCGTGCTTCCGCCTTGCTGGGGATCGCACTGACGACGCGCGACCGAGACAAGGGAGAGCAAGCCGTTCCCATGGCTGGCTTCCCCCACCCGGCGCTCGAATCGTACCTGGCCAGGATCGTCCAGGCCGGCTTGAGGGCCGCGGTCTGCGAGCAACTGGAAGACCCGCGCCTGGCCAAGGGTCTGGTCAAGCGAGACGTCGTCCGGATCGTGACCCCGGGAACGTTGACCGATGAGGCCCTGCTCGATCCCCGGACGTCCAATTATCTGGCCGCGATCGTGGAATCCGGGACGAAGCTTGGTCTGGCCTGGGTCGAGTTGTCCACCGGCCGCTTTTCCCTGACCGGCCTCTTGCGTCATGAGCTGGCCGACGAGATGGCCCGGCTGAACGCGGCGGAGACCTTGGTCTCCGAACTGGCCATCGACGCCCCCTGGCTGCGTGCGCTCCAGGCCTCGTCGGCCCTGGCCGTCACGATCCGCCCCTCGTGGGACTTCCAGCCCGAGCAGGCGCGCAAGACCCTCTACGAGCAGTTTGGCACGACCACGCTCGACGGCTTCGGCATTGACGACCGTGCCCTGGAGGTCCAGGCCGCGGGCGCCCTGGTGGCTTATCTGAGGGAGACCCAGAAATCGTCGCTCGGGCATATCATCCGCCTGACTCCGTACCGCAAGGCCGATACCCTCGGCCTCGACGAGATGACGCGCCGCAGCCTGGAGCTGACTCGCACCCTGCGCGAGGGCAAGCGTGAAGGTTCGCTGTTGCAGGTCATCGATCGTACGGTCACCCCGATGGGCGCTCGCTTGCTTGCCGATTACCTGACCTCGCCACTGACGTCGGTCGAGCTGATCGCCGAGCGGTCCGGCGCAGTCGAAGAGCTGGTGCGTGATTCCGGCCTGCGGAGCGAGCTCCGCGAGCTGCTGGGTGCAGGCTACGATCTGGAGCGGCTGGCCGCGCGGGTGGCCACCGCCCGTGCCACGCCCCGCGACCTGGCGGCCCTGGCCCGGACGCTGGCCCTGCTGCCGAAGGTGAAAGCCCGGCTCACGGCCCGCCGATCGGCCCGTCTGGCACAGCTTGAAGCGGCGCTGGAGCTCTGCCCCGAGGTCAGGTCGGCCATCGAGGCCGCCCTGGTCGAGGATCCGCCGCTGGCCACCAAGGAAGGAGGCCTGATCCGACCGGGCTACCACTCCGAACTCGATCGTTTGCGGTCGGTCTCGAAGGATGGCAAGAGCTGGATTGCCCGGTACCAGGCCGAGCAGATCCGCCGCACCGGCATTCCGGGCCTCAAGGTTGGGTTCAACCAGGTCTTTGGCTATTACATCGAGATCACCCACGCCCAGGCGCAGCGCGTTGAGATTCCCTCGGACTACATTCGCAAGCAGACGGTCAAGAACGCCGAGCGGTATTTCACCCCCGAGCTCAAGGAGTTTGAGAACGAGGTCCGGACCGCCGACGAGCGGGCAAGCGCCCTGGAGTACGAGCTGTTCACGACGCTGCGCGACCGGGTCTCGGCCGATGCTCCCCGGCTGATCCAGGCCGGCTCGGTGCTGGCCCAGCTCGACGTCCTGGCCGCGCTGGCAGAGCTCGCGGCACGCCACGGCTACAGCCGGCCCGAGCTGACCGATGAGCCACTCTTCGACGTCGAGTCCGGCCGCCATCCTGTCCTCGACGCGCTCTTGCCCCCCGGCGATTTCGTGCCCAACGACAGCCGCCTCGGTGCCGACGACGGCACGATCGTCCTGATCACCGGCCCAAACATGGCCGGCAAGAGTACGTATATCCGCCAGGTCGCGTTGATCACCATCCTGGCCCAGATCGGCAGCTTCGTCCCGGCGAAGCGCGCCCGGATCGGCGTGGTGGACCGCCTCTTCGCCCGCGTCGGAGCGACCGACGAGTTGAGCCGCGGTCAGAGCACCTTCATGGTCGAGATGACCGAGACGGCCAACATCCTGAACAACGCCACGCCGCGCAGCCTGGTCATCCTCGACGAGATCGGCCGTGGCACCAGCACGTTCGACGGCATCTCGCTGGCCTGGGCGATCACCGAGCACATCCACGACGCGATCGGTTGCCGGACCCTCTTCGCCACGCATTACCACGAGCTTGTCGAGCTGGAGAAGACCAAGCCGCGGCTGCGCAACGCCAATGTGGCCGTCAGCCAGAACCAGGGCGAGATCGTCTTCCTGCACCGCATCGTCCCCGGCGGCGCCGATCAGAGCTACGGCATCCACGTGGCCAAGCTCGCCGGCGTTCCCGCCCCGGTGCTCGACCGCGCACGCGAGATCCTGACCTTCCTCGAGAAGCAGCACGGCCCCGACCCGGGCCTGCCCGAAGGCCCGATCCGCCGCAAGGTCAAGACCGGCCGCGCCCTCTCCGGCAGCCTCTTCGCGGCCCTGCCAGATCCGCTGCTCGTCGAGCTCCGCCAGATCGATCTGACGCAGCTCAGTCCCGCGGAGGCACTCGATGTCATCAAGCGCCTCCGCGAGCTGGCGGGGTAAGCGGATGACGCGGGCTCGTTTACGTTCGGCGAGGCTGGGCCTAGAATACCATCATCGTGCGAGGCGATCTCTGCTCATCCGAGGCGGGATCGGTTCCGGAGGTATTGTCGATGAATGCCGATGCGAGCAAAGAGTTGACCGAACTGGAGACGCGCTGGAGTGTGCGCGAGCGGAAATGGGCCCGCAGACTGGGCCGCCTTCGGCTGGGTGTCGAACCGCTCGAGGAACAACTGACCCGCTACCGGCGGACAACCTGGGCGCTCGCGGTCGTCCCGGGCATCATCGCGCTCATGTTCCTGACACTCTTCACCGTCTTCGGCCGGCCCGACATCGGGTTGATCGTGATCTTGATCCTGTTCGTGCCGATGATTCTCTTCGCGTGGCTGGGCTACGCGAAGCTGAAGCGCCGGGCCGCCGCGTATCTCGCGGATCGGGCAAGGTTCGAGGACGAGAAAAAGCGGCTGCTCGATACCTCGGTCCAGACGACGACCTCATGACCGGCCGGGACGATCACGAGGTCGCGGGTTGCGACGATCCAGGTTGGCAGACCTCGCGTTCCGCTCTACCGATTCTCCGGCTTCAAAACCTCACCACGGCGAGGCCTCGAGGCCGGCCCCAACGCAGCCGGATTCTGCTTCGTCAAGATCGGTGTCGGCCTCCGGAACCAGTCCATCCGTCCACTCCGCGGCGTCGGCCACCGAGGCCTCCAGCTCGAGCCGCAACCGCTTGCGGGCGGTGTGCAGCCGGCGCTTGATGGTGCCCAGGGGAACGTCGAGCTCGCCGGCGATCTCCACCAGCGACAGACCCCGGATATAGAAGGCGACCAGGCTCTCTCGATCGAGCGTCTTGAGGCGTCTCAGCGCCACCCAGAGCCGCTCGGCCCGCTCGCTTGTGATCAGCTCGTCAACCGGCTGAAGGGCGCGCTCGTAGGCCCCTTCCAGGACGCCTGTGTCGACGGTCGAGGGAGCAACCCTCCGGGTGGCCCGGTTGATCGCCATCCGCACGGCCACCTGGCGCAGCCAGCCGGCGAACCGCTCGGGCTCACGGAGCTGGTGAATCCGCCGCAAGATGTGCAGAAACACGTCTTGCGTCAGCTCTACCGCCTCGCTGGCATTGCCCAGCCGGCGCTGCGCAATCGCGTACACCGTCGGCTGGAACTGCTCGACCAGCCGGCCGAATGCCTCCCTGTCCCCCTCTTGTGCCCGCTGGACCAGCTCCGCTACCTCGGACCAACTCGGACTTCGAGTCTGCTCCATCTCCAGGATCGCCACGGAACCCACCTTCCCCGCATCCGGGGATCAGCCCGACGCTTCTCCTTCGCATCCGCCGCTCCCGCGGCAGTGGAAACCGGGAGGTCATCGGGATGGCATCATGAGCGTCGAAACGCCGTGCCCTTTGGTCTGGTCTTGCCGGGACTCCGCGATCGCGGCGGCAGCCGTGGATCGCTTCATCCCGCATGTGCCGACCCTGGCGCGGCGACGGTGTCAATGCGCGTGAGCGGCTCTCGGTGCCGGAGAAGTTGGTCCGGCGCCCGAGACAACCACTCGGTTCCTTTCGCCTGCTCGATTCGTCACGCCCGCGTCGGTCGAACTGTCGCCATCCATGAGCCCAATAAGGACCATGGATCGCTCGAGTCGACCAAGGAGACTGCCGTGACGCTCTTGAGCCCGACGATCGGGACTCAGCTTGCGGCGGCTGCCACTCTCGCGGCCGCTGCCGGCCCTCGTACTTGCCGGCTGGCGTATCCCCAACCCGCACCCTCGATCCAAACCGCCGAGGCGGCGCAGGACTCGAGTGGGTGCTGTCCGGGCCTGGCCTGCTTCAATAGCCAGGCCTGACTCGGTTTGGGTTGGACGCTTCGCTGGCAAGCAGAGCGACTCGGCTCCCGGTCTGAGCAACGTATAGGGGGTTGCTGCGGGCCGGGAATGATCGAGTCTGGCATGGGCGGAATGTCGTATCTCTCTGAGGTAAAATAGGATACGACACACCACACCATCCTCTGGCGCATGACATCATGATGGATGTGACGGATGCGCAGGGTCGTTTTGCCATTGTTGCCGCTCGCGTTGAGGGCGAGCGTCCGCGTCCCGAGGTTCAGCCGGTTGGTAAGAGCTGACAGCATCAGGTTCATGCGGCTCAACATGGCAAAACCCTCACATCCGCCTGGAAAGGCGGGGTCACGAGGTGAGGCTTTGATCCGCTTGCGAGATCGATCCGGCGGACATTCCGGCGTATGAAGCCGGAAGGAGAGCGGATTCTCGGATCGCGGCCTCACGGGGGGAAAGACGTCTCCCGGACGTCCTTTGGTATCGCTTACCGAGTCATGGGTTCCAATCTGGCTCCCGAGATCTCGATGCGACCGGACACCGTGCCCGGTCTGTCTGCTGGGTCTGACTCCCGGCCAGGGAGCGATTCGATGCTCCCCACGTGCCAACACGATGGCTACCATGACCGAGAATCTGGACTATAGACATCGTATCGCGTTACTTTGTTCGCGCGAAACTGAAAAAAAAGAGAAATTTCCAGGGAGTGAGGCGCCAAGTCTGCCGTCGGCCGTGGAAGTGCGCGGCGAGGAAGCCGGAACGACCTGGTATCCCGGCGAATGCGGGTGGCCCCGTCCACTGCGTGACGAGATCGAGGCTATCCGCCACCGCCTCCCGAAAACCGGCCCCGACCCCGCGAAGCCCTTGTCGTAGAACGTGACCGACTGGCCAAAGACCGACGTGCTGGCGGATGAGCGCGGACTGGTTGTGGTGCGGGCCATGCTAACCGGCACCGTGGCCGGGGAGGATGTGCTGGAGTTGAAGTTGCCGTCGCCCAGATACTGACTCCAAGTTCCTGCTCAGTCCCAACCTACGGCAACACGCCCCTAGCCCGGAGAGACCCGATGGCAGCCCGGAGGGATGGGAAGTACTCTAGCGATACCGCTACGAACTCTGCTTGGAGGTCGTTATGGAGTTGGGAACTGGTCGATGCCGCAGCGTAATCATTCGTGTTCGAGCTTATGAACACTGCAGGGTGCGTGAATCCAGAATTTCTCAGTTGGGAACAGAGTTCCAAGCTCTGCTCCATGTTCATAGAATCCTTGATTTCCTTCTTGTGAGACGGACGTCGCTTGGCGATCAAACGCGCGACCGCCCGATTCAAAGAGGTCTGGTCGCGGTCCAAAACAATCGCTTGAGCGAGCAGCTCGTTTGCGAGCCGCCGAAACCCGGCATGCAGCCCAAGTGGGTGGACAGCCAAGGGAGTCGGGAGCGCGGTCCCGATCCAGGGCGCAGCCTCGGCAAGCCAATCTTGATTCTCATCATGGAACCCAAGCCATCCAGCAAATTCTCTTTCGATCCGGCTGGCATGGTCGGCGAACTCGCCCGGCACGAGTTCTGGCACAACCAGATGGACGGCATCCGGCCGTGCGGTCACCAGTTGCAGGAGTTCGGAGGCTATCCGGATCTCTTCTGCGGGCACTCTCGGCTGCTGGCGGGTGGTGTCGCGGCGGAACAGATCGAGGAAGTTGCAGGTGTCGAGGATGGTGACCGGGGCGGGCTGCGCGATGATTTGAGCGGCGACAGCCGTAATGGAGGTCATGCAGCCGATACCTCTTCCGCGTACCGCGAAAGCAGGAGGCAATGGTCGAAAAACCGCAAGTTCAGCTCGGCTGCCAATTCCCTCGGCCAACCGGCGGCGGCGAGCCAGTCGATGAACGGTTGGGCGTCAATGACCGCTTTTGCGCGGAAAGCAGCGATGACGAACTCGCGCCACAACTCAGCTTCCTCGCGGTTGAGCGGGAGTGACTTGCGGGCGCTATCCGAGAACGTTTGGAGACGATCCCGTATGTCTACGGGCAAGTTGGCAAGGAAGGCATCCTCAAGAGTGGGCACCCGAATGTTCGCACCAACTGCCCTCGCAGCGGGAATAACGCCTTCATCCAGAAATCGGCTCACTTGGTCCCACGCGGCCGGGACGCCGGGCTTGCCGGTCGGATATGGCGGTCCTGCGAACCACACCCAGCCGCCCCTCAGCTCAGATTCCCGGGGCCGTTCGATACTGAGCACGACTCCGACGTAGGAAGGAGTCGTGTCGAGGGCATACCAGCCGGATCCCGGCTTGACCATCGACGTGTAAGGGAGTAGGTCATCCCCTGTCAGTCGCCTCCAGCAGTTCGGTAGATTTGCGTCAAGAACGCCGAACACCTTGGAGATCGCGCTTTCGGGGCCACTTGCTGCCCATCGGTTCCAGCGCGAGGCGTTTTCCACCGCGTCCATGATACCCTCTTGGATCGGGTTCTCCCTGTGGCCGCTCTTCGGAGAAGCTAGCTGATCCAGCGACCGCCGCGAGACTCGATTCTACCCGAGCACCTCGCTCACCTGCGATGGGCAGGCTTCGGGCAGGGAATAGAATGGAATTAGCCAGGCACTAAATCTCCTAAATCTGGGGAATCCGCGCAAGTTCGCTCATCGCTATCCTTCCCCAGTTTGCCGTGTCCGCCCTGATTAAGTGCCTGGCCGATTCCTTAGCCGAGCTTGCTGACCCCCTCACGCCCTCGGCCATTAACGTGAACGGCTTGGATTTCGCGTGGCAGCCGCCAACGCTCCCAGCGTCGTGGGCCACCGGGCGCGGAGCCGGTTATACCGGAGTATGATCCACCTTCTTGGGGTCGGCCCGCGTGCATTAGGGACGGTATACTTGCGATAGAGACATCCCGGACTGTCGACAGCCCGGACCGATCGGGCACAAGAGAGTACGGCATGGCGGCTTCATTTCCAATCCCTGTCGCGGGCACGCCCTTCACCGTTGTCGAATGCGACTGGGAAGACGCCCTAGTCGGTCGGTTTCTTGAGACGGTCAGGAGCGTGTGGCAGCCGCTCCCGGCGGTTGTCAAGACCGTGTTCCACTGGTACCTCGGGAAGGAATCGTCGCCAGCCATCCGCCTCGTCTCGGACAGGACGCGGTGGGACGGCCGGTCCGGGTGGGCGGCGTTCGTCCCTAGGGACCGTACGTTGTGGGTACATTCTTCCCCCTTCCGTTATCTTTCGGACGCGATGCTCTTACAGGCCGGCATCGCGCACGAGCTCGCCCACGCCGTCTTCTTCATCCTCGGAGAGCACTGGCATCAGCGAGCCACCAGATATCCCGGTCCGGAATGGCTCGTCTCCGCCCTCCAGACGCGGTGGGGCTACGATCCCGAGCGGGCGGAAGCGTGGCGGCGATTCCTCGACGACGCGAACCCGCTACTCCCCGAGCGCACGCCGACGATGCCGACCACTGAGTTTGAACGGTTCGTGGACGAGTGGCGACGCCTTCTTGCGGAGAAGACAAGTCGGCGTGAAATGTTCCTGGCCGAGAAGGCTCCCTACATCGAGTTCGCGGGTGGGGAGGCTGACGCATCGCACTTGCGACTCGCCGACGAGCGCCCCGACCTCCTCGTGTCGGTCTTGGGTGGCAGGCTCACCGTTGAAGCGGCGTTGGCGATGCATCCGAAAGGGCAGAAGACCTCGTAATTAGGCCTAGACCCAACAGTTTTGTCACCAGCCGCCATTTCGGGGTAATCGCACGAGGCAACCGGGCAGGCCTCTCGTTACATTACGGCGGCCGGCGAGCAAATCTGCCCGTCTCGGAAGGCTTGGGTTCCTGGGTACCGCTTGGACAAACTCTTTACAGAAGCGTCATTGTGTAAAGAGATTTTCAAGCCAGAAAGACAAGGTCTTTCAGAGCGTTGCTTTCCAGATGGCGGCTGGTGACAAAACTGTTGCTTGCGGGCCGACGTTGTTGGGTTCACCCCTTATTGAGCGGCAGCCTATGGGTTTACTCTGCCTCTGGTGGACGACCCCGTTCTTGGAATTGAGCATCGCGTGTCTGGCCAGGGCCTTGTGCCGCAGATGTTATAACGGTCTTCCAGATGCAGTCGGAACGAACGGATGAATGATACGGCCTACGCGGACGTCCCTGATTCATCATAGAGGTTTCCGTCATGGCCATCGACGTCCTTACTGTAAGCGACATCGAACAAATCCAGCTCGCGGCCCAAAATGAGAGGCCCGTTCGCTCCTTCATCCAGGGGCTCAGAAAAGCCTCCCTGCCGGCCATCATCGAATACGGTTGCCTCCGCTGGTCGCATCCCTCTTTGAAACTGCCCGATCTGCCGGACGCCATCGGCAACTCGCCGTTAGGCTTAGCCTTGAAGGAGGTGAGATCGGAGCTTGGGCTGAGGACCAACGGGCCCGACGGGGCGACATGGGATCGGATCGACCCTCGGGACTATGGGTTTTTCGTGCTCAACGACGAAGCCCATTTGGAGTCGACCAGATGGAAGCTGTTCGAGACGGTCTACAATCGGTCCTCGGCCAAGGCCGGATTCTCCGAGAAGGTTGCCAGCCAACTCTCGGTCGCGCTGCACGAGATGGCGGCGAACGCATCGACCCACGCACTGTCGTCGATCCCGGCCTTGGTCGGCTTCTGGGTCTGCGATGGGCTATCGCTCTTCACGGTCGCCGATGTCGGGATTGGCGTCTATGAAAGTCTTCGAAAACATCCCGCTTACGCCCATATCGACACGCATGCTGAAGCTATTCGTTTCGCTCTCCGCGACGGAGTAAGCAGTGTCGATCCCGGCCAGCGGGGATTTGGATTCCGCGAGGTCTTCAAAGCAATCCTGACCTGCTACGGGCGGCTTCGGTTCAGGAGCGGCACAGGCTGCATCGATATGAGCGGGGCGGATCTTGACGCAGACCGCGGCACGAAAACGTTCCCGCCGCATCTTCCCGGGTTTCAGGTGAGCGTCTGCTGCCGCTGCCGCGCGCTCAAGACGGCGTGAAATCGCAACAATTTCTCGGCCGGGCTTGACTCGGTGATCAACCTACCTTATCCTATCCTTAGTAGCATTACATGAGATTCATGAGGATCGAATGGAAATCCAGTTGACCCGTTTTCTTTGTGAGACGCGCTTTCAGGGGCAACCCATGGGAACGCGGCATTTCGCCAAGGTGTGTGAGGCCCTGAGCAGCGCCGATCAAGGGGAAACGATCCATCTCGATTTCGGCGGGGCGGAAGTCTTAACCGGCTCCTGGATTAGCGCGATGCTGATTCAGCTCCTCCGCTGGGCCGCAAATCCCGAAATCGAACTCTTCTTCGTCCTCTGCAATATCCAGGATAATGATTTTATCGACGAACTCGGGTATGTCGCTAACCATGCCCGAGTCGTATTTCTCGTGGCCTCGGGCAACGCGTCATCAGCATCAGCCATCGTTGTTGGTCCCCTCGAGCCTGGGCAGCGAGAGACCCTCTCCGCCGTTGTCAAAGCGGGCCAGGTGACGGGGGCCGAACTCGAAAGGCTGTACTCCGCCAGCAGCGTAAAGGCGACGGCTTGGAATAATCGCCTCAAGGATTTGCACAACAAGCGATTGCTTAAGAGGAATAAGCTCGGACGAGAGCAGGTCTACCGCCCCGTGGTCCCGGAGATCTCGTGCGATGGGTGAGAACTTAATCGAACAACAGATCAAACATTTTGAAAAACGTTGCAGGATCGCGCAAATCGACGTGAAGCGACGCTCCTTCTTCGAGCGGGCGGAGATCATTAACACGGTTTACACGGTAAACCTCAACAATGGCTCCAGTCTCAAAGCCGGTGACACGTACCTCGCGATCGTCGCTCGTGACGGCCAGCGAATCCACGTGGCGGAAGGCCACCGCGTCGTCGGCCGAATCGAGGGCGACGGTGCGAAGAGCCTGGCGAAGGGCCTCGGCGAATGTGGTCAGACGGGTGTCGTAAGAATTCGCATGACCGAGGTTTCCTCGCTCTCGGGTTGCGGCAAGGCCATCATCATCAAGGATGAGCAGTCCTCATGAACGATTATGCCAAGTTGCGGAGTGAGCTAAGGGGGCACGGAATCGTCTCGGCGTCCTGCCCTGGCTGCGGTCTCTTCGACGTCTGTGGAGGCATTCAGCCGGAGCGAGCGCTCCTCAACTGCTTCGATCTGGCATGCTGCGGCACCGGAAAGTGCGATCGCGTCTGTCCGTACAAACAAGCTGACTTTATGAAACGCCTGGAGGAAGTTCGTGGCCTGCGGTTCGATGACCTAAAGCCGGTTTCGCAGACCCCCATCGAACTCCCGCAATACTTACCCGTCGTCTATCACCGTTACAGGCGACACGACCTTTTCGATTACCCAATGGTGGCGCTCGATACTTACCGCGTCATCCGCCTGAATCAGCAGAAGTATCAGACGGTTGCCTCCAATCCTCTTGATCTCCGATCGACCTTCGGCCTAGCCCCCGGCGTCCGAGTTATCCTCCGCGGCACCGCGCGAGATCCGTTCCTCGAACGTTACTGGCAATACAGCCAGCGTGACGAAGCGGCGCGGCAGTTGGCTGCTCTCGGAATCTCTCTCGCCATCCCGCCAAACTTCTCCCATTTTCTGCGGGTCCCCCGGACTGACAATCTCTTTAACAGAAAGCGTCAACTGATCTGCATCGAAGAAATGAACGGAGCCGGGCTTATGGTCGCGCCTCA
Source organism: Isosphaeraceae bacterium (assembly GCA_049516015.1). Lineage (GTDB taxonomy): Bacteria > Planctomycetota > Planctomycetia > Isosphaerales > Isosphaeraceae > Aquisphaera. The sequence goes on along the minus strand of JBEKTN010000098.1, from coordinate 4,475 downwards.
CTTGAGCGCCGTCACTCACGGTGATTGGGATTTCTGGTTCCAGTATCTGCGGGATAATCCCTCAATTCAGTACGTGTCTAAGGAGTTTCAAACCGGGAACAAGAACAGGACTCAAGGCCAACTGGCCATCAACGCCATCGCCTCGCTGCAAGATGCATTAGGCCGAAGCCTCCATCCCGTGATCATTGGCGGCACTCAGTTTGCCGAACTGTTCGCAACTCGCTTTCGAACATTCACCCTCATTGACGCCGAACCATTCGCGAAAACCCATCACCGGCGCCGTTTCGACCTCGGCGCTGGCAAGCGGCCCTGGCGCGAGACCTGGACTCTCATAGACCAAGGATTAGATCAGAACTTCAAAGCAAACGTTGCTGATTACGCATCATCGATCGAGAGACGATGCTCGATTCAAAAGAGCGTGTCCTTCAGACGACAAGGCGATCTCTTCCTCGGATCAACTCCGACCGATCCTGCCCTGGCCCATGCTGTCTAGGGTCACCGGCAAATACGACGGTTGTCTTTCGCGAGACTTGTGGGATTGGGTCAAGGTGCGGGTTGCTCTCGGTTAGTTCAATGACGTGTCGAATGGGTACGCGGATCACCGGCATGGACAGCGGCACACTGGGAAGTTTGCGGGGGGGTTGCGGGGAGGATGTTGAGCGTCTCAACCTCGTTGGTAGGAATTAGAACAAAATGTCAATCGTATTGAATGGTTTCCGAGTCAAGCTATCCGCGAACCAGTTCACGGTTCAGGTGCGGGATGTCCCGGACCCATCCCGAATGAAGGATCTCCGCGAAGAATTCCAGACGCACTGGTTTCTGGCCTGGAGAGGCGGAAAGGCATACGGAATCTCCCGGCCGGATGCGCCATCCAGGGTCTTCGGGAGGACCGAAACGATCGCCTGCGACGATCACGATCACATGCACCTGCTCACCGCGCGCCTCAGCGACGTGCTCCCTCTGAAGTTTCCAAAATACAACGCATTCAGGCGCCGGCCATTCGCGTTTCTCGGACAGAAGGAAGAGATCGTCGGGTCTATCACCAAAAAGTGGAACGATGTTCCCTCCCTCTTACAAGAATTCAAGATCCGGCCGAGGTTCGAGCTCGATCCCCGGATTATCGAGCTGATCCCGAACCGGACCGAAATCGCAATTTTCTTGAGAGTGGGCCTGAGTTGGAGCATTCTGGCGCCCATCGAGAAACTCCAGGAATCAGATGTCGACCTGGCGGGCCTCCATGTGATACGCCGAAACCCCGGCCCCGACGAGCGCCGACTCGTGGGCACGATCGGATCAGTCAGGGGAGATGAAATTGTTTTGTCAGAGTCTTTCGACGACATTGCATCCATCCAAACCAAACATGTGCAGCTAGAGGGGAGCAAGGCATCGTTCGCCAGGTGTCTCCAAAAACTACTGGGGTCCCGTTACTATGACTTCGAGAGCGACCGATACTTCGCCGAGGGCGAGTTTCGTCTGGGCCCGTCGCTGCAGAAACTATTGGACAGAATGCGCGACGTGCTCCAGGGCGACACCCTGATTCAACTCGCCCCCGATCTCACGTGCGCCATCGACAGCACCATCGAGGTGACAAACACACCCGAGTACCAGACCATCACATCCTGCGACGCCGTCCAATATTGCTTCGATGCCGCCAGGGCGAAACGTCATGAGATCGCCTGGGCCGGGTTGACGAACTTTGGTCCATTTGATCGCGACACCTTCCCGAAGCGCACCCCGCGCATCCTCGTTGTCTGCCCAAACCAGAGCGCCGGCAAGGTGAGTCAGTTCATCCGTACCTTTCGCGATGGCATCCAATCGGAGTCCGCTTCGCGGTTCGCCAAGGGTTTCGCGGGGACGTTTGGTCTTGTCAACCCGCAATTTGTCACCTGCGACGTGCCCACGCTCGGGATTTCCGACAGTCGGGCGGCCGGCGCCTACGTAAAGTCAATCGAGGATCATCTAGCGACGGCGAGCAGGCAATATGACCTGGCGCTTGTCGTCATCCTCAACCCGCACTCCAACCTGCCCGATCCGATCAATCCCTACCTGCGCGGCAAAGCCGTTCTTCTCATGAACGGTATCCCGGTGCAGGACATTCGTCTCAGCACGATTACTAGCCGTCCCTTTTCGTTCCAGTACACGCTTCAGAACCTGGCCGTCGCGATGTACGCGAAGATGGGCGGAACTCCATGGACGGTTGCGCACGATCTCACCGTCGATGACGAAGTCGTCATCGGCATGGGAAATGTGGAACTATCCGGGAGCCGTTTCGAGCAAAAGCAGCGATTCATGGGGATCACCACGGTTTTCCGCGGGGACGGAAACTATCTGCTGTCCAACGTCTCCCGGGTCTGCGGGTACGATGAGTACCCCGAGGTTCTTGAGGAATCCATGGCGGAAGTGCTACGCGAAGTGAAGAAACGGAATGGCTGGCAGGACAATGACACCGTCCGCGTCGTTTTCCACGCTCATAAGCCGCTCAGGCGGATTGAGGTTGCGAAGATCGTCGCGCGATGCGTGCAAGAAGTTGGCGCACGGCAGAACATCCAGTTCGCGTTTCTGACGGTCACGCACGACCACCCGTTCAAAGTGTTGGACACAGCGCAAGCGGGGAAAGTGACGGCATCCGGATTAAAGGGCGTGTATGCCCCCAGTCGCGGGACGATGGTTCAACTAGGCAGATATACGAGGCTCCTCACGACCAACGGCGTAAACCAGATCAAGCGCGAGACCTCGCCCTTGCCAGCACCGGTGCTGATCCATTTGCATCCGGAATCGACTTATGTTGATCTTCAGTATCTTCCCGAGCAAGTCCTTAAGTTCACCTCCCTGACATGGCGTTCCACGCAGCCGGCCTATGCTCCGGTCACGATTTATTACTCAGAACTCATCGCGGCGTTACTCGCGCGGCTCGAAACCATCCCGGACTGGTCGCCGGCCATCCTGAATACCAGGCTACGATCGAGCAGGTGGTTCTTATGACCTCCCCCATCGTCCGAAGCATAGCGCTACAGCTTCATGATCTTGAAGCACTGCTCCGGGCGGAGGACCCATTGTCCCGTGAGACCCCGGAAGGAAACTTCGCGCGATTTGTCTTTGAAACCGTCGAAGAGACGGGACCTGTTGCCGATTGGGCGGAGACGGGGCCTTCGGTGGACGTGCTGCGAAGGGCAATGGCGCCTGACCTCGCGGCTTTCGGTTTCAAGATGGCCAGCCCCAGATGCACCCCTACCGCCGATGCCAAGTCCGCTTGGGAAACCGGCATCCGGCGGCTATCTCAGCGCGAACCATTCACCCCTGATCGTCAAACCTTCGTCTTCCGGCCGATCGAGATGTTCGGCCTAGCTCTAGGATTCCGAGCAACGCCTTCATTGCCCAACGACCTACGCGAATGGCTCCGCCGCATCTTTGAAACACTCGACAAAGAGCACACGCACGACGAATGGTCAGGCTGGCTCTATGAGGCTGGGTCTCATCTGGCGGGTTTGCCTTTGTTGTTCAACGGCGCTCGCGCGCCAACAACATCGTCTCCGACAATTCAAACACTCGCACTTCGCAAATGGCTGGGACTTGCTTATCCCGATACCCATAGATCCCTTGCTCATCTCGACATCGATCATGAGCTGCTGCGATGCGCCTTACTCGAACCCGTCGATTCTGCGGATCTCGCGCGAGCATCGATCCTTTATCAGGCGATTCGCCGAGCATCGAACGATCGGCTCGAATCCGATCTTGCGGCGACCTGGCAGGTCGGACGTCCGACCCACGACGCCGTCACCATCGTCACGAACATTTGTCGCCGATTCCACCAGTTCGCCTTGCAACTCCAAGTCCGTCACGATGGCCGACCGACGGTCAAGTTCGAGGATGAGTACGACGTGCAGGATGCATTACATGCGCTCCTGCGCCTGCATTTCGATGACGTCCGAGCTGAAGAATGGACGCCGAGCTACGCTGGTAATTCGACCCGAATGGACTTCCTGCTTAAACGCGAGCATGTCGTCGTAGAGGCAAAAATGACTCGGACATCGCTCAAACAGAAGGATGTTGCCAAGGAGCTCATTCAGGACAAGGAGCCTTACCGTTCCCACCCCGACTGTCGGGGGCTAATCTGTTTCGTCTACGACCCAGGTCACTTTCTCGCGAACCCAACCGCCCTTGAGGACGACCTTTCAACTACCGAAGAGAGCCTCAAGACCTGTGTGATTGTCAGTCCGAAAGCGTAATCCTTTACCGCTGGCGAACAGCGATGCCTCGCACCGGTGTTTTTAGTAAAGAGCCTGGGAGTGAAGCCTTGGCCTCTGTCAGCAACAGTCAAGAGGACTCCAGAGGTCACAGCTCTTATGCTCTAAAGGCAATACCGTTGAAATAGGCGCAAGTCACGGCCTCCTGTAACCTTGGGTTTACTGAGAACCCAGGTTGCAAGGAGGCAATGACTCGCATGCCACAGGGACAGTGCACGCTGCCGCCCGATG
>JBEKTN010000097.1:0-25373 GCA_049516015.1 Isosphaeraceae bacterium | reverse complement strand
GCAAACCGTGTGCCGCCCCACGGCTTCGTTCAAGAGCCTGTACCCGAAAGGCCGGAACGGCTTGCGGTGAAGCCATCGTCTGCGCCGGCCCTTCGGGTACAGGCTTCTTCCTTTTCTCTACCGCACGCCCGTCCACTGCCGGTGAAAAGTGGGTCGGGTACAAGCTCGGTCGGGCAGTGGTCTCCTGAACCGCCCGGCCTCTGCGACCGCGGGTCTCCCAGTCCCCGATCGTTGGCGAGTCACGTGGAGAGTTGCGGTAAGCCGAACGGCGGGGTCGGGTGACCCCCGCCGAACGAAACAGTTCGCGACGACAGCAGTCGGGATCAAAGGCCGGTCAAGACCAACTTTGCAGCATGCCAGCACCAGGCTCAGCGCGTTAGATTACCAGTACCGTCGACAGATCGCGCATGACCCTGGGGTGACAGTCAAGGTTGGGAGGGGAAGCGACGATGATCTCCGCGAAGAAACTGCAGCTCTTGTGCTGGGGTCTGCTGCTTGCCGGCGCGTCGGTCGCGCCCGTTCCACAGGGACAGGAAGCCCGCAAGCAAGCTCCGTTGGCCGAAGCCCGCTACAACGCGGCGCTCAAGCAGTTCGACCTGATCTGGCAGTATTACCAGCAGTCCCGGGTCCAGTCCTTCGATGTCTACGTCTGGTCCCGTCTGCTCATGGACGCAAGAAAGGGGGTTAGCGACAGGCCAGACAAACAGATCGCCGCATTCGAGGAGCATCTGGACAGGATGAAGAAGCTCGAGGCGCTGATCAAGAAGGTCCGGCGGCTTGGCTTTGGGCGGTCGAGCGACGTCGGCGCCTCCGAGTATTACCGGATCGAAGCGGAGTGCTGGCTGGCTGAGGCAAAATCGCGGTGACGATCGCGCCGAAGTCGCCCTCCTTCGCTCTGGACGGTCCCCCGGCGGCGTGGGACAATTTTGCCTAGCGCTCGCCAGTTGGTGCGCCAGGACGGGGGTGTGACGGCCCCTCGTGCCGGACGGGACCGCCCCGGCTGGCCGATGGCCGCGCACCAACTGGCGAGCGCCTACGATTTTTCCGTGGTACCCACCGCCGTGACACATCTGCAAGCCGTAGAGAACTCTCCGCGCATCGCCGTCGCGATCCCTTGCTTCAACGAAGCCGCGGCGATAATGACGGTGATCGCGCAGTTTCGTACCGCTCTGCCCGGCGCGGAGATCGTGGTCTTCGACAATAACTCGACCGACGGTACGTCGAATGTCGCCCGGCAACAGGGGGTGCGCGTGGAAGCCGTCGCCGAGCAAGGCAAGGGACATGTCGTCCGTGCGGCGTTTGCCCTGCTGGGCGACCGGGACGTCCTCCTTCTGGTGGACGGAGACGGTACCTACCCGGCTGAGGCCGCACCGCTTCTGGTCGCTTCAGTGCTCGATGAAGCGGCCGACATGGTCGTGGGCGCGCGCCAGCCGGAGCTCGGAGCCGGCGCCATGTCGCCGGTTCGGGGCCTGGGAAACCTGCTGATCCGCTCGGCCTTCCGCCTCTTGATCGGCAAGGGAACCGGCGACCTGCTCTCGGGCTACCGGGCATTTTCCCCGAAGTTCCTCCGGACCGTATCGCTGCGCTCCGAGGGTTTCGAGATCGAGACCGAGCTGGCCATCGAGGCCGTGACCAGAAAGCTGCGAACGCTCGAGATATCCGTCCCTTACCGGCCGAGAATCGCCGGCACGGTCAGCAAGCTGCGCGCCTTCCGGGACGGTCGGCGAATCCTCAAGACCATCATCGTGCAGGGCCTGCGCCGCGACCCGGCCAGGGTGATCCTGGTCTACTGCGGTGGGGTTTCTTCCTTCCTCTGCTTCGGATGGGTGCTCGATCGGCTCTGGAGCTTCCCCTGGCTCGAGTGGCTCTGGCTCATCATGCTCGTTCTTGGCTTTGTCGGTCTCACCGTCGCGGCCGCCCGGATTCACCGTAATCCAAGGGGAGCTTCACAACAGGCTGAGCGCGTCAATCAGTGATCGCTCCGCGGCCCCGGCGGTAGATTCTGTTCGAGAAAGCGCGTCATCAGCTCGAACAGATGCCGGCGCGTGCCTTCGCCCTCGCTGATACTGTGGGTGCGGTTGGGATAGGCCATCATCGAGAACGGCTTACCCAGCGCGATCAAACGATCGACCAGCACCTCGCAGTTCTGGTCGTGCACGTTGTCGTCGCCCGTGCCGTGAATCAGCAAGAGATTGCCTTTACGCCAGGCGCGGCCACGCGGAGCGGGGGTTCCGCGGTTGTCCATGCTCAGCACGATGTAGCCCCGCTGCGCCAGCATGCGATGCCAGAGGTAGATCTCGCCTCCCCAACGATCGACCACGCTCTGCTCACCGCCTTGCCGGCATCTCTCGCGGGGAGTGCGCATTGCCCGCAAAATCTGCATTCTCACTGTGACTGGACGGCAAGCTTCCGAGTGTAGCGGTTGAGATGGCGAGCGTCGCGATTTCTTGGGGAATACTGTGGAGAACGGAGCTACTTTTCTTGTATCGAGGTTGTATCGCGATTCTCGGTCGCTCACGACCCTCGGCAAGATTCTCACACCCCGGCACTCCCGGCGAAACAGCAGGCTTGGTCGATATAGGTGAAGATGTCCGGCTCAACGCCACTCTTCTGTTCGAGCTTCCTGGTGATGACCAGATGTGCGGGATGAGCTTCGATGTTCCCTTGTGGAAAAAGGGATTACCGGGGACGTGAACTGGGGGAGGGGCAATCGAGATCAGCAACAAAGGATGAGGAGTTCCACCGGCACGTGCCGGGGGCCATGTCAAGGAAGGTCTTCAGCAAGTGCTCGAGCTCGAGCTTTTCGAATCCGGCCGGCGAGCGATCACTCCAGAGTAGGACAGGCACGCCGGAAAACCCTTGATGCGCCCAACGAATGCCGGAGTGGATCATGCCATGGTTCGTCTTCGAGATGCTCGGAGAGCATCTAGGCCTTGTGTGCAGGGAAGGGAGATGTGAACCGAAGCGGTACCGTAAGCAGCGAGCGAATCGGACAGATCGACGCACACACAGACTCTGTTGCGACCGTCTCGAGGAGCGGACGCTCATGTCTGTTAGCCCCGGGTACGACTATGTGCTCGAAGGGGAGCGCTGGCCGAACCCCAGTCATATCACCTACAGTATTGCCCCCGATGGGGTCTGGTGGGACCACGGCATCAATAACCTGAACGCGACCTTCAATGCCAAGTTCGGGACCAGCGGCATCTGGGAGCGGCAAATTGCGCTCGCCCTGGCGACCTGGGAGTCCGTGGCCAATATCAACATCGTTCCGGTTTCCGATGGACCTTACGACTACAACACGCTTGGGCTGGCTCAGGGAGACCCGCGATTCGGTGACATCCGCTTCGGTGGCTATACGTTTCCCGACACCACGATCACCCTGGCACAGACTTGTTTTCCACCCCCGAATGGCTCGACGGCCGCGGGAGACGTCGAGATCAACACCTCCATGAATTTCAACATTGGCTCGACTTATGATTTGTACAGCGTCGTTCTGCACGAGACGGGCCACTCGCTGGGGTTGAATGAAGCTCCCAACCCGGCGGAAGTGATGGCCACCGACTACGGAGGCCTTCGAACCGGTCTGGAGCCCGGCGACATTGCGGGAATTCAGGCGATCTATGGCGCAAGGACGCCCGACAGTTACCAATCCCAAGGGATTGGGGACGGATTTGGCGCTCCGATCGATCTCACCAGCAATCTGGCGGCCTCCAATCAAGCCGTGATTTCGGGGGTCTCGCTATCGAGCATTGGCAGCACTGAGTATTATTCTTTCGTGGCGCCGAGCTATGCCTCGGGAACTCTCCAGGTGACGGCGGCCGCCAGCAACATCAGCATGCTCAGCCCCCAGGTCAGCATCTACAACGCCTCAGGGACCCTTCTGGCCCAGGCGAGCAACCCCTCGGCCTGGAGCGATAACGTGACGGCGACTGTTGCAGCCGTCGTGCCAGGCCAGCGCTATTACATGGCCGTGACGGGCGACACGGGGACTTACTTCGACGCGGGTGCCTACCAGCTCGTCGTCTCACTGCCGCAAAGCTCACCCCCGAACTCGCCTGCGCCAACTCCACCCCCCGTGGTGCCGAAGCCTGCTCCCACTCCCACTCCTCAACCTCCACCGGTCGTCTCGCAGTCGCCTCCGGCGACGAATACCAGTCCACAAACGGCGACCCGCCTGGGTCGGGTCATCCAGACGACCCTTCCCAATCTGAGCTTCAACTCGGGATTGACTGTCGAATACTTCGACTTTCAAAGTGGTGCGGCGGGAGCCTACCAGCTCAACGCTCCGGGAGCTTCGATCCAGGTGTTCAACGCTCGAGGAAGGTTGATTGCCCAGGGCACGAACCAGGTGAACGTTTCCAATTCCCGGGCGGGGACGGCCTTCTACCTCAAGGTCAGACCGGCAACCAGACCTCCCGTAACAAGTTACAGCCTGTCGATCAGCTTCAGGTCTCCACTGGCGACCGTTCGCAAGACGACGCGACCTCGCTAACTGGAGACGGTCTGGATCATGAAGCGAATGCCTCTCTGAGAAGGCCGATCAGTGCCGCCGGATCTGGATATTGACTGGCTGGACGCCTTCGACCTGACTGCCGACAACGAGATGCCCGGTCGCCGTCCGGGCAGGCCCGATGTTCGACTGACCGTTCCAGGTTGCCGACTGCGTGATCGACTGGCCCGGCTCGAGCGTCCTCATGAGGATAAACATGGGCTGAGCTCCCGCGTTCGAGGCCCAGACCCTGCGGCCGTTGTGGGTCACGAAAAAGCCGGCGAGGCTGGGCCCTGACTCCACGATGATGTCCTGCTGGCTGGTGTTCGTCTCCGTCAATGTGATCACCACCGGCTGGCCCCGCCGGTAGACCTGGTGGTCGGTGGACAACTTCACGACCAGGCCCCGGCTCACAGGCGCGATGATGGGTGGAGAAACTGGCGCGATCGGGGTCGCAATCGCGGCCAGCAGGACCTTTCCCTCCAGCGTTTCCAGCACGAGACCTCGAGAGCGTCTCATTCTCGGATTCCTTTCCTGGTCCTGACCGATCATTGCTTCCTGCAACGTCTCGACGAGAGCTCCTTTTGCGCTCTCTATAGGTTTTTTCAAGAATCGCGTCCAGAAGAACCATCACGGGTTCATGCGGGACTGAAGGATCGAGTCGCGGGCCTCCTGCTTGGATCAACCACGAAATACACCAAACACACGAAAAAAGGGGAAAAAGGCATGGTCGCATGCCGACCAGGCAAACGCTTGGAGGGTGATCGACCGGGATTCGGATTTCTCGATCGATGGATCTTTTCCGATGATTCCATGGATTCCGGCTTTGCCGTAGGGGCTGATCCCCTTTCGTGTGTTTCGTGTATTTCGTGGTTTCCCCCTCCGCGAGTGACGATTGGGTTCGTTTATCCGCTCGATTCCGCCGTTCCGCGTCTTAAGTGCAATTCAGCCAAAGACTAACGCCAGAGCAAATTGGCTTCGTTTCGGCGCTTTTCGCGCACCACCGGCTCCGTCCCTTCAGCTCCACTGGCCACTATTCTCTCGCCACTACCTCCCCGCCGTTCGCCGTGACCAGCGGGGTCGGGTCGTGCGCAGATCCTCCCCCGCTGGCTACTGCCTGCCACCGACTGCCGGATTGCCAAAGACCGAACGGGGCCCGATCTCGACGAGCAACCCCTCTATTTCAGTATGTCACCGAACCAGGCGATTCCTACGGATAAATCAATTTATTCTCCCCCACTCGCCGCAGCCCAACCGTTGACCATTCTCTTGTGGTCAGAGGCGCTCAACGCCAGTGGCTTCAGGCGTGCCTGCCCGATGGCCATAAGGCGCAATTCCTGTTCTCTCCTTATCTCCTTGTGTCTCTTATTTTTCACCGAGGAGGCGGTTTCGACGGACAAATCATCCTATTCCTCGAAACTGGTTCCCCGCCGACCGTCACTCGCCACTGCCCGTCTGTCGTCCCTTCTCTTGTGGACGGGGCGGTTGACGCCACGGTCAATCGGTTTGCCTACCGGTCGGCCATCACGCAATGCCTGTCCTCCCCTAGTGGGCCGCGAAGAAAATAACGCAAGGAATTCACTCGCCTCACCACTTTCAGGCCCTTCACGGGGGCCTTGTTTTCAAGGCGATCGCGATGAGACTTGCCAAGGGTTAGAGCCGACTATCTTGCATTATTTTCTTCGCGGCCCACTAGTCTTGTCCTTTGGCGCCGTCTGGACGGCCCCGGACCTGGCGACGACGACGGCAGCGGTGCTCGCTTGGTGACCACAAGCCAGCACGATCGTCCCCGCTCTTCCGCCTCGTTTTCCCCGCATCGTCCGGACCCGCGATCGGCCGAGGCGGGTTTCAGACCCCCCTGTAGGCGGCTCTCGGTCGCGAAAACCGAAAACCGGGCCCGACCCCGCGAAGCCCCTCGACCCCGCGAAGCCCCCTCGACCCCGCGAAGCCCCTGACGGGCGCATCGTCAGGGCGACCGGTTGTCAAGCCGCCACGCCGCCCTCGGGCCCAATCGGTGGTCATGCATTCTCTAGCACCCATAGCAGGGCATGGCGCGCCAACTGGGAGCCAGTGCTCAAATCCAGTTTCAGCCGGATCCGGTCCCGGTAGGTCTCGACAGTCTTGCTGCTCAGGTGCAACTTCGCAGCGATTTCATTCGTGCTCAGGCCCTGACCGATCAGCTCGAAGACCTCCAACTCGCGGTCAGAGAGGGATTCGATGGGGGAGACCTCGACACGCTCGCCGCCCCCGCCGACGGCGCGGCACAGCAACCGATCGGCCATCCGCTCGCTGAGGTACACTCTCCCGTCCAGGATGCGGCGGATGGCGCCGAGGATCGTGCGGGTAGCCTCCTGCTTGTTGACGTAACCCATGGCGCCGGCGCGTAGGACACGCTCGGCGTAGACGGATTCGTCGTGGATTGACGAGACTAGAATCCGGACCGAGGGGTGCTTCGCCTTGATCCGCTTAATCAACTCGAGGCCGCTGCTACCCTTGAGCGAGAGATCGACGATGGCCAGATCGGGTTTCAGCTCGTCGACGAGCTGACCGGCCGTAGCGACGTCCTCCGCCGCGCCGCAGACCTCGAGGTCCGGCTGGTTCGAGATCAACAGCGCGAGACCCTCCCTCACGATGGGGTGATCGTCGACAATCAGCACTCTGGCGGGCCTCGTGCGGGCGTCCGCCTGTTCCCTAGCCATGGTGACCGTCCTCGCTGAATCGGCAGGCGACCATGGTACCCACTCCCTCAACGCGACCGATGGACAGCGTCGCCCCGATGAGCCCGGCCCGATACTGCATGATCCGCAGGCCCATTCCCCGACACTCGTCGAGCGGCTCCGAAAAGCCCCTCCCGTTGTCGCGGACGCCGAGGGCGACAAAGTCCCCGTTCCTGTCGAGGGTGATCCCGATGTGGGTGGGCAAGCCATGCTTGACGGCGTTCGTCACCGCCTCTTTGGCGATGTAGTAGAGATGCCTCGCCGTCATGTTGTCCCGGAGGGTGATCGGCTCGGCGCAATCGAAGCGGCACGTGATGCCAGTCAGCGCCTCCGTCTGGGCCGCGAGTTCGTCGAAGGCCGCCATCAGCCCGTTGGCGTCCACTTCGACCGGGAACAATCCCTTCAGGATCATGCGGAGATGGTCGAGGGCTTGCCCGATCCCGTTGGCGATTTTGGTCGCGACTCCGCCTTCGGCCGGGGACTCCTCGGCCACTTGATTCGCCAGGCCCTGGGCCAGCAGGCCCAGGCCCGCTAGCTCTTGACAGGTGGTGTCGTGCAGCTCCTGGCCGATCCGTTGCCGTTCGCCGGCGGCGATCTCCAGCACCTCCCTCTCCAACCGCTTGCGCTCGGTGATGTCGCGGACGATCCCGGCGAACTTGCGCCCATTCCCGTCGTGGAACTCGCTGACGGCCAGGTCCATGGAGAAGGTCGAGCCGTCCTTGCGGCGACCGCGGACCTCGCGGCCGATGCCAATGATCCGCTTCTCCCCGGTCTGCAGGTAGCGGCTGAGGTACGCATCGTGTTCGTTGCGGTAGGGCGAGGGCATGAGGATCGTGACGTCTTGCCCGACGACCTCCGCGGCGGCGTAGCCGAAGACCCGCTCGGCGGCCGGATTGAACGACTTGATGGTCCCCTCCTCGTCGATGGTGATGATGCCATCCACGGCGGTGTCGACGATCGCCCGGACCCGGTCCCGGCTCTTGAGCAGCTCCTCCTCCATCTGCTTCAGCGAGGTGACGTCGGCGAACGTGATCACCACCCCCTCGATCCGGTTCTCCTGGGTGCGGTAAGGCAGCACCTGGCGGACGTACCACAGGTCCTCGTCGTTGCGGATCTCTTTGGTGGCCGTCACGAGCGATTCGAGGACCGCCTCGGTATCGGACACCAGGTCCGGGTCGGCGAACTTCTTCACCAGATCGCCGAGCGGCCGGCCGACGTCCGTGGGGATCAGGTTGAACAGCTTGGTCGCAACGGGCGTGAACCGCTTGATGCAGAACCGGCGGTCGAGGAAGACCGTCGCGATGTTGGTGCTGGCCAACAGGTTGTTCAGGTCGTTGGCGATCGCCGTCGACTCCTCGAACTTGGCCTGGAGCTGACTGTTGAGCGTCGTCAACTCCTCGTTGAGCGACTGCAGCTCCTCCTTCGAGGTCTCGAGTTCCTCGTTGGTCGACTGGTATTCCTCGTTCAACGACAGCATCTCTTCGTTGACGGCCTGGAGGTCTTCGTTGGCGACCTCGAGCTCCCCGATGCTCCCCTGGAGGTCCTCCCGGGTCACCTTCGGCTCGAGCTCCAGCCGGCGTACGCGCTCCTCGTCGACGTTGGCGGCCCCGGGGCCAGGGGCCGGGGGCGCTGGCGGCCCGGGCCGATCCGCGAAGGCCACCAGCAGCAGGCCCGCGGCCTCTCGGGGGACCGTGATGGGCGTGACCGCGATGTCGACCGTGTGGCATTCCTCGCCGCGCTGGACGCGGACGGCGGTCTCCGTCACGGACCGTCCCTCGCGGGCCGCCGTGTCCAAGGCGGTCCGCAGCTTGCTCCGGAGATCCCGGTGGGCCCACGCCAGCAGATCCTGGGTCACCACGCCGGTCGGGGGCCGGAGGTAGTCGTGGGTCGGGCCGCAGAGGTAGCGAATCTCGTTCCGGCGGTCGACCAGCGTGCAGGCTGGGGCATGGTGCTCCAGCACCAGCCGCTGGGCCAAGCCGGCGAGTTTGCTCTCGAGCGGCAGGGTGCCCATGGCGACTTGGGGCAAGCGCACCGGCGCGGCGTGCGACCCGCGGTGGATCATCGAGAATTCGAGCTTGTCGGGCCGCCTCGGCCCGATCGGCCGATAGACCCGCCACTTCTTCGAGACGGTCTCGAACGCGTCGTCCTGCGGACCGATCGTCTCCGAACCCCCTAGCAACAGGTAACCTCCCGGGCTCAGCGCGAAGTGGAACAGCGCGATGACCGACTCCTGCACGTCCGGCTCGAGGTAGATCAGCACGTTGCGGCACGTGACCAGGTCGAGCCTCGAGAAGGGCGGGTCGCTGAGGAGGTTCTGGGCGGCGAAGACCACCGCGTCGCGCAGGTACTGGGTGACCCGGTAGTGGTCTCCCTCTTGGATGAAGAACCGGCGCAGGCGTTCCGGTGACACATCGGCAACGGCACCCGCCGGATAGAACCCCGCCCGCGCGCGCTCCAGGGTGGCGGATTCGATGTCCGTGGCGAAGACCAGGACCTTGGCGCCCTTCTGGGCCGCCTCGGCCTGCTCGATCAGCAGTATTGCAACGGTGTATGCCTCCTCGCCCGTGGCACAGCCCGCCACCCAGGCCCGGAGCGGCTGGTCCGGGGGTTTTTCGCGCACGAGCGCCGGGATCACCTCCTTTTCGAGGAACTTCCAGGCCTCGGGGTCGCGGAAGAAGCCGGTCACGGTGATCAGCAGGTCCCGGAACAGGGCGTCGACCTCGGCCGCGTCGGCCTGTAGGAACCTCAGGTAATCCTCCATGTGGGTGAGGTGCCGGAGTCCCATCCGGCGTTGGATGCGTCGGATCAGGGTCCCCTTCTTGTGGAGTTCGAAGTCATGGCGATACCGGGCGTGCAGCATCGCCAGGATGGCGCCGAGGTGTTTGGGGAGTTGCTCGTCGGGCGGTCGGGATGCAAGGGCGCCACGCACGTAGGGATGCTGGACGAATCCCAGGAGGATCTTGGGCATCCGCTCCACGGGCAGGACGTAGTCGACCAGTCCCGTGGCGATCGCGCTGCGGGGCATGCCGTCGTAGGTTGCCGTCTCCGGGTCCTGGGCCAGGGCCAAGCCGCCGTGGGCCTTGATGGCCTGCAGGCCGTGCGCGCCCTCGGCGCCGGTCCCGGAGAGGACGATGCCGATGGCCTTCTCGTGGCGGTCCTCGGCCAGGGAGTGGAAGAAGAAATCAATGGGTATCCGCCGCCCGCGGCGCTCGGACGGCGCGGTCAGGTGGAGCACCTTGTCGCTGATGGTGATGTACTCGTCCGGCGGAATGACGTAGACATGATCGGCGTTGATCGGCATCCCGTCCTTCGCCTGGACGACCGTCATGGCCGTGTGCGAGGCGAGCAACTCGACCATGTGGCTCTCGCGGGTGGGGTCGAGGTGCGGGATGAACACGAACGCTAGGCCATTGTCCGGAGGCATCGCGTCCAAGAACGTGCGGAACGCCTCGAGGCCCCCGGCGGAGGCGCCGATGCCCACGACGATCGGCCCGGGCGTGCCGCGGTCGGCCGCGGTGTCGGAGGTCTCCGCCGCGGTCCGCTGCGGGACGGCGGCCTCCGGCCTCGCCGGGGCCGGCCTTCGAGCTGTCTTCGATCGTTCCGCGGACCTCTTCGCAGCCATCGCCACCTATCCTCTTCCCTGGAGGAAACGCTACTCCCCAGTATACCGGAGCGGCACCGGAGAGGATATGGGCAGCGTTTGCCGTCGCCCGGGTGGGTGAGGGCGTATCCGATGGGACAGAGGACCCTGGAAACTGCACGCAGTCGGGCGACAGGAGGGTGATCGAGGGGATGCCGGCGTCGTCAGGATAATCCCCTCAACACGAGTGGAGACTTCCCTGACACAAAGTGTCGAAACGCCCCGGATTTACAAAGCAACGTCGCGCGAGATAATACGTGACGTTCATGGCAGGGTAATACTCGCGGCACCGCAAGACGCCGCCGGAACTTCTTGTGAATTAGCGAGATCGGCCAGAAAGGTCCCCAGGCCGACGGGCCAAGGATGTTACCCAGGACGCAGCCCTTTTGAACCATGCGAGATCATGACTTAGTGGTCCATTTGACAATTAAAGGACCAAACCAGGGTTCCACGCACACCGGGAAGGTAGGAACCCGCATGTCCCACCCCGATGGAGGCTCCAGGGATGAGTAACATAACCCAGAGCGGCATCGAAACACAGAGCGGCCCGCTCGTCACCGTCAGCGGCGAATTCTCGGAATGCCCGAGGATGCACGCCATCTGCGTTCGTCACAGCCACTTGCCCGAACTGTACGGCGATGGAGAAACGACCCAGGAGGCGGCCGAGGATCTGCTCCGGCACCTGCTCTTCGAGTCGGGTTGCGTCGTCACCAATTGGCAGCGGGAGATCCTGGAGCGGGCTATCGCGGAGATCCGGGACTTCCTCAACGGGCTCTCGCAGGCAGCCGAGGCCGATTTTATGGCTACGATCAGCGACAAACATTCGCGACTTGCTAGTCTCCCTTTCCTCTGGAAGGAGGGAACCACGACGAAGGCGAGTCTAACCAATCTCCGCATCGAGAAGGAGCCAGACTCAGCGACCGGTCATAAAATCGCACTGGAGCACAGCGGCTTTTCCGAGATTCGAGCCAGGGGGAGTTCGCTTCGCGAGGTCTGCGAGCTGCTCCACCAAGAACTCAGTCGGTGTGCCGACTGGGCATCGGACAAGTGGCACGATCTCGATCTCAATCAGGCCATCGAGGATCTCGAGGCGTTCACGAGACTCTCGACGTCGGAAGGAACGATAACAATTGCCGTTGGTGATAACGTCTTCTTGAAAATCAAGGACGTTGTCTATCAGATTCCTGTCGGCCTCTATTATGGAGGGCCTCTCGACACATCGGGGGCACCCCGTGTTTACACCTCTCCTGATACGGGTCAGAAGGGGGAAATCGTCATCTACGCAGTGGGACGACGAGGCTATGACCGGCGCCATAGCCTATATGATACGAGAACAAATCCGGCGCGATCCGAACGTCGGAAATCCGACCGACGGCACGGGGAGCGCCGCGAGTTCAGCCGCTTCAGAACGGTTGACAGCTCGGGGGCTTTCTCGCCCTGACCGCTGAGCCTGGTGGACAGATTTGAGACCCTGAAAACAGCTCGAGATTTCTGGTTCTTTGCCTGACATTCGTTCGCATTGTCTGTTGGCTGCATCCATCATGCTCTTCGCTTCTGAGGAACTCCGGATCGAGAAGGGTCCCCTCCGGCAGACATGACTTCTTGACCTGCCAGAGGCGATCCGCCAACAGGCCGGTCGTGGCAAGGCGAGCACCCGATCGCCGTTCACCGATCGATCGAACGCCGAAAGTGGCAATAGAATCTGCCCCGACCGTCTGCGGATGATTCTTTCCAAAGGTGGGAATCATGGTTGTTTCAGCTCAGGTGACGATCGGTGCATCGGGTGAACCATCTGATGCGGGCCCTCGAGAGCCAGAGCAGCACGCGATGTTTTCGGTGCTCCTCATCGAGGACAACGAGGCCGACGCTTATCTCGTCCGCGACTCCCTGGCTAAT
Organism: Isosphaeraceae bacterium; assembly: GCA_049516015.1. Taxonomy (GTDB): domain Bacteria; phylum Planctomycetota; class Planctomycetia; order Isosphaerales; family Isosphaeraceae; genus Aquisphaera. The sequence goes on along the minus strand of JBEKTN010000097.1, from coordinate 12,631 downwards.
TCCGAGCCGGGCCGATTCAAGATCACACAAAGTGATCGACTGGCGAGCGGGCTGGCATGCCTATCCCATGAGAACTTCGACCTGGTCTTGCTGGACTTGTCTCTGCCCGATAGCGATGGCTTCGAGACATTTCGCCGGGTACGAGAAAGCTCTCCGTCCACCCCGATCGTGGTCCTCACCGGCCGCGATGACCACGATCTCGCGATCATGACGACCCGCGCAGGGGGGCAGGACTATCTGCTCAAGCAGTTCACCGGCGGCGAATTGCTGACACGCTTGATGCAGGCCATCGAGCGGAAGCGCGTCGAGGAAGCCCTGCGCGAGTCGGAGGAGCGTTATCGCTTGCTCTTCGAGATGGGCCCGCATCCGATGTGGGTATTAGACACCGAGGATCTCAGGTTCCTTGCGGTCAACCCGGCTGCCACCCAACTCTACGGCTATTCGGAAGCGGAGTTCTTGAACCTGAGAGTACTCGATCTGGTTCCTACCGAAGCGATCCCGACGATCCGGGAATGGCTGGTTCCAGCTCAGCAGCTCGCGCCACTCTGCATCCAGCATCGTAAGAAGGACGGAGGCATCCTCCACGTCGAGATGACGGGCGTCACGCTCCAGCTTGGAGGCCGATGGACCAGGTTCGCCATTGTCACCGATGTCACCGCTCGGTGGCGAGCCGAGCAAGAGCTGGAGTATCAGGCATCCCACGATGCGCTGACCAGCTTATGCAATCGCGCGGTCATCGAGCGGCGCATGAACCAGTTGATCGCATACGACGGAGCCGAGAACACAAGGTTCGCGTTCCTGCTACTCGATCTCGATCAATTCAAGATCATCAATGATTCCCTGGGGCACCACTCCGGAGACATGCTCTTGCAGCGGTTGAGCCCGAAATTGCGGGCGGCCGTGCGGAAGACGGACACCGTGGCACGCCTGGGTGGAGACGAGTTCGCCATCCTCTTGCCGGGCGCCACCGCCGAGGAAGCCATTCTGGTGTCGAAGAAGATCCAGAAGAGCCTCAGAACCCCCATCCTGATCAGCAACCATTGGCTGGACATCGGCGCCAGCATCGGCATCGCGCTTTACCCCGAGCACGGCCGGGCTTGGGAAGACCTCCTCCAGCGTGCGGACATCGCCATGTACCAGGCGAAGCGGACCCATGGCGGCCACCTCGTCTATGCCGAAGGAACCAGCGACCTCTCAGGCCGTTTTGACTTGATGTTCGAGCTCCGCAAGGCGATCGAGACCGACCAGTTGCTGCTCTACTTCCAACCGAAGATCGACCTCCGGACCATGCGGGTCGATGGCGTCGAGGCGCTGGTCCGATGGCCCCACCCTCGGAGAGGACTCCTCGCTCCCGACGAGACTATCCCAGTGGCGGAACAATCAGGACTGATGAAGGCGCTGACTCTCTGGGTCCTCGATGCGGCCGTCCACCAATCCTGCGAGTGGCATCGCGCAGGTATCGAACTCGACATGGCAGTTAACTTGCCTCCCGACACCCTGGTCGACCGGGATTTCCTCCAGGTCCTGGCCCGGAAGGAGGAGGCCGCCAATCTCGTGACCGCGCGACTTATCCTGGAGATCACCGAGGCCACGTTAGTCTCCGAGCCCGAACGATCGAGAGTCGCCCTGGATCAGATTCACGAGATGGGGGTTCGGATCTCGATCGACGACTTCGGGACCGGATACTCCTCGCTCGCCTACCTCAACGCACTCCCCGTCGATGAGCTGAAGATCGATCAAAGCCTGGTGCGAGGCATGGCCGCCAATGACCGGGGTGAGTGCATTGTTCGGACGATCGTTGAGCTGGGTCATAATCTGGGTCTTCAAGTGGTTGCCGAGGGGGTCGAAGGGCGCGAGGACTTGGAGTCCCTGATCGGCCTGGGATGCGATCACGCCCAGGGGTTTTTTTTCAGTCAGCCGCTGCCTTGCCGGGAATTTGAAACCTGGTATCACGCGAGCGAAGAAGCGCGGTTACGTGGGAACGCAAAAAGGCCAACGGTTGGTCGACGCTCCGGCCGACTTCCTGCCTCGTCTGAGGATGGTTTACGGAGTTTGACGTCTCGGATCGCTTCGCTTGTCGAGGTCTAGATGTCCATTTCGTAAGTCCTTCACCATCTCTGGCGTCGTAAGTCCTTGCCCGGTAACGATTGGAACTGGCGTGAGACTTACGAAATGGACATCTAGTCGGACTCGGTAACATGTCCATGGCACGGCCAAACGCCGAGGTGAGAGAACGGCTCCCGATATGAACCTCGCTGCGCCTGTCCTTTCGTCCGCTTTCTGGAGTAGCGGCGGCTGCGCCTTTCGTTGCCGATCGCAGACTTCGCAACCTCAGGAGCAAGAGCTTCGTCCGTTTGCTGTCGTCGGGCTCTTACTGACGCCGTTCCAAAACGGTGGCCCCGGCTGGTCCAGCCCCAGGGGTGCACTTCAGATTCCTTGCTGAGCCACGTCAACGACGGGCGGGAGATGATCAAGGGTCCGGAGTTCCTGGAAAAGTGGGGCAGATCGGCAGTGGGCCGATGGAAGCGATCTGTAGAACGCTCACGATGCGACCGAAGGCTCGGAGTGCTTTTTGGGGACGGTGACAACGCTGAGGCCATCATGGCCCTCGAGCCCTGACGCAAAGCGAAGAACGGGACTCGCACTGGCGATGTCCGCGCCGGTCAACAGGCTAAGCACTCCACTAACTTTGACTCTACACGGTATAGGGAATTTCCTTAGCTCAATTTACTTTTGTGTTTTGTATGGCCATCATGATGCTCAGACTGACATATGCGACCGGCCAGTGCCCTCTTTCGCCATGAAGGGAGGAACCACGATGAAGCCGCGTCTGACCAATCTCCGGATCCTGAAGGAGGCACAGTCAGAGACCGATTCCAAAGTCGCACTGGAGCACAGCGGCTTTTCCGAGATTCGAGCCAAGGGGAGTTCGCTTCGCGAGGCCTGCGAGCTGCTCCACCAAGAACTCAGTCGGTGTGCCGGCTGGGCAGCGGACAAGTGGCACAATCTCGATCTCGATCAGTCCATCGAGGATCTCGAAGCGTTTACGAGACTCTCGACGTCGGAAGGAACGATAACAATTGCCGTTGGTGATAACGTCTTCTTGAAAATCAAGGACATTGTCTATCAGATTCCTGACGGCCTCTATTATGGATGGCCTCTCGACACAAAGGAGGAAATCATCGTCTACGCAGTGGGACGACGAGTCTATGACCGGCGCCACAGCGAAGGTGATGCGAGAACAAAACCGGCGCAATCCGAACGTCGGAAATCCGACCGACGGCACGGGGAGCGCCGCGAGTGCAACCGCTTCAGAACGGTTGACAGCTTTTCGGGGACTTTCCCGCCCTGGCCGCTGAGCCTGGTGGACAGTTTGCTCCTCAACGTCGACGAGTAGCTCGGCAGCAACCTCAACGCAATACGTGAGTTGCGACCCTATTTTTGTCGTTACGTCCACTGGTGAAACTGTCCGCGCCTGTCCGCCGCATCTGAGAAAAGTCCAGCTTTCCCGTATCAGAGAGCGATCGGGCCGCAAAGGGGCGGCAAGAGAAGACAACCCGGTTGTGAATCCCCGGTGATGATGTGATCTCCGGGGCGTGCACGAGACCGCGGCGCGGGCAATCGGGCCAGTGGACGCACGTGGACTCAAAGAAGACCATGGCGGCCGGAGTGCATCCGGCATGAGCCCGTCGTGGCAAGGCAAACACCTGATCGCCGTTCACCGATCGAAGGAATGCCGAAAGTGAAAGCAGAATCTGCTTCGACGATCTGCGGTCGATTCTATTCAAAGGTGGCAATCGTGGGTGCTTCGGCTCAGTTGACCAGTGTCGCGCCGGGCGAGCCAGCCGTCGCGGGAGGGCGAGATCGCGAGGAGGACGCGGCGATTTCGGTGCTGCTCATCGAGGACAACGAGGCCGACGCTTATCTCGTCAGTGAGTCCCTGGCGAACTCGCAGCCGCCTCGATTCAAGATCACGCATCGCGATCGACTGTCGAGCGGGCTGGCATGCCTATCCCATGAGAGCTTCGACCTGGTCTTGGTGGACCTGTCTCTGCCCGATAGCGATGGCTTCGAGACATTTCGCAGGGTCCGAGAAAGCTCTCCGTCCATTCCGATCGTGGTCCTCACCGGCCGCGACGACCAGGATCTCGCCAACAAGACGGCCCGCGCAGGGGGCCAGGACTACCTGCTCAAGCGGTCCACCGGCGGCGAATTGCTGAAACGCTTGATGCGCCAGGCCATCGATCGGAAGCGAATCGAAGAAGCTCTCAAGAAGGCCGATACCCGCAAGAATGAATTCCTGGCGATGCTCGCCCACGAACTGCGGAACCCCCTGGCCGCGCTGGAGTGCGGTCTGTCGCTGCTCAAAGCGGCCGGCCAAGAGAGCGACCGAGAGTGGGCCTTGACGATGGCCGAGCACCAGGTGCGACTCCTGGCTCGCATGGTCGAGGATCTGCTGGACACCTCGCGGATCACGCGCGGCACATTCCAACTGCGGAGGGAGCGGGTGCGGCCCGCCGAGTTGATCGAGCGAGCCGTTGACACGATGCGGCACTTCGCCCAGACCAAGGAGCATCGCCTGCACATCATGGTGGGACCGAACCTGCCGCAACTGGAAGCCGACCCGTCACGGCTCGAGCAGGTCATCTTCAACCTTCTGAGCAATGCTTTCAAGTTCACGCCACAGGGGGGACGGGTCGAGGTCTCGGCCGTGGCCGAGGGGGGCGAACTGGTCCTGAAGGTTCGCGACACCGGCAGCGGGATCACTCCGGACTTTCTGCCGCACATCTTCGAACCGTTCGTGCAGGCCGAGGCAACCCTGGCGCGGGAGCGCGGCGGGCTCGGGGTCGGGCTAACGCTTGTCAAAGCGATCGTCGAACTGCACGGGGGATCGGTCGAGGCTCGGAGCGAAGGATTGCACCTCGGTAGCGAGTTCGTGGTGCGACTCCCGACCGTCGGGGCTGACGATGCCGTCGGTTCCGGGCCCTCGTCTCTCCAAGATCGGCCGTCCCTCGGCGTGGACGGGGCACCGGAGCGAAGGCGGATCCTGATGGTCGAGGACAATCTCGACTATGCCCTCGGCCTCCGCCGGTTGCTGGAATCCGCCGGGCACGAGGTGCAAATCTGCAACCATGGGTTCGGGGCCATCTCCCAGGCGCCGGCATTCGTTCCGGATGTGATCCTTTTGGACCTCGGGCTGCCCGGGATGGACGGCTACGAGGTCGCTCGGCGAATGCGAGAAAACGAATCACTCGCCCGAACGAAGATTGTCGTGATCTCGGGTTATGCCTGCGAGGAGGATCGTCGGCTCTCCAGGGAAATCGGCGTCGATGAGCACCTGGCCAAGCCGGTTCGCTTCAGCGACTTGCTACGGGTTATTACCGAGACCGGGCGCTCACCCAGGACATGAGAGGATGCTCCACGGAGTTTGAGGTCCGGCATCGCTTCGCTGCTCGGGGTCAAGCCGGATTCCGTAGCATCCCCCCGGCACGGCCAGAGGCCGAGGTGAGAGAACGGCTCCCGAAGGGAATGATTGACAGCCCCACCTCCGGACTCATGGAGAGATTTCCCCCCCTATGGATTCCTCTCGCTCGGCTGAATTGTCGCCTTGGCTCACTCGGGTCGTGGGAAGGGTGACGATCGTGAACCAGAATTCCTCGATGGACTGGACGACCTTGACGAACTCGCCGAACCGGATCGGCTTGGAGATGTAGCAGTTGGCGTGCAGCCGGTAGCTCCGCAAGATATCCTCCTCGTCCTGGGAGGAGGTCAGGACAACCACCGGAATGTGCCCCAACCGCTCGTCGGCCTTGATCTCCGTGAGCACTTCCCGACCGTGCTTGCCGGGCAGGTTCAGGTCGAGGAGGATGAGGTCGGGCATGGGCATGTCGGCATGCTCCTCCCCCCGCCGCAAGAAGGCCATCGCCTCCTCGCCATCCCCGGCGACGTGCAGGTTGTTGCGGATCTTCCCGTTCGCCAGCCCCTCCCGGGTCAGATCGACGTCCCCGGGGTTGTCTTCCACCAGCAAGATCTCGATGGGTCTCCCCAGCTCTGTTCCTGTAGTCATCGGGCGCCCCCCACGGCGAGCACGTGGCTCATGATAGCAGCACCCTGATCCAAGAAGGTTGTGGTAAATGAGTCCCGGATCAGGACCCCTCACCATTCCAGCGACCGGGCCGAAGGCGAGAGCCGCATGGTCGGGGCGGGTTTCAGACCCGCCCCTACGTCTTCTCCGGCCCCTCGATGGTGTCCCTGGTCATCGGGTGTCCCTGGTCATCGCAGACCACTGTATTCTAGCAACGTTCTCGCAAACTGGGCACATGGCAGTCGAGAATAACCCGGGTGGCCTCGGGGATTCCCTGATGGTCATGATAGTTTCCTGCCCACGACTGGGAGGGTGAAGAGGAAGGTGCTCCCCTGGCCCGGCCGCGATTCGACCCAGATCCGGCCCCCGTGCCGCTCCACCACCTTCTTGCAGATCGCCAGCCCCATCCCCGTGCCGGGGTACTTGTCCCGCCCGTGCAGCCGCTGGAAGATCTGGAAGATCCGCTCGCGGTGCTCCGGCGCGATGCCGATGCCGTTGTCGCGCACCGAGAAGACCCACTCCTCACCAGTCCGCTCGGCCGCGACGTGGACGCGCGGCGTGCAGTCGCAGAACTTCAGCGCGTTGCCGATCAGGTTCTGGAAGAGCTGGACCACCTGGGCGGGGTCGCCCCTGATCGAGGGCAGGGGGTCATGGGTCACCACGGCCTCTCTCTCCTCGATGACCTGGTGGAGGTTGGCGAGCGCCCCGAGGATGGAAGCCGCCGCATCCACCGGCTCGAAGGGTCTCGCCTGGGTGGTCAGGACGAGGAAGCCGCGGAGGGCGTCGACCAGGGCCTTCATCCTGTCGGCCCCCTCGACCGCGTAGTTGATATACTTGTCGGCCTTCTCATCCAGTCGACCCTTGTACCGCTCGGCCACCAACTCCACGTAGCTGGCGACCATGCGGAGGGGCTCCTGGAGGTCGTGAGCGGCGACGTAGGCGAGCTGCTGGAGCTCGCGGTTGGAGCGGGCCAGCTCCTCGGCCCGCTGGGCCAGCGCCTTGGCGGCCTGGCGCCGCGCCGTGACGTCATGGCAGACGATCACCCCGCCGACCACGTCCCCGGCCACGCCCCGGATCGGTCGGCCGCTGACCAGCATCAGCAGGCTGTCGGCCGCCTGGGAGCGGCGGACGAGGATCTCCGTCTCGGCGGTCGTTTCGCCCCGGATCGCCCGCACCAGGGGGTGCCGGTCGGCCGGGAATGGCGTCACCCCGTCCGGCAGGTACAAGTGATAGAGCTGGGGCCACTCGGGGGAGTGTGCCTTGGCCGCCCCCTGTCCGTGCATCCATTCGGCGGCGGAGTTGAAGATCAGGAACCGCTCGTTCCGGTCGGCGACGACGACCCCCTCGTCCATGCTCTCCAGGATGCTCTGGAGGAGCTGGGTCTGCTCCTGGAGCTCGCGCCGGGCCCGCTCGCGCTCCGTGACGTCGCGGAGGTTGATGACGATGGCCTGCACGTCGGGCTCGGCCAGCAGGTTGGTGCCGGTCATCTCCACCCAGCGCCAGGAGCCGTCCTTGTGCGCCATGCGGAACATGGCCGAGACGACGATGCCGGGGCTCTGCTTCAGGTCTTCGAACTGCGTCCGGATGGATGCGATGTCTTCGGGATGCACGAAGTCGAAGACGTTGCGACCGGCGAGCTCCTCCGGGACGTAGCCCAGGATGCGGGCCGTGGAGGGGCTGGCGTAAAGGATCACGGCCTCCGGTCTGAGGAGGACGATCCCGTCGGAGCTGTGCTCGATGAGGGCACGGAAGCGCCGCTCGCTGGCGAGGAGCCTCTGCTCGGCCAGTCGGTTCTCGTCCCGCAGCCGCTTCCGCTCCAGCGCCCGCAGCACGGCCGGGCCCAGGCGGGCCAGCCGGTCCTTGACCACGAAGTCGGCTGCCCCCTGCTCCATGAGCCCGACGGCCAGGTCCTGGCCGATCGCGCCGGAGACGATGACGAACGGCACATCCAGCCCCCGCTCCCGCAGCCGCGCCAGCGCCCGGACCGAGTCAAACTGGGGCAAGCGGTGATCGGCGAGGATGACGTCGGGCGAGAGCTCCAGGCACCTGACGTAGTCCTCCTCCGTGTCCACGCGTGTCCAGTCCGGCTCGAAGCCCGCCTGGCGCAGCGCGTGCACCGCCAGCTCGGCGTCGGCGGGTTCGTCCTCGAGGATCAGGACGCGCAGGGGAACGGCCATGCTCATGCTCCCGCCCTGGGTTGGAAAGGCGGCGGCTGATTGATCAGGAGCCAGTAGAGCCCAACCTGCCCCGCTATCTTGACGAACTCATCGAAGCTCACGGGCTTGACGATGTAACTGTTGACACCCAGCCCGTAGGTCTCGGTGATATCCCGCTCCTCCCGGGATGACGTCAGGACGACCACCGGGATCGTGCGGATGCGAGGATCGGCCCTGATCCGGCGCAGAACCTCGATCCCGCTGACCTTGGGTAACTTGAGGTCCAGCAGGATCAGGAGGGGAACGTCCAGGACGTCCCGGCCGATGAACTCGCCCTTGCCGAAAAGATAGTCCAGGGCCTCGGCACCGTCCCGGACGACCTGCATCGTGTTGATCAGCCCGGATTTACCGAACGCATGGAGAGTCAGCTCGAGGTCGTCGGGGTTGTCCTCGACGAGGAGGACGTGCCCGGAGCGATGGTCAGGCATTGGCATTGCTCCCACCGAGGGTGAAGAAGAAGGCGGCGCCGCGGTCGGGACTGGCCTCGGCCCAGATCCGGCCGCCATGGCGGTGGATGATGCGCTGCACCAGGGCCAGGCCCACGCCCGTACCCTCGTAGTCCTCTTGGCGGTGAAGCCGCTGGAACACCCCAAACAGCTTGTCCGCGTAGGCCATGTCGAAGCCCACCCCGTTGTCCCGCACGAAGTAGACCGTCTCGCCGTCCCGCGCGAAGCTGCCGGCTTCGATCCGGGCCTCTGCGCGGCTGCGGGTGAACTTCAAGGCGTTGGCCAGCAGGTTGAGCCAGACCTGCTTGAGGAGGGCCGCGTCGGCCCGGCAGGGGGGCAGCTCGCCGAGGATGACCTCGACCTCCCGACCTTCGCGCTCGCCCTGCAGCTCCTCGAGGCACTGGCGGACGAGGTCGGCCATGGCCACCGGCTGCCGGGTCATCGCCTGGCGGCCCAGGCGGCTGAAGTGGAGCAGATCGTCGATCAGCCGGCCCATCTTCCGGGTGTTCTCGCTGACCCGCTGGAGGTAGCGCCGCGGCTCCCCGTCCAGGCCGGGGGCATGTTCCGTCACAAGGATCTGGCAGAAGCCGTCGATGGCCCGCAGGGGGGCGCGCAGGTCGTGGGAGACGGAATAGGCGAAACTCTCCAGCTCCTTGTTGGCGGCCTCCAGTTGAGCCGTGCGCATGACGACGCGTTCCTCCAGCTCACCCTTGAGTCTCCTGAGTTCGTCATCGGCCCGCTTGCGCTCCGTGATATCGCTGTTGATCTCGAGGACGACTGTCGGGTCGCCGCGTTCCTCGCGATCAAGGACGTGCCGGCTGGCGACGACGATCCGAGCTCCATCGCGGCGAGAATGAATCAGTTCTCCCTCCCACGATCCGTCGCGTGCCATGCGGTCTTCGATCTCCGCCAGCGACACGGGGAACCGAGTCCCCAAAAGGTCGTGAGAGATATGACCCAGGGCCTCCTCACCACTCCAGCCGTACATTTGCTCAGCGCCCCGGTTCCAGGATCGGATGGTACCGTCCCGGCCGCCGGTGATGTCGCGGGCCGCCGCGAAGACGCCGATGACCTGGCCCGCCTCGTCCCGATACACCGAAGCGTTGTACACCACCGGCGTGACGCGCCCGTCGCGGTGCCGGATCTCCAGGGGATAGTCGCGGACCAGCCCCTCGCGGAACACCCGCCGGTAGCCCTCCCGGGCCTCCTCGGGCTCGGTGAAGTAGTCGGCGAAGTCCTTGCCGATGAGCTCGGCGCGGGGGTAGCCGGTGGCGGCCTCGGTGGCCTCGTTCACGTCCGTGATCTTGCCTTCGGTGCCGATGGTGACCAGGGGGTCGAGGCTGGCCTCGAGCAGGCGGCGGTTGTAAGCGCTGGCCCGCCGCAACGCCTCCTCCGCGCGCTTCCGCGCGGTGATGTCGCGGGCCGCCGCGAAGACGCCGATGACCTGGCCCGCCTCGTCCCGATACACCGAAGCGTTGTACACCACCGGCGTGACGCGCCCGTCACGGTGCCGGATCTCCAGGGGGTAGTCACGGACGAAGCCCTCGCGGAAGACCCGCTCGTAGCCCTCACGGGCTGCCTGCGGATTCGTGAAGTAATCGGCGAAGTCCTTGCCGAAGAGCTCGGCGCGGGGGCAGCCGGTGGCGGCCTCGGTGGCCTCGTTCACGTCGGTGATCTTGCCGTCGGGGCCGATGGTGACCAGGGGGTCGAGGCTGGCCTCGAGCAGGCGGCGGTTGTAAGCGCTGGCCCGCCGCAACGCCTCCTCCGCGCGCTTCCGCTCGGTGATGTCAATGCAGGTCCCGACCCACTCGCGCACACTGCCGTCCGCCTGGAGCACCGGCGCGCCGCGAGCGGCGAAGTGGCGGTACTCTCCATCGCTCTTGCGGATTCGATACTCGGTCTCGTAAACAGAACGGGCCCTGACCGCCTCTGACCAGACAGCCGTGGTCCGTTCCCGGTCCTCGGGGTGGAGCGAGTCCACCCATCCCCACCCCCTCAACTCCTCCTCGCTCTTGCCGGTAAAGGCCCGCCACATGGGCATGTCCTCGACGACCTCGCCCTCCGGGTTCGTCGTCCAGACGATCTGCGCCGTGGCAATGGCCAACGAGCGATAGCGTCCCTCGCTTTGCCGCAGGGATTCATTGAGCCGGTCCAGCTCGGCGGCGCGCTTCTCCGATATGTCCCGCTGGTTCGCGATCCGCCGGGCGTACTTCTCGAGTCGGCGATTGGCCCGGAGGATCATCTCGCCCAACCAGCTAATGAAGCCACCCACGACGAGGAAGAGCGACGTCGCGAGCTGGTCAGTTGGTCGTGCGATCGCGAACGAGAACCGGGGCTCGAATAGGAAGAAAGCAGCAACCAGGGCCGTCAGGACGGTTGCCAGCAGCCCGGGCCCGAAACCACCGTACCAGGCCGCACAGATCACCGCGGGGTAGAGCAGCAGGAACGGGAATTGGTTCCCCAGGGACGGCATCAAGAATTCGACCAGGACCGCCGATATGGCAGCGGAGCCGATCGCGACTGCGTAACGCGCAGGCCGGGGGCTTACAGCGAGGGGCAACATCCACTTCATCGGGGGTTCCATGGTTCCCTACCAGACACTTTCGTTCGAGACTCGCTCGCAGGCTTCAACTCCGTCGCGCCGGCCTGGGGAGGGGCCGCGCCGGACCGGCAACATCTCCATTGTTCTCCCCGACGTCTTTCCTGCATTCATGAGGGTTTGCTTCCGATGACCGGGAGGGTGAAGAGGAAGGTGCTCCCCTGGCCCGGCCGCGACTCGACCCAGATCCGGCCCCCGTGCCGCTCCACCACCCTCTTGCAGATCGCCAGCCCCATCCCCGTGCCGGGGTACTTGTCCCGCCCGTGCAGCCGCTGGAAGATCTGGAAGATCCGCTCCCGGTACTCGGGCGCGATGCCGATGCCGTTGTCGCGCACCGAGAAGACCCACTCCTCACCGGTCCGCTCGGCCGCGACGTGGACGCGCGGCGTGCAGTCGCAGAACTTCAGCGCGTTGCCGATCAGGTTCTGGAAGAGCTGGACGAACTGGGTCGGGTCGGCGAGCACCGTGGGCAGGTCATCATGGGTCACCACCGCCCCATTCTCCTCGATGGCCCGGCCGAGATTGGCCGTCGCCTCATCAAGCGCCGCCCGGGCCTCCATCTCCTCGAGGCGTCGTGCCTGGGTGGTGACGCGGGAATAGCGGAGCAGGCCGTCGATCAGGGTCTTCATCCGCGCGGCGCCGTCGACCGCGTAGTTGATGCACTTGTCGGCCCTCTCGTCGAGCCGGCCCTTGTACCGCTCGGCCAGCAGCTCCAGGAAGCTGGCGACCATGCGGAGGGGCTCCTGGAGGTCGTGGGAGGCGACGTAGGCGAACTGCTCGAGCTCGGCGTTGGACCGGGCCAGTTCCTCGGCGTGACGCTTGAGCAAGGCCGCGGCCCGCTTCCGCTCGGTGACGTCGCGGGCGATGCCCGCCGCCCCCATGACCTTGCCGGCGTGGTCGACCAGGGGCGAAATGCTCACGGACACGTTCAGGAGTCGGCCGTCTTTCCTCCGGATTACCGTCTCGTGATGCTCGATCCGCTCACCCCGCTTGATCTTCTCGACCATCACCGGCCACTCATCGACGGCACCCTCCGCTAACAACCTGGAAATGCTCTGGCCGATGACCTCCCCGGCCGCGTAGCCAAACATGCTCTCCGCGCCTGGATTCCAGCTCAGGATCGTGTTATCGAGCGATTTGCTGTAGATCGCGTCCTCGGACGACTGGACGATTGAGGCGAGGACGGTGGCGGCTTCCTCCGCTTGCTTGCGTATCGAGAGGTCGGTGAGGATCGCGCTGATGCCGGAGAATCCCTCGAATCGCAGTGGAGTCAACGAGACCTGGA
>JBEKTN010000096.1:0-22967 GCA_049516015.1 Isosphaeraceae bacterium | reverse complement strand
GTAATCAAGCGAAAGATGTCGAAATGGAAGAAGAAACGCCCCCAGCATCGGCGACAGCCACCCTTGAAGAAAACCTTTAAGGAGTCAGTGGTTATGATTCGTTAAACGGTATTGGCCTTAAGGGCGTAAAACGATTAAAAACCCAGGCTGATGAGGGACTGACTCCAGCCGACGAAGCTGGCTATGTCGTTCTGCGTCAGCCCCCGGCCAGCAAGCTTGCGAACCTGTTCAGGATCGATGTTCGGGACCATGCTCTCGGCCTCGTCACGCAGCAGCTCGGCGGTCGCGAGCTTGCTTATGGGGACTCGAGCCAGAGACGGCGGAGGCCGTCAAAACCCTGGAAAAACCGGCCTGACCAGCCAAGAAAATGAGTGCGAAAAAGGCAAATTGCGCCTCCGCGAAAATCGGTGGTCAATGGACGACCGCGGAACGAGTCTGGTACAGGTGGATCGCCGCCGTTCAGCACGACCTTGCTGCAAATCACGGGCGCCGCGGATCCGCTTCACCGCGCAGTGCCCGTCGCCGCCGCGACGGGCGTGACGGCGGCCCGGGCCGGGACAAGCTCCGTCCGACCATCCGGCATCGCCGCCGAATCCGGGGCCGAAAGGGCTGACCACTTGCGCCGCTCCGCCAGAATCGTGGCCGCCGCGCGGTGGCGCGTACTGACTCCTGGCTGAGGGAAAAACCCGCCGCCGAGAATGAGCGCCGAGAATGTTAGCACCGCGAACCGTTCCCGGTCGCCGATGCCGAGCAAGACCGTCGAGTGGTGCCGCGCGCCGGTGAAGATCAAGAGGTAGGCCCGGACCACTGCGATCCCGTTGAGCGCGGCCGCCGACACCACGGCGATTCCCACGTAGGGACTGACCTCGACCGCGCTATCCACCAGCAGTTCGGTCGAGATGAATCCAAGTGTACCCGGGAAGCCCACGCACGCCAGGCCCGTGAGCAGGAAGCAAACCGCCAGGGCGGGGGAATGCGGATAGAGCCCCTGATACTCGGCGAGCGAAAGCCGTCCGAAACGAGCTTCCATGGCACGAATCGTCAGTCCGAATCCCCCGAGCGAGAGAATGACCGAGAACCAGAGGCAGAGCGAGCCCGTCAGCGACATCTCCGTGTGCAGTTCCAGACCCACCAGCACGAGCGACGCGTGGCTCAGAAACAGGTTCGCAAAGAGGCGGCGACAGTCGCGCTGGATCATTGCCATGCCCGCCGCGTAGACGGCCGTCACCAGCGAGGCCAGTCCGATGCTCTGGAGCACCCAGTGGGGAGCGATCGGCAAAACCAGACGGACCGCGGCATAAACCCCGGCCAGAGGAGTCACGAACAGCATGGCGATGCCAAACGATGTATGCTCGAACCAGTCCGTCACCCAGCAATGGGCCGGGACGGTGCCGCAGCGTACAAGGATGGCCGCCATCAAGAGAACCGTGGCCCAGGTCGGCGGCGCGGACCGGCCGGCGCTGGCCGCCACGCCCGTCCACCCTGCGACCATCAGCCCCACGAAAAGCCCCATGTGCAGCACATACACCCGCGTCGGCCGGACGCGGTTCTTGAGCTCGAAGTAAGGCGGAACGGTGCAGATCGCCAGCAGGCCGACCAGCAGCCACGACGCCTTGCAACTGAACATCGCCAGCCGGATCGCTTCCGAGGCCAGCGACCAGGAATTCGAGAACCTTCTCATCTTGTTCCGCGGCGTGGCCAGGGCAGTCAGGAAATGCAGCAGGGCGACGGCCGGCACCAGGGGCGCGCTGAGCTCATCCAGAACGAGCACCTCGCGGCCGAGGATATAGGGCTCGAGGCTCGAGCGGCTGATGGAATCGGCATCGACGCCGACGTAATAACCCAACCAGGCCAGAAACGCGAAAACGAAAGCGATCCCGGTGAAGACCAGGCCCGTCCGTGCCGCGCGATAGGGTTCGCGGACCAGGCTGACCCAGAGCGCCCCGATCAGCGTGGCCGCGATCGAGAAATCGAGCCAGGGCAATTCCAGGAACCTCATGAGAACTCCTCGATCGTCCCGAAGTGGGGCTTGTGTTCCGCGGACTCGCGCGACGACTCTCCCGCCAGAAAGTCCGTCCACCGGCGCTCGATCCCGTCGAACCAGCGGAACAGTTGCACGATCGGACCCGCCACGTAATCACGCAAGATCGCGTCCAGGTAGCCGCGCTCAAGTGCCAGGCGGTAGAGCCAGTCGCGGAATCGGTGAGTCGAGCCAGCCCAGGCCGCACCACCGCGGGGCAGGTGCCCGCCGATGGCGTTTTCCATCGTATGGTAATCATGCAAGAGCGTGGGCGCCCTCACGAACTGGAGTGCCCGCAGGCACGCGTGGCCAAGCATGTGAATCAAGGCGACGTAGCGGAAACCCAGGCCAATCTCCGTCACGATGATCCCTACTTGGGACAGAGAGGCAAACGAGAGAGCCGACTTGATGTCGGTCTGCACACTGCCTGCAAGATACGCGAAGACAGCGGTCGTCACGCCCACCAGCGCCACCACCGTGGAAAGCAAGGGCGAGGAATCCAGCAGCGGGCTGACCCGCAAGAGCAGGAACGCTCCCAGATGGACCGAGAGCGCGCCGTAGAAGACGGCGCTGGAGGGGGTCGGTCCTTCCATGGCTCGCGGCAGCCATCCGGAAAACGGGACCAGCGCCGATTTGCCCGCGGCGGCCACCAGCACGAGCAGCCCTATGAGGAGGCCCTGGTGGCTGGTCAGGCTCGGCACGACCTCGGGCCAAATGCCCGTCCCCAGCAACTTGTCGAAGTCGCCCTCTCCGCGCAGGTGGTGCATGGCCACCGCGGCCAGCAAGAGCGCGGCGTCCGAGAACCGGTAGATTGTCCAGACCCACAGGCCGTTCCGCGCCGGGTTTCGCCGTTCCTGGAAGAAGGCGACCAGTAGCGCCGAGGACAAGCCGACCAGCTCCCAGCCGGCGAACAGGGTCTCGATGGTTCCCGCCAGCGACGTGGCGACCATGCCAAGCACGAACAGCGTGTACAGGACGAAGAACCGGTTGTAACCGGCATCTCGGTGCATGTAGCGGCTGGCGAAGGCGCCGATCGTCCCGGACAGCGTGAACGAGAGAATGGCCATCGGCACCGAAAGCCGGTCGAAAACAAACTTGATCGAGAAGTGATACTGGCCGGGGATCACCACCCAGTCCCCCAGCTCGATCGGCACATGGCGCGTTCCCAGAATCAGCATGGCCAGCAGGACCGCCAGTGCCGCCAACAGACCCGCAATCGTCCCCGCCTGGAGGATCGTCGTCGTCTGCTGCTCCGAGAGTTTGCGGTCCAGGAGCGAGCTGATCCCCAGTACGAATACAAGCAGAACGGGGGAAGCGATGACGATCGCACCCAGAACCGTCATGACATGTTCCATCGTGAGCATGTTTTTTCCTTGGTCCAGAATGCGGGGTCAAAGCTGACCCTCGATCTCCGCGAACTCCAGGTGATCGCGCCAGCCGCGATACCAGTCCACGGACGAGGCCGCCTTGGGCAAGACCCCGGCCTGGGGCTGGTACGGCCGGAACCCGCCCAACTGGAAGAGGGAAAGCTCACCCGTGGCGGGATCGAGCACCGCAAGCCGTACCCAGCGGTTGCGGCAAAGCTTGCCAATGCCCTCGTTCCGGTCCATGATCTGGAGCATCGCCTCGACCGTCGTCTCGATGATGAACATGATGCGTACCGGCTCGTGAATCTCGACCATCTGCCAGGGCAAGCCGGTCCGCAAGTCGCTGAGTGCTCCCTCCATGACTCCGAGCAGAGCGACGACGTTGTGAGGCAGCTTGCTGCCCGAGCCCCAGCCTACGTTGTCAACATAGGAGAAGTAATACTCCAGGTTGATCCCGGCACAAACCGGGAAGACCGCCTTGAGATTCTGCGTGAGGATCGTGCCATTGGTGTCGTCCTGGGTCGGGTCGTAAGAGCACAAGAACGCGCGCCGATCGAGGAACAATCCTCGTGTCTTCTCACGCCGGCCGACGATGCAGAGGGCATTGGTCGCGTGGCCCAGCTCGGGCCGGACCTGCGCCAGATCTTCCGACCGGGCCTCCACATGCTGGTGCGCGGCCCCGTAGGAGAGGGAAAGGGACGCGGACTCAAACCGGCGGCTGCGCTCGTGGGCATTGCGCTCACAGGCTGCGGTGAAGATCTCTCGCACCTGCGAGAACTCCGCGAGGTGGGACTCCGGCAGAAGGTCCAGATCGAAGAACGCGAGCGTGTCGCTGCTCGTGTTGTGCATCCCGCCCACGAAGTACGTTTCCGCCGGGACAACGAGCCCCCGCCCGGCCAGTCGCTCGCGGACCCTTCCATCGTTGAGCATCTGGGCAAGCGCCCGCCCGTTGGGCCCTCCCCTCGCTCCTCCGCAGGCGCCACAGTCGTAGGCCGACTCGTGGGGGTTGTTCAGGCTGGACGAGCCGTGGCCGATCACGAAGACGAGACGAGAGAAGCCCGCGGTCAGGCCGATCTCTCGCAGGACCTTCTCGCCGATGTCGGTCATCTCGTCGAGGGTGAATCCGAGCCGCCCCCCCTCCTCACCCGGTGGTTCTTCCGTCCTCTCAAGCTGCAAGCGAGTCAGCGGAGGGGACTCGACGAAGCGACCGAGCTTTCGGCTGATCCGCGAGGTGAAGCGAGGGAGCAGGGTGCGTGCGACCAGAGGTATCGAGGCCAGCACGCCAACCACGGCGGTGAGCAGTGCGCCGGGCGCCAGCGACCGGCTGCCCACGTTGAACCGGAACGACGCCATGCCCAGGGCGCGCCTCGTCTTCTGGCGAAGCTGGTGGGCCTGTTCATGGCTGTCGATGACCTGTTCGGCGACCCAGTGCCCAGGACGGATCACTCCCGGGCAAAGGGGTACGAAATGCGCATCGGCCACCCCGCGGTAGTACATCGCGACCGAGAAGAAGCCTGCCGTGCCGAAGGTCGTCGCATCCGGAGCCAGCTCCTCCACGTGGCGTCGTAACGACTCCTCGCGTTCGTCGATGCAGAAGATCGCCTGAAACCGTGGCTGGCTTGGAGTCGGGGCCGGGTGACGGACATGCAGGGCGACCGCGTCGGCGGTCTGCGTGTAGAAGCGCCGTTCGTAGGCCAGGTGGAAGACCCGCCGGCGCTCGAGCCCGCTGAAGGAGTCGATTTCCTGGAGGATCGTTCTCCATTCCTGTTTGTCCAGGCGGTAGAGGACATCCGGTGACAGACCGGAGATCTGGGCCAACTGGAACACAGGGAAGGCCCGCTGTTCGACGCTGAGCGGCCATTGTGGATCGACCCACCCCCGGGCCAGGCGCCAGAACTCTCTGACCGGAGTCTTGATCCCGAGTGAGCTCCGGGCCGTGTAGGCCACCGCGAATCGGTCCAGCAGGAGCCGGATAGCCAGAAACTCGACAAGGCTGCCCTGGGGCACGGGGCGAACCACGCGGTCGCCGCGAGCCTCGATCTGGCGGACCATTCCGGCCCAGCCCCGGAGCGCCAGCAACGTGGCGGACACGTACCGCTCCCACTCCTCCTTGGCGACACCGAGGATCCTGAGTGATTCCAGGGCCGATTCCAGCGGTCCGATCCCCTCGTCCAGCAGGCGGCCAACCTCTTCGGCAAGCCCGCGCATCCAGCGGTCCGGCGGTCCCCAGGGCAGGCGGTACAAGGAGCAGAAGGCGCGGTAGAACCCCTCGTCACGCCGGGGCAACTGCCAGTGGGCGAAACCCTGATCGAGGAACGCGGCGCTGAGCGGGATCAGCCGATCGTCGACGAGCAAGTCCGTGTCCACGCCGGTCGCTTCAAGCAGCACGTCCCGGTGCCGGACCGCCAGGGGCGGCGGTGTGGTGAACGATGGTATATCCCGGACCCCATCGCAACACACTCGCCAGAGGGCCTGCAGCGTGAGACTCTCCCAATCCTCGTCGCTCCAATACTCCATCTTCGACTTGCCAAAGCGGAAAAGAAGCTCGGCGAGACTGTCGGGAATGGTGCGATCGCCCGCGGGGTTCGACGAGCCGTTGCGACTGGTCTCGTCGAACCCGCGAAGGTCCCTGATTACCCACCTCCGGGTCTCGGCGATCAACCGCGCGCGGTCCGCGGCGGAGACATCCCGCCGGATGCGCCGCAGGGCGTTCGCCTCGGCAACATACCAGACCAGTTCCTCCGTTGGTCCGGTACGCAGGGGGTTCTGGAGCATCGCCAGACGCAGGTCCAGCCGCGTGCCGAAGCAGGGGACTTTCTCCCCCGCCCGGTCTCCCAGGTCGTGTTCCAGCGCCTCCTTCAACTCGGCGAACCGGATCCGCCCGCGCATCAATTCCTGGCGGTATCTGTCCTCGCTCAGATAGGGCTGGCACCCGAAGACGTACGCCGCTTTCTGGACCGCCTCGTTGAACGGCAGATCCTCGAACCCATGGAGCGTGTTGTGATGGATGAAGACCGTGATCGGCCCCTGGGCCGGCAGCAGGTGGCCGGCGTGCTCGATCACCTCGCTCAGAGTGTGCAGGTCGGCATCATGAGTCGCGGATTCGAGCAACGCGTCGTCGCGGACGGTAGAAGTATGCATGTCTGCCACTGAACCCCAGCACGAGGGAGGACCGGGATGATCACTTGCCTGGGGGAGAGATCAGGCGAGCACGTTGACAGGTCGCGGCACGCGTCAATTCTCGCTGACCTTTGCGGCATGCGGAGGATGACCATCTGACTGCGCAGTGGACGAGGAAAGCTGGACAACGATCTCCTTTTCCACAGTTTCGAGAGGCTTCGTGCTCTCCTGGTGCGGCTTGAGGATTTCCGCCATCTGGAGGGCCAGCGACGTGAACTCTCTCGGGTTGGTCGGCGCGTGGGCAAGGTTGACGTTCTTGTCTGATGGCGCCACGAACGGATTATGGGGCATCGTGACCTGGTGGTTGAACAGGTTGTAGACCCCGTAGATCACCTCGATCTCCCAGCGGCCGGCGGTCTCCAATTCCTGGCGCAGGGCGAAGGCCGCCTGCGCGGCGTTCAGTCCTACCGCCGTCTCGATCAAGGCATCACGAAAGCCCGGCTTCCCGCGCGCATCCGGACCCCAGACCGTCTCCAGCGCGTTTGCCCCTTCTCGGACCGAGACGAAAATCTTCTGGAGGATCGATCGCAAGGCCGGAGTGGTGGTCTTGGACCAGTACTTCAGCGGCCGCAAGTAGGCGTCGACCGCACCGGTCACAGCGCCGCAGCCGCCATGCCCCAGCACGACCAGGACCTTCACGCTCTCACTCAGAGCCTCGACCGCGAAGTCAACACTGCCCAGGCAGACATCGCCCAGCACATTGCCGGCGACCCGGATCACGAACAGGTTGTTGAAGCCCTGACCGAAGAGCATCTCCGTCGGCACCCGAGCGTCCGAACAGCCGATCACCACGGCGAAGGGAGCTTGCTTGGGAACTCCCCCCTCCTTCCGCACCATGCCAACTTCCAGCCCGTTGCACTGGACGACGTGGCACTGCTCATCCCCCCTCGTGAAAGTGCCCGTCCTGCAACTGGACATCCACCGGGCGAACATCCGGTTGCCATCCTCCAGAGACTTACGCGCCGCCTCGGCGTCGGGGGGAGGCGGCTTGGTGCTGGGATTGTGGGGATCGAAGCGATACACGTAATCTATCGTGTTCATTTCTTCGGCCTTCTTCGCCCTCCGGGAGCAGCAAGCGTTTGCAGCATACGCTTCGCCGGGGGGGGGGGGGGCTGGAGAGGTGGGCTTTCCTGCCGGAATTGAAACAATTCAGGAATGCCCGTATGACTTACTTTACCCGTATCGGGTCATCATAAAGAAGGTGGCGATTCAGAGCAAGTGATTCTGGAAGGGGACCTTGGGGTGCGCTGCGATGCGGCTTGCCGATGGCCCTTTAGCGGACATTTCCGGCAAGTGGGCGAAGGAGGCTGGTCTCGCTTTCGGGATCCAGGTTGTCGATCTCTCTCCAGGCGGCCACGCGGCGGCCTTTGACGTCCGTGCCGACCAGCTTGACGATCAGCGGCCCCGTTCCCGGATGAACGCCCTTCATCCGGATCGCCTTCGAGCGGAGTGCCGCGCCCCCGGCGAGGGCCGAGGTTCCGAAGCTGGAGGCAATGCCCAGCATGTCGAGCTGCCCGTGACGGAACTCTTGCACAAGAGAATCTGCCGGTGGTATCAGCGGCTCCCACGCCAGCGCGGTCAGGCGTACGGGCTCGTTGTTCCGCTCGCGAATCGTGGCCCGCAGACGAAGATCGCCGTCCGCCGCGGTGGTGGCTCTTGCCGAGAGTTCGAGTCTCGCCATGCCGGCGGGCAAGGGGACGGCCGTGACCTGGAGATCTGCGCTCCGCGGCCCGGAGACGGTAACCTCGACCGCGCCCGTCGAGCTTCCCCGCACCACGGCGAAATGACTGCTGGTGCCGGTCGCGGACCAGCAGTCCGCGCGACCTCCCGCCGCCACGTAACTGACCCTGGGCCCGGCAAGCTCCCAGTCCTCCAGCGGGTTGCGCACGTCCACCGATCGGTAGGTTCCCCGCTGGTCCGACTTCGATGCCGGGTCAAGACCGCTCATGAACAAAGCAACCGACCAGCGGCGAAAGAGCTCGGCGAACGAACAACCCGTGGCATCCTCCAGGTTCGCAGTCCCGCGCAGCCGCGAATGGATCAAGGCCGGCATCAGCTCTGGACCGTACTGGTCAACGCACCACCGCAGAAAAAGATAAGTGCTTCCCCGATTGCCATGGCTGCGGAACAGGTTGGCCGCATAGTAGTCTTCCACCACGAGCTGGTAGCGTTCGGGCTGCGACAGGAAGGCGCTGATGCGGTAGTCGATGTTGGAGCGCGAAAAAGCCTGCTGGTCCTCGGCCAGGTGAGCGAGAGCCTCATCCAGCCAGCCCTCTTCCTCGAGTACGACCGGCCCGACTCCGTCCGTCGCTCGGGATTTTCCACAGAAAACGACGGCATGCATGTATTCGTGGGTCAAGACGGTCCGCAGATGGGGACCCGGCTTGAGGCTGGTGCTCAGGTACATCATGTCGCAACGGTTGCCGAAGGGAGCAGAGAACGCGAGGTCCAGATCGGACACTCGCACAAACCCCTCCACGGCATTCCTGCCACTGCCCAGCCGGCTGAGCCAGCTCGAAAGCAGCACCGTGAATCTCCCGTCGCCGTCAACATCACGAGCCAGCCCGACCGACGCCGCGGCGACCGGGAAGATCCGGTCGTCGAAAGTCGCGACCAGGTCCTTGAGCAGTTCCGGATCGACCTGCCCGACATCCTCGGACGCGACGTAGACTTGCACCCGCTTGCCGACAGCGCGGAGCACGCCTCGAACGGCCAGGTAATTGCTAGCACTCGCAACGTCACCGTCGCGAACCATCAGAGAGAAGTCCCGCTTCAAGGCGGGTAATCCGGCGACAGGTTCTCTGATCGGCTCGGGAGTGACGGAACGCAGCTTCGGCGGTCGCGAGGGTGAGGCCGCGACCTGATCGGGAAGCCCCGCGTCCGTCGCCGGAGCCGCATCGAGGCGGATGGGGTAGGGCCCAGGCGAGTACGCCAGTGCCGAGACAATGACCAGAACCTCCGATCCAGCTCCCGATGCCGGCACCCGGAACTTCGCCTGCCCGTCCCGCACAGCGACGGAAACCGGCACGCCGGGACGCCAGAACCGATCGGCCAGAGCCTTGGCCTGACGATCGTTGGTCCCTGCCTGGACACCTACGAGCACCACGACAAGAAGTGCGAGCAGAAACCCCAAGCTCAAGCGGCCGAATCGAGCGTGATCCGGAAGAATCATCCCCAACCACCAAGCAGGATGGTATGACCAGCCGGTAAAGCCGCCAGAGGCCCCTCCGAACAGGCCGAGACAGCCTTTCGATCGGCCTTGCTCATTCCCGGGCTTGAATCGATTACGTCGGGATTTCCGGCTTGGCCAGTCCCGGGAAAACTTGAGGATTTTCTCCCTGAGTTTCCCGGCACCAGCCCCGTCCCACACCCGCCCAGCACGTCAGCAAGCTCATGTTGGCAACCCACTGACAGGACAGGACCTTACGTTCCCGCTGGCCACAGTCATCCTACAGGGACAGGAATCCTCGATCCAACAGCATGGTTCTTCCGATACAAATTGATGTTTCGAGATACCGGACCGATACGATCGAGGAAGACACGACGATGTCCCGAACTGCTTCGTTTGCTGGACGCGTTTGCCTGATCGGGCTTGCCCTCGCCGTCGGACCGCTTGTCGCCGGCTGTGCCTCGGATCGGTCGTATCAACCGCAACCCGATACGACCAATGTCGTCCAGCGTCCCACGTACGATGTTGACCGAACCAAGACTTTGTACTTTGGCGGATACGCCGGCGCGAATTACGATGACGGCGTCAGGCCCGGCCGATAACTCCCCAGAGCGCGAGCAACGGGCCGGACGGGACTCGCACACGACGTGCGGCAAGCAATCTTGCAGTCTTCCGTGAGCCACACCCAGGCGAGGCGAGAGGTCTCCCTACCTCTTGGATGGATCCTCGGACTGTTCTACAATCATCGTGAGAGCAGGTCCGATCGGAAATCGATAGAGTAGCTTCATCGGCCTTCTTGACCCTGGTTCCGAGTTACCATGCACCCCGACGCAAGCACGATCCCCGGACGGGCGGAATGATAAGTCAGGGCGTATTGCGAATCGGCATCGTCGGTGCCGGACAGGTTTCCCGAACCAGGCACTTGCCCGGCTTCCGGCGGCTACCTGGAGTCAAGGTCGTCGCCATCTGCAACCGGCACAGAGAGTCCGCGGCGTGGGTTGCCCGTGAGTTCGACATTCCGCGCATCTATGCCAACTGGGAAGAGTTGATCGACGACCGTGAAATCGACGCGGTGGTGATCGGCGCCTGGCCTTATCTGCACTGTCCCGTCACGCTGGCTGCTCTTGACGCTGGCAAGCACGTGCTGACTCAGGCCCGGATGGCCATGAACGCTCGCGAAGCGCAGCGGATGCTTGACAAGTCGCGGGAATGTCCCACCCTCACGGCGATGATCGTCCCCAGCCCTCATGGCCTGACCGGCGAAGCCTTTGTTCGTTCGCTGATCACCGACGGCTACATCGGCGGCCTGTGCGAGCTTCACGTTCAGAGCTTGACCAGCGACCTGGCCGACCCCGAGACCTCGATGGGCTGGCGGCAGATGACTCGCTACTCCGGGTTCAACTCGCTGACCCTGGGAATTCTCTACGAGACCGTGCTCCGCTGGGTCGCCCCGGCCAATCGCGTGATGGCGTACGCTTCCAAGATCATCCCGCGGCGTCGCGACCCCGAGCTTGGCAAGGTTGTGCGGGTGGGCACGCCTGACAGTCTCCATGTCCTGACCACTCAGGAAGACGGCTCCAGTGGGGTCTATCGCCTGAGCGCAGTGCTCTGGCACGAGCAGGCGATGTCGGCGGCCCTGTACGGCAGTGAAGGCACCTTGATCTACGACTTCCTCCGGGACGAGATCCGTGGTGCCCGTCGGTCTGATGAGGCATTGCAGCTTCTACCGATACCCGACGAGTTGAAAGGCGGCTGGCGTGTCGAGGACGACTTCGTGGCATCGATTCTGGGTGAGCGTCCTGTGACGCACACCAGCTTCGCCACTGGCGTCCGCTACATGCAATTCACCGAAGCCGTCGCCCGCAGTTCCCGCCATCAAGTCCCGGTGACCCTTCCTCTCAACGAGTTCTCCAACCCCAGCCTTTGAGCCCGGTCCGAAACCGAAACCCAACCCCAGTTCACCTTTCCGTCCCGGCTTGCAACCGAAACCGGAAATTCGTACCATCTTATTTACTCGATCGAACACGATCGAATCTCTTGGGGATTGGTGTAACGGTAGCACGACTGACTCTGGATCAGTTAGTCTAGGTTCGAATCCTAGATCCCCAGTAAACCTTTGCCCATCCCGTTCTTTCTGGGTCTTCTGTTCTGGATGAAAAAGAACCAGCCCTTTTCCTTTTGGGGATTTCGGCTAAACCAAGATGGTCATGGACGGCCAAGTGGCACAAGTCTGTCTTCCCAGTCACTTCCTCCTGGAGTTGGTCTCCCCAGTGGAGAACTCGAGCCCGGAAGTGGCTGAGCTGCGCGCCGAAGTCCATCGCCTGCAAGCCGAGAATCTCAAACTCCGCCAGCAGGCCGGGTATTGGAAGAGTCGCCATCGCGATGCCCTGAACCGCATCACCGCGGAAATGGCTGACGTGGTATTTCGAGCACTGCGCGGCGGCCGGCGGCAAGGTCCCGGAGAATGTCCAACTGTTCTTGCCGTGGAACCTGAGCGAAGCGCAAAAGAAGGAGTTAGGGAACGCCGGACTCCCTCAAGGGGATGACACTTCATAGATCGACCTGCATCCCGGCACCCGAATTCAGCCAGCGTGAGACGAAAGAGCCAGTTCCACCCCAAGGAACGCTGGAGCGCCTCCTGCTGCGCACTGAACAAACGGGATGGTCGGTCGTTTACAACTGCTCGGGTGTTTGTCATTGCCAGATTAGAACTTGTGACGAAAGAGTGCGGAATCCCACGCAGGCATTGATGGCTCCCTGAACTCCGCTTTTCTCTACTTTTCTCTACCAGTCGCGGCCCAAGCTTTTCAGGCCATTGATACCCAGCTCGGAAGGCCGCGGAAGAAAGTTGAGCCGGAAGGGAAATGCACCGGCATTGGCGCTGCCCCGGGTTCTCTTCGTGGCCGATTCGAATCGATCATCGGGGGTCTTGGGGTCTTTTTTCAAGGTGATTGCTCGTCCGGCCGATGGGAATGAAAGAATCCAGGATCTCGAGGTTCAAGGAGGATGGTACGGTGAATTCGCCCGAAAACTCACTCTCGATCGAAATGATTCGCTGGACGTTCACGGTCAGCCCGGAGCACCGGGTGGACATCGAGACTCACTTGCTTGACCTTGGACTCGAGATCCAGGCCCGCGGCGATGACGTCCTGGTGGTGACCTGGGACGAACCCGAGAGTGGCATCGACGAACTGATCGAGGACCTCTGGGCGATCAACGCCGAGCCGTTCGAGATCACCCACGAAGAATTTCACCGGGTCAACCTGCTGGTCTATCACCCCGAAGAGACCGCCGAGGCCGACAGCGCAGCGGCCTGAAAACAGCTCGCGCCATCGAGTCGATCCGCTGGATCGGATTCGCCGGCCCAGCCGACGGTTCGCGCCGCGGAGAAGAGCGGCGCGATCGGTTCGCCGGTGCACAGCCGGACCGGTCGGTTCAGGCGATCGCGGATCTCGGTGGCAGGATCGATTCCGAGGCTCTGGTAGATGGTCGCGGCAAGATCGGCCGGAGCATAGGGGCGGCTGGCGGGGTAGGCGCCGATCTTGTCGGAACGGCCGATGGTCTGGCCTCCCTGAACGCCTCCCCCGGCAAGGGCGGCCGAGAAGACGGCTGCCCAGCAGCACAGGATCTCACAATAGGGTGAATCGTGCGGGACCGCCGGCTGCATCCCTCTTGTACGACTGGCCGCTCTTCTGCTCAGATAGTCAGGAATTGGTTGCGGGGAACCACGGGTCTCCGCTGACCCGATCTGGAGTTGTCTCCCGCGCGGGAGACGCGTCCCGAGGGGTCGGCCGCCCTTTCCGAACCTGCGGCGGCTTGGTCCGGGAACAAGATCAAGGGCGAATCATGCCAACGCCTTCAGCCGACCATGTCAATCCTTCTGAACTGGTGCAGCAGGCACTCTCGGTAATCTACGCTGATCGACTGCCTTATCTGGCCACCGTGGAGGGTGACCAGCCCCGGCTGCGGCCGATCGCGCCGGTCAAGACCGACGGTTTCACCGTTTACATCGCCAACCTTCGATCTTACAGCAAGACCGCCGAGATCGAGGCCAACCCGCGCGTCGAGATTTGCTATCTCGACGGCCATAATGACCAGGTGCGCATCACCGGCGTGGCGGAGGTCGTCACCGACCAGGCGATCAAGGCAGAAATCTGGGACAGCAATCCCCATATTCGCAACTATATGGTCAACCCTGAGAATCCGGACTTCATCCTCTACCGAGTGGTTCCCACGCGAGTTCGCTTCATGAAGGAGTGGGCCCTCACCTACCGCGAGGTGCCGTTCAAGCAAGCAAAGGCCGCCGACGGAGGTTGAGTCCTCAGGTATGAAAAAGCTTGCGGCGATCCTGGCTGCATCTTTCTCCAGCCAATTCTGGATGCGTGAAAAGGGTCACCGGCGCCCAGGAGTCGCCCAGCCTCAGGCAGCTCACCTTGCCGATGTCAGGAAGGCGATCAGGTCGCGCACTCCGGCCTCTCCCAGTCCGCCGGCCAGACCGCCGCGGGCGATGGAACGGCTCGGTTTTCGGCACGTGTCTGCGCCGGCACAACCGCCAGGGTCGCACTCACCACAAATGCGGAAAAGACGGGGAGAGCGAATTTCATGAAGTCGCGGCCTTGATTGAGCAAGAAGGAGGATCTGGCAACGCAGCGACGATCATCATGATCAATCCTGGTGTCTCCGGACAGATGTAATGCAAGGAATTCGGAGCCACCCCTCCGGTCCGTCGGCCCAGTCGAATTTCCCTGCCTCCAGCGGGCCCAAATCGTCCAACCGGCCTGCCAGGTGCCGGCTGCCCTCCCCTCCGTCCTGAGCATGGGCAACCCGCGGAGTGTGTTCTATTTCATCTTTTCGTCGCCCAGGCACAACGCGGTGTCGCCTGGAACGGGAACTCCTTCCCCTTTACTTGACGTGAGTGCATTCACGACTTAGGAAGAAAGGTAGAGGGAGATGCAGAGTCGAGCGGGGACCAACCTATGCCTGGAGAGTACATCATGGGGCGTCACCCAGCCGCGAAAGAGCGCCGGCTTGGTTCGGCGGCCGTAGAA
Source organism: Isosphaeraceae bacterium (assembly GCA_049516015.1). GTDB lineage: Bacteria > Planctomycetota > Planctomycetia > Isosphaerales > Isosphaeraceae > Aquisphaera. The sequence continues at coordinate 8,183 of JBEKTN010000096.1, read as the reverse complement.
TTGGCTGTTTGCTTGCCGCTCATGGTCTTGGTGCTGAGCGGGTTGTGGGAGGTCGGCCGGATCACACAAGTGGCGGAGGTCATGTGGAACTCCGCGCGTGAAGCCGCTCGTGACGCTTCCCTCGGGCAGGACCCTCTTTACAACGTCACGACGAGTAACGTCACGACGAACCTACTCGGCTACCTTCAGAGCGCAGAGCCAACGGCCTTCGGTCAAGGTCACACGACCACAGTGATAGCCCCCGTGATCTCCCTGCCTGCGAACACAACCGGTTGGACATGCTGGGACAGCACCGCCAACCGGGAACTTTTCACCATGACCTTTACTGATCTCACGCAACCTAGTGTCACGGACCCCACGGGAATGTCGCAGCTTGATGTCTACCAGATCGGCGTTCAGGTTCCCTACAGCAGTATTCGCCTGAGCCCCGTGGCACAGGTCACGAACATGAGCCGTCTATCCGTGACCGTGACCTGGGCGTCGATGGTCGATTCACCATTCCAGATCACGCCATACCTTCCCGCCGAGTAGACTCTCACGGCGCCCTGAGGAGAACGAGCCATGGTGATCCGCAGGCTCCACGCTGGCCGAAGATGGGGTGGCGCGCTGGTTGAAGCCGGCGTGGTCATTGGATTGGTGGCAATGATTGTGTTCGGCGTTTTCGAGTATGCCCGGCTCTTGATGGACTGGAACCTGCTCAACAACGCCGCCCGGGAAGGCTGCCGTTATGCCCTGGCGAACAACACGAGCACGACGATCACCACAAGCGTTCAGAGTATCGTAACCACCTACATGGCGGGGGAAACCAAGGATTTTAGCAACTTCACTGTGACCGTGACCGGAACCCACCTGGGTGTCTCGACCCCGGTCAACAGCCTGCAACCGGGTGATCCGATCACGGTAACTGTTTCCGGCACGTACAAATTCATGAACATCGTGCCATTTATACACATGCCAACCTCGTTCGTCATAACCAGCGGTGTCACCATGTTGTGCGAGGGAGGAACGTGACGCCCTGGAAAGGCTGCTCCGTCATTTGTTGCGTGGACATTGATTCGAGACAAAGCACCGGTACGACGAACCTTTACTGGACAATCTTGCCAGGAGAATGTGGTCATGGTTATCTCCGCAATGTCGCACGTTGGCCGGCCTCGGCACCGTCGAGGGACCGTCCTGCCACTGGTCGCACTCACGATCGTGGCCCAGCTCGCCTTCCTGGCCCTGGCGATCGACCTGGGAATGGTGGCGATTTCGAAGACACAAGCGCAACAGGCTGCCGACCTTGTCGCGCTCACCGCTTCGCGAAGCCTTAATGGATCGTCGGTAGGCAACTACAACCAGAGTGGAGCCACAACGAACGCGCAGAATATCTTGAGCTATAACCGCGTCCTGGGTAAGCCGATTCAGGCGTCGCAACTGCAGATAACCTATGGCTCCTACGACTACAGCCAGACCACGCAGTCGTTTGCCGCCAATTACCCGCCCACGACCGGCGCACCTACCACCGCGGTCTCGGCCACGGTCACGACGAGCAGCTCGCCGGCCGCCTTCAGTGCAGTTTTCGGAACGCATCTCCTGCCGAACCTTTCCGCGACCGCCCAGGCGGTCCATCGCCCCCGCGACCTCGCCCTGGTGATGGACCTATCGGGCTCGATGCGCATGGGCACCTGCCTGGGTTTCGATTGGTATACGTCCTCGCGCACCACCAACAATCCCGACCCCCTCGTACCGACGTTCGGCCAATACTCGTCGAGCAACGCCGGCCTCCAAGGACCCACCACCAATCAAACCTCGGGCGACGACAGCTATACGATCTCTCCCAGCAATACGACGGCCCCGAACTCCTCCTACGCCAGAACATACGTGAACAACTTCTATCAAAACGCCGCCTACGCATCGACCCTGATCCGCGCTTTCGATTCCTATACCAGCTCGGACGGAGGCAACACCTGGAGTCCGCCATCCTCTGGATCGCCGGTGCTTCCCCCTACGTCGTATGCCTCCGTGCCGGGTGGGGACGTTCCTCTTTTCAAGTCGGGCAGCACCACCACGTATGCCACTGATGTCAAGGATGTGTTTAACAGCAGCTCAACGAACGTCTTCTGGGAACTGGACGGCTACTCTGCCTACAACAATGGCTCGCTCGATAATTCAGGGCCCGGCGGCCTCCCACTGGTTTGGACGCAAGTGGACTATAGCAACTCCGCTTGTCAGCTTAGCGGTTACACCCAGGGGCCTGGATATTACGGCAAGACCTTCTTCATCTGGCCGCCCGATCCGCGTAACACCACCATCCCAAGTAGTCTGACTGGTTCCACGGGCTGGTTCTACTTGCTCGGTATTACCAATACGACCGACCAGAACACTCTCGCGGGTTACTGGAGCACCTGGCTGCTTCAGGGACCGAGTGTCGGCCTGGCCAACCTGCAGAAGTGGTTGAACGGGAATTCGCCGAGTGGCGGGCCCTCCACACCGCCAAGTGTGCCCTACACTCCAACCAGTAAGTTCGTGCCGGCCAACAGCAACGTCGCGGGCAGCAGCAACAGTGCACCGATCTACTATGCCGTCTGCCGGCTGTTCAATAGGGCTTATCCGGCGGGGAGCAGCAATGGCAAGTTTTCTGGGGATTGGCGGTCCCGCTTCTTCGGCACCACCAGCAATCCCAACCCCAGCAATCCCGCCTTGCTCAACAGTTCCGGGTCACTGGACTTGCCCGGAGGCTCCACCTATACAATCAATTACAACGCGTTCCTGACGTGGATCGCCCAGTCGCCGAACCCCTTTCCCAGTCAGTTACGAGCGGGCCGCGTCAAGTACTATGGCTCGATCCCGACCGCGATCACCGGCAGCTGGCCAAGCTATGGCAGCACCGACCAGAGATTCTGGGTCGAATTCATCGACCATGTTTTAGGGTTCAGACAGACTTCCGCTGGCAATTACCAGGACATCAGCGGCATGGCCGGTTACGGGAGTGACTTTAGCTGGGGCACCATGGCTCAATCGAATCCTCCGTCCGCGCCCCAGTACATGAACTACACGGATAACCCGCTGCGCCCGAACCTGCGCTACTGGTTCAGCCCGATCACGATGGTCGATTATCTGCAGAACTATAACATGGACAACAACGTAAATAACTATTTTCCTATGCAACCTGGCGATAGCTACGAGGCACCGATCTATACGGCCAAGGAGGCCTACGTGGCGACAATCAACACAGTGCAGACAAACCATCCCAACGACTGGGTCACGGTCGTTCCTTACAGTTGGCCGCGCAGCTCCGCGAGCGACACGGCCGGTCGGCTCAACTGTGTGAGCTGCCCGATGGGAACGAACTACAACTACGCGACATCTGCCCTCGTGTATCCCTTCTCGACCATCAATGCCGACGGATCCCCAAACAATACCGAGGTGACGCCCTACGATCCGGACCCGGCCACCGGAATGATCCCCTCGGCCAATTTCTGGGACACGCCTCGCGCGGAAGGCGATACCAGCTTTGCCATGGCCCTCATGCTCTGTTACAACCAGCTCGCGGTCACTCCGTCCTCGGATAGCACCTTGCGGACCTTCGTCACATCTTCCCCCATCACCTTCCCAACCGGCATGGCCGGGGGAATGGGACGAAAGGGGGCCCAGAAGGTCATCATCTTCGAGACCGACGGTCTGCCGAACTGCCTGGCGACCGCCTCGCTGGTGAATGCCGGAACTTACAAGTATTACCAAGTACGTTATGATATGAACCGACCGAATAGTAGCGAGTATCCCTCGGTGACGCCTTTGGACATCAACGACTCGTCGGTCTTGAGCCAGATCTACTCGCTCATCACGCAGTGCGTCACCGATTACGGCACGACGCGAAACCCCTTCCGGCTCTACGCCCTTGGCTTTGGTCCCGTGTTCCAGGGCCCGAACGCCAGTGGGGCGCTCTCGACTCTGCAAACGATGCAATACAAGGCCGGGACCCAGGGCAGTGCCTCCACTCCGCTGGCGGCCAGTCAGATCGTTACCGGCACAGACGCGCAGATGTCTGCGAACATGGTGAATGCGTTTACCACCATTCTGGAAAGCGGTGTGCAAATCGCACTGATCAAGTAACCATGCATACTCTCACTGCCGAGTTTGTGGATGTTGTGAAGACGTACCGGACACCGATGCATCGCGGCCGAATGATCCAGGCCTTGCGTGGGGTCAGCCTGGGGATCGAACCCGGAGAGGTGCTTGCACTTCTGGGCCCCAACCGGGCCGGCAAAACGACCTTGCTCAAGATCCTTCTGGGCTTGTGCCATCCGAGTGGGGGCCGTGTGTTCCGGCTCGGTCGCCCGATATCACAGCGGAGCACCCTCGCCCGCGTCGGCTACATGCACGAGAATCAGGCATTTCCCCGTTACTTGACCGCCGCCGCGCTCCTCGGGTTTTGTGGCCAGTTGTCACTGGTTCCGGCCTCGGTCTTGAGAGCTCGCGTGCCCGCGCTGCTCGAGAAGATGGGGCTGACCGACCGTGCCCACGAACCGATCGCCCGTTTCAGCAAGGGGATGGTCCAGCGCCTGGCCCTCGCGCAGGCCCTGATCGCGGAGCCCGAGTTGCTCGTCCTCGACGAGCCGATGGAGGGACTTGACCTGGGCGCGCGGCGACTGCTCCAGGACATCATCGACGAGCAGCGGCACGCGGGAAAAGCCGTGCTCGTCGTTTCGCACGCCCTGGGCGAGGTGGCGCAGATTTGCGACCGGCTGGCGGTTCTCGTCGAGGGACGGCTCGCCTATCTCGGTTCCCTGGCCTCCCTGCTGCGCGATCCGGACACGGGCGGCGTGCGGACTCTCGAAGCGGCCTTGGGGAAAGTTTATCGATCTTGACGGGAGCGCACCGTGAATCTTCGTTGCAACCTCGGCTTCTTGAAGCAATTGATCCAAGACACGTTCCGGCAAGCTCTGGCGTCTGGAGTCTGCTGGATGATGCTGGTGGTCACCGCGATATGTGTTGTGTTCTGCCTGAGCGTGAACGTGTCGGGAGACGTGGCACTTCATAGTGATAGCGAGCCGGCGTTCTTTCTGCCACCACCCCCGGACCACTCCTTTGTCACCTCGGCTGGTGCGAATCAACAAGTTCGGCTTCCCCTCGAAACCGATCCTGCCCTGGCGCGACGCGAGGGAGTCGAGACGATCAGCGGCCGCATGACCCTGGCGTTTGGTGCCGTTTCCATTCCTGTGAGCCGCGAGCGGAGCGATGCTGTCCATTTCTTGCAGTTGATCCTTGCCAGCGGCATCGCCGGCACGTGCGGATTGCTGCTGACCCTGGTGTGGACCGCGGGATTCCTCCCGACGTTCCTGGACCCAAGTGCGGCGTCGGTCCTGCTCGCCAAGCCCATCCCTCGATGGCAACTGCTACTCGGCAAGTACTTCGGTGTCCTGGCTTTCGTCGGGTTTCAACTGGTCGTCTTCGTCGCCCTGACGTGGCTTGCGCTGGGGGTTCGGACCAAGGTCTGGGACGTGGCGTACTGGTGGTGCGTTCCCCTGCTCTTGATCCAGTTCGCGATCTTTTACAGCTTCTCGGTCCTGCTCGCCGTGGTCACCCGCAGTACCGTGGCGTGCGTTTTCGGCTGCATCCTCTTCTGGCTTCTGGCATGGGGGATCAACTATGGCAGCGTCATGGCTCGCCAGATGCCGCAATCCCAGTATCTTCCAGCTTCCACGGTCGCTTTGGCCCAGGCGTCTTACTGGATTACACCCAAGCCCATTGACGCGGGTCTGATCCTCTTCAACGCCTTGAACGCGAAAGAGCATTTCGAGAAGCCGTCGGTCTACAAACTCGTCGAATCCGGACCAACGTTCTCACCGCATCTCTCGATCCTATCTTCACTTGTGATGACCGGCGCGGTGCTGGCCCTGTCTACCCACGAGTTCAGAACGGCGGATTATTGATCGCTGTCTGTGGGGACGAAGGACAGACATTTTGGGGTTGTTCATAACCGGGTCAAGCGAGTGATCATCGCCGCGTGGGAAGGATATTGGGCAAGCAGTTCCGCTCGGCTGCCTTGCTCGTAGTCGGCGTAGTCGAACCCGGGAGCCATCGTCGCCCCCAGCAGAGCGAATTCCACGCCTGGCTCGAGCATCGAGCCCTGCCAGACGCCGGCTGGCACGACGACCTGAGGCTCTTGCCCTCCCAGGATGTCAGCGCCCATCAGAAGCTCCCGGCCCATGCCGCCGCCAAAGAGCTGAAGCATGCTCACCGGCCCGCCCAGGTACACGTGAAAGACCTCCTCGGTAGGCAGGCGATGCAGCTCCGAGAACGTCTCGGAAGTCAGCAGGTAGTAGATGGAAGTGCCCAGACTTCGCGCACCCTCTCGCGGGTAACCGGGCGGCAGGTCCGATGATCGTACGGACCCACTGGCTCGATAGGTTTCGCGGAAGTATCCCCCTTCGATCGGATGGGGCTCGAGCCGAAGCGCCGCGATGATTTGCTGTGCGGTGGGCATGGTTCCTGGTGGTCCCCGGTTACAACTCGTCGCCAGCCAGCCGGGATGGCAGAACTCGCGATCAAAGCGGCGAGCTTACCAGCTCACCAATCGGCCTGGCAATTCTTGCTCCTTGCCATGTCGCGAGTTGTGCCGGCGCGGTCATGCCGCATTGACCAGACCTGACAACGACGAATCGAATCATCGACGGGAAAAAAAGGCGGCGAAGCTCGATCGTCGAGCCGATGAATCCAGATGAGTCAGGATTTGTTGTCGGGGCGGATGGTCCGGAACGCGAGGGTGGCGATGACCAGGGGCGTCTTGGCTGGCGGACTGTCTGGACTGCTCTTCTGCGCCGGCCTGGCGGTGGCCCAGGATCAGGCGCCGCCGCTGACGCCGCCGGCCCTGGAGCCTCCCGCAACGGCGCCGACTCCCGCCACGCCGCGACCCCGGTCCGCTACCGGCTCCGGCTCTAACTCCAGTCCCGATTCCAGCCCCACTGGCAAACCCGCTCAGGCCGCCCCGGCCGAGAGTCGTCCTTTGCTTGTCATACCCGGCGTGACTGCGCCCGTGCCGTCTCGCCCAGGAACGCGTCCGAACCGGCCCCGGCCTGTCGCGGGAACGGGGGCCGCTGACTCGACCGCACCCACGGCCCCATCGACTTCGGGCGCTTCCTTGTTGCCACCCATCGAGGAGCTACCACCCGCCGGCCGTGATCCGGCATTGACCGGCCGATCTCTGATGCCGCTCACCTTGGAGTCAATTCCCGACGAGCCGCCCGCCGAACTCGGATCGGAACGTCTGCCAGCCGATCGTTCCGCGGCTCCCCGTCCGCCCCGCGCGAGTTCAGCGCGACCGCTGAGCGAGCCCTCCGCCCCAGCCGTCTCCCGGCCGGCCCCGCCGCGCAGCTCGTCAACCATGTTCGGCCGGCTTCTGGGCCCGACGGGCTCGCGCGACGAACCCGCCGGATCCCGCAGCTCGATCACGGTCGAGCCCCGCTCCGACCCTTCGGCAGAGGCCGCGGCCAAGCGGCGGATCGAGAAGCAGGTTCAGCAAGCCGTGGGCGACCGCGTTCGGTCCGTCGAGGTTCGAGTCTCCGGCCGTTCCGTCGTCATCCGCGCCCAGGCCGCCCGCTTCTGGCAGCGCCGGTCCGTCCGCCGCAGCCTGGAAACCATGCCGCTGCCGTCGGGTTACCGCGCCCGAGTCGAGATGATCGACTGAGGGTTGGTGAACCCGCCGTCCCCTGCCCGAACCAGCTTGTGCAAGACCGACTTATCACCGGCACTGGACAGGCGTCCGGTTCAGAAAATCCTTGTTTTCCGCCTTTTCCCGCCCGACAGGCTTCCCCTACCCTGGGACCAAACGGCTCCCAGGACGTCCCACGGGGGCTGATAACTTGTCGCAGTTGGGTTTCAATAGAATCTTGGGGCTGACGCAGAACGACAGAGCCAGCTTCGTCGGCTGGAGTCAGTCCCTCATCAGCCTGGGTTTTTGATCGTTTTACGCCCATAAGGCGTCTGGCGATTAAAAACGGGGTTGAACAAGGTCATGGGACACAACCTAATCGCTTGGGTATGAAAGACTTGTGGCCATCGGCAAGCCGATCCGCCCTGACGGCCATTTCGCTCTTCTGAGCGACCAAGGGGACCGCAACGCACTGGAAAACCGCCCATTACAAGTGTCGTTCTAACACTTCGTGGCCCCAAGCACCATGAGCCCGCACGCCCACCTTGCC